>CAXXYJ010000040.1:0-1883 GCA_963664795.2 Chloroflexota bacterium | reverse complement strand
ATGCAAGACCCGGACCGCTTCTACGGCGACCTGAACCGGCGCGGACGAACGCTCATGGACGGGCTGGAGGCAGCCGCCGCCGGGGCCGGGGTCAGCCTGCGGGTCGCCGGATTCGGCTCGGTCTTCTCGACCTCCTTCACCGACCGGACCAAGATCCACAGTTACCGCGACCACGCGCGCCACTGCGACGAGGAACGCTACCAACGCTTCCGGATCGCGCTCCTGGACCGGGGCGTGCGCATCGCCCCCAACGGGCGCTGGCACCTGGCCTCCACCCACACCGACGCCGACATCGAACTCACCGTGGCGGCGGCCGAGGACGCCCTGCGGACGCTCTGAAGCTCTTCGGCGGGCCTACCCGGCGATCGCGCCGCGGATGAATTCGTAGCGGCGCTGGTGGGACGACTCGGTCAAAGGGGCCTTGAAGTCGTCGAAGGCGTGGGTCGCGCCGGGGTAGATTGCGATTTCGGCCCGGTTGCCGGCGGCGATCCAGCGCGCGTGCATGAACAGGCTGTCGTCCAGCAGCGGGTCGGCGGTTCCGCAGCCAAACAGCGCCGGCGGAAGATCGTGCAGGCAGGCGCGCAGGGGCGACACGTCGGGGTCGGTGCGGTCCGCCGACCTGAAGTAGCCTGCCTGCATCAGTTCCATCGATTCGGGCCGCAGCACGAGGCTGTCTTTACCGATGATCCGGCGCGACGGGGTTCCCCCGGCGAATTCGTAGGCGCCGTACATCAGGTCGGCGCCCGACCAGCCGGTGAAGCCGTGCCGGTCGCGCAGCCGCAGCAGCGTGACCGCGGACAGATTGGCGCCGGCCGATTCGCCGCCGATCAGCAACCGGTCGGTGCCGAACCGCACCGCCGAGTTTTCGATAAGCCAGCGGGCGGCGGCCTCACAGTCATCGGGCGCGGCCGGATAGGGGTTCTCGGGCGCCAGACGGTATTCGACGCTCACCACCGCCACGCTGCACTCCCGGGCGCGCCGCCAGTGGTTCTCGTCTTCGAGTTCCGAGCCGCCGAAGACCCAGCCGCCGCCGTGGATGTGCAGGTAGACGGCGTCGCAGCGGTCGGGGACGAAGATGCGCAGCGGAACGGCGCCGGCCGGGCCGGGACAGCTGTCGTCGATTCCGAATTCCAGCCGCTGCTGCGGCGTCTGCCAGGGACTGCCCTCGCGCCGGCGCCGGCGCAAGTATTCCGGCGTGATGTCCTTGCCCGCCTCCTCGGCCATCAGCTTCTTCAGGCGTTCATTGAATGCGCGCGTTTCCGGGCTGACCGCCTCGGGGCGGAAGAGGGACGGGTCGATAGGCACTGGTAAGCCTCTCGGGAAGCGGGTCGAGATGGGGACGGGTCGTCAGATTCACGGACCGCCCCGGAAAGGCCGGAACAGCGCCGGACTGGCGCTCAATTGTGCCGGCGGCGGCTCACCGGGCCGGATAACGGATGGACCGGACCCGGCTCCGGGCCGCGGCCTGCTCCGGCCAATAATCGAATGGGACTTATATACGAAAGTGCCGCAATTACGCGCCACTCTGAATACAGTTATGCCGCCTCCGGGGCGGCCTCGGGAAAAGTCCCACCCGAGATGGCCTTCTGCAGTATGTTTAAGGCCGCGTTGTGATCGCGGTCAAGGTCAAGACCGCACTCACAGACGTGCCTTCTCACTGCAAGGCCCTTCTTCACCATCGCACCGCAGCCCGAGCAGCGCTGCGAGGTGTTCCAGGGATTGACGAATCGAAGCTCCCTACCGGCGCTTTCGGCCTTGTACTTGAGCTGATTTACGATTCGCCCCCAGGTTTGTTCCAGAACCGATCGGTTGAGCGCGCGACGGCGGGCACCGCCCGACCTGGTCATCTTCTGCTTGTCGATCTTCTCCACCGCGATCAGCCC
>CAXXYJ010000039.1:0-40762 GCA_963664795.2 Chloroflexota bacterium | reverse complement strand
CTCGGAATCCTGATTCTGACCGTGGCGGGAGCGTTGCTGGTCGCCCCGCAGGCGGTCTGGGTCGGAGTGGCGGGCGAATTCGCCGGGCTGGCGGGCGAGGCCCTGGTGACGATGGGTTTCGGGCGCTCGTCCTACCGCCAACTGGCGGGAGCGGCGATTTAGCTTTATGCGGGCTGCAGATCGTCCAATCGGATTAGAAATGTCCCGAATTAACCCATATCTGGGAACACTCACTCGCGGGCCCTCGTGTGGCCGAATGAGTGGACGGAAATGCTCGGCCGAACTTGCAACGTTCTGCAATGCGGCAGATGAACATCTGCACCCAGAGAGCCGGCTCACCGAAACCGGTCAACCCCGACGCTCACACCGCTTTGTCAGTTAAGCGCCAGCGTTGAGCTTTATGGTCGCTCGGCGAACAACTGCATGCGGTTGCGGATTTCGGCACTGGGGAGAAAAACCGTGCCGTCGCTTTGCCAAGTAGAGAGAGCTTCGATCAGCAGCGTTCTCGAACAAATCCCTGCCGCCGCCATCTCGTCTACGATCCAAAGAGCCCCATGCACAACAAGGCGCCTACCAACCGCGGCCGATCGCAAGGCGGCGTCGCCGGTGAGCAAGACGCCTGAGTAAGTTAAAGCCGTCACGAGGCAGAAGCAATCGTTGGCGGACAATGCGGGTCGATCGTACTGGGGGTTACATACTTAACTAGCCAAGGGCAGAAACGTTCGTATTATGTTGGCTGCCATGTGCTATCATTGCCTCACCAAAGGGGCTCGAAAGACCCCTCGCGGGCGAGGTTTTTCCCGCGGTCGTGGGTGACACGACGGAAATGCATGGTAACGCTAGTTAGTTATGTAAGCCTCATCGTACTTGAGCGCAAACGCTTGCTCGACTTCGGCGGGGTTCAGATCGTGCGTGATCAACCCGCCATCGTCGAGGCGCTGCCATTCCGCGTTGGTCACGTTGAGTAACTCTGATGCACGCACCGGCAGGGGAATGACGAGGCCGTACGGGAGGTCGCAAAGCTCAGGCAAAAGATTGCCTTTTTGGAGATCTATCATGCACGACGCGTCGATGACAACGACTGTAGTCATTACGGGATCGGACCGGCAATTTGCCGTTCAACTTCACTTAACGAGACACCGAGCAGTGTTGCTGCGCGCGCTGTCGATATGAGCTCTTCGCCTACAGCGCGCCATACCAGGCGCTCAAACCGCTGAGGCTTTTCGAAAGCCGCAAAGCCTTGGTCACTCCCAATAGGCTCGGGTTCCGACTTCCTCCAACTGCGCGCAAAAGTCGCAAACGCCCGTTGCACGGAGGCGGCTCCCAAAATGCCGACCTGGCCAAGCCGCACCAGGATCGCCGCCGCCGAAACCCCGTACATGTGCTTTAGGCGGATGATTTCTCCGTACGTTATGCGCTGGCGACACTCCCCCGCTTCGTCGAGCAGGTGTTGGCGCGGCATTAGGAACGCGCCCGCAAAGCGGTTCATGGCCGCCTCGAGCCTGACCGCTTGATCGCCGGTGGAGCGGATAACCCGGTGAGCTAATTCATGTGCCAGAGTGAATCGCTTGCGCTCGATGTTGGTTCTGCTGGACACAACTACCGCGTCGGCCACAGGTACTCCGCCTCGCATGACGCTGCACGCCAAGCCATTTATGCTCTGGGGTAAATCGCCCTCAACCACTTTGATCCCTTTCGCCTCCAGGAGCAGGCAAAGGCTGGGCACCGGGTCTGATCCGAGATCCCACGCCTTGCGGAGAGCATCGGCAGCAGCATCAATCTGCCGCTCGGATTCCACGCTCATCTTGCAAAGGTCAATGGTCCAGTCGCCTACCGATTGGATGCCGAGGATCTCCTCGATGGCGAGGTACCTTTCGAGGTTGTCGATGAGAATCGCTTCGGCCTTCGCGCGGTCGCGGGCAGTTGTTTTGGAGTGCTTGCGAAATTCGAGTCCGTCCAGCACCTCGACTTGCCTGCTCATGAGAAAGTCCAGGGAAACGCCGAGCGCCTCGCTTAGCCCGACGAGAACTGACGAAGACGGCATCATCTTGCCCGCTTCGTATTTGCTGATGGCCTGGGCGGAAACCTTTGGAACCGTTAATCCGGCCAGGGATCGCATAGATAGCCCGGCTCGCTTGCGGGCGAGCCGCAATCGTTGACCGAACATTGCAACCACCTTATCGATCAACATGAGGTTGACAAAACATTATATGATTTTGCCTAGTGTCAACTCAGTTCGGGTTGCTCGATTCCAGCCGGAGCCGGCAGAAGGTGGTGCTGCATACAAGCCGGGGACCGCACATTTGGCTGCCGGACAATTTAATCCGCCGCGGCGTGGTTGCAGTGAGCGACCCCAGCGCGCTCCGAGCCCTTAGCCGCCAAGTTCGCGCGCCAGCGGCTCAGCTTCCCCCTGGGTAGTGGTAACGTAAAGCGGTTTCAGGTTGCGGTTTACGACCTCGGCAGTGATGACGACCTTGCGGACGTCGCGCCGCGAGGGGATTTCGAACATGGCCGGCTGCAGGATGCTCTCCATCACCGTGCGGAGGCCGCGGGCCCCGGTCTTGCGGCTCTGGGCCCGTTCGGCGATCGCCGACATGGCGTCCTCGGTTACCGACAGCTCCACCCCGTCCATCTCAAACAGCCGCCGGTACTGCTTGATCAGCGAGTTGGCCGGCTCGGTCAGGATCCGGCGCAGCTGGCCCACGTCCAGTTCGTCCAGCGCCGCGACCACCGGCAGGCGCCCGACGAATTCCGGAATGAGGCCGTAGCGCATCAGGTCGTCTGAGGAGACGTGGTGCAGGGGGTTCTCCCGGATCTCGCGGCGTTCGGAGGCCTCGGTGGCGAACCCGAGCGAGTTGCCGGCCCCGGTGCGCCGCCGCACGATGGTCGAGAGTCCCTCGAAGGCCCCGCCGCAGATGAACAGGATGTCGCGGGTCTGGATCTCGAGGAATTCCTGGTGCGGGTGCTTGCGCCCGCCCTGCGGGGGCACGTTCACCTGGGCTCCCTCCAGGATCTTGAGCAGCGCCTGCTGAACTCCCTCGCCGGACACGTCGCGGGTGATGGAGGGGTTCTCGGCTTTGCGGGCGATCTTGTCGATCTCGTCGATGTAGATGATCCCGGTCTGGGCGGCGGCGATGTTGTGGTCGGCTGCCTGGATCAGGCGCAGCAGGATGCTCTCCACGTCCTCGCCGACGTACCCGGCCTCGGTGAGCGCGGTGGCGTCGACGATGCAGAACGGCATGTCCAGCAAGCGGGCCAGGGTCCGGGCGATCTCGGTCTTGCCGCAACCGGTCGGCCCGATCAGTAGGATGTTGGTCTTGTCCAGCTCAAGGCCGTCTTCGCCGTACTGGCCGGCCACCAGCTTCTTGTAGTGGTTAAAGACCGCCACCGCCACCGCCCGCTTGGCCTGGTCCTGGCCGATGACGTGGCGGTTGAGGAATTCGAAGATTTCCATCGGCGTGGGCGGGGCCGAAATGGTCGCCGGCGGCTCTCCGCCGCCACCGTCGTCGGCGATGGCGTCGTTGCAGACTTCGACGCACTCGTTGCAGATGTAGACGTCGCCGGCGCCGGCGATCAGCCGCCGTACCTGGTCCTGGGTCTTGCCGCAGAACGAACAGCGGAAGATGGGCGGCCGCTCACCAATCGGCATGCTCTCCAGCCTCTCCTGTCAACCGGCCCGCCAGTCTAGCCCGCCGCGTCGGTCCGCCGAACGATCTGATCCACGATCCCGTAATCGAGCGCCTCGTCGGCGCTCATCCAGTAGTCGTGCTCGGTGTCCTCCCGGATCTTTTCCTTGGCCTGCCCGGTGTGGGCAACCAGCACGTCCTCGATGCGGTGCCGCACCCGCACTATCTCGCGCGCGGCGATCTCCAGGTCGGACGAGGTCATGTGCCCCGGAATCGACTGCGAGGGCTGGTGGATCAGGACGCTGGAATGCGGCAGCGCGAAGCGCTTGCCCTTCTCGCCCCCGGCCAGCAGCACGCAGGCGATGCTGGCCGCGATCCCGGTGCAGAAGGTCTGGATCTGCGGCTTGATGTACTGCATCGTGTCGTAGATCGCCATGCCGGCCGTGACCGACCCGCCGGGCGAGTTGATGTACATGGAGATGTCGCGGTCGGGGTCCTCGCTCTGCAGCAGCAGGAGCTGGGCCACGATCGTGTTGGCCAGGGTGTCGTCGACCGGCGAACCCACGAATATGATCCGGTCGCGCAGCAGGCGCGAATAAATGTCCATCCCGCGCTCGCCACGCTCGGTGGTCTCGATCACATAGGGAATCAGGGTCATAAGGGTTAGGGTCCCCGTCGATTGAAGGGCGCTCAAGGCCCCCGCGGGCCGGCAAAGAGGCCGGTCGGGCGCCCCAGATTATCCGCCCTCGGCGGCCTCCGGCTGGGGTCCGGCCGGAACGATCGGGCAGCGCCGATAGACTGATTTTTGGTTGAGCGAGAGGCGGAGTTTTGATCGAGACTGACCGCTTGGCGATCGATGGTGGGGCGCCGGTCATCGCCGAGCCCCTGCCGTCGGGGGTCTCGGGCCCGAGCGTGATGGGCGAGGAAGAGATCGCCGCGGTGGCCGAGGTCATCCGCTCCGGGCGCCTGTTCGTCTACCCGCGCGGCGAGAGCGTGACGGCTGAATTCGAGGCCGCGGCCTGCCGCTTCCTGGGCGTCAGGCACGCCCTGATGGTCAATTCGGGAACCAGCGCGCTGACGGCCGGACTGATTGCGGTCGGGGTCGGGCCGGGCGACGAGGTGATCATTCCCGGCTACACCTACGTGGCCACCGCGGCGGCGGTGCTGGCGGCCGGAGCGGTGCCGGTCATCGCCGAAGTCGACTACTCGCTGGGGCTCGACCCCGAGGACTTCGAACGCAACATCACCCCGCAGACCAGGGCGGTCATCCCGGTCCACATGCGCGGGATCCCGGTCCGCCTTTCCCGCATCCTGGAAATCGCCGAAGCCCACGGCGTCACCGTGGTCGAGGACGCCTGCCAGTGCGTGGGCGGCTCCTACCGCGGCCGTCCGGTCGGGACCTACGGGAAGGTGGCCGCCTGGAGCCTGAACTACTTCAAGACGATCTCGACCGGCGAGGGAGGCCTGCTCTACACCGACGACCGCGACATCTGGGAGCGGGCCGCGCTGGCGTCCGACCCCGGGCTGCCGTTATGGGAAGGGCCTGAGGCCTGGCGCAACGACGCAATTCCGCGCGCGACCAACCGGCCCAGCGAGATCCTGGCCGCGATCGCGCTGGTCCAGCTCGGGCGCCTTGAGCAGATCCTTGACCACCAGCGGTCGCTGCGGCGGGCCTTGCTCGCAGCGCTGAAGCCCCCGCGCGGCTACGTGCTGCAGCACCTCGACGATCCCGACGGGGACACCGGGGGCTCGGTCTCGGTCATCGTCGGAGACCAGGCGAAGGCGCTGGCCTACGCTCGGGCGCTGTCGGCCGAGGGGGTGGAGGCGGCCACGACCTACAACCAGGGATTCCCCGACCGCCACATCTACGCCCACTGGGACTCGATCCTTCAAAAACGCTCGCCCCACCGGCTGGGCTATCCGTGGAACGATCCGAATTACCGCGGCTCGGTTAAATATTCGCGCGACATGTGCCCCATAACGCTGGACCTGCTCGGCCGCTGCATCCGGTTCGACCTGCACATGAACCTTGAACGCGATCACGCCGTCCTAATCGCCAAGGCGCTCAACAAGGTGGACGCCGCTTTAGGGGAGTGAGGGCGGTCAACGCGGGCGAGGGCGCAGTTCCGGAATAACCCGCCTGGCTACGTTTGCCGGCGCCGGGTATGCTGGCCGCCGCATGGCCGAACGGCCCATGGGCTGCAAGCGGTACGATTTGCAACTAGTACTTGCATTTTGTACCCCCAAACGTGTCATCGCCTTGATAAAACGAGAGCTTGAACCGCGGCTGAAAGAGCTTTTCGGCCTTTTCCCGATAGTCACTGTGACCGGACCGCGGCAATCGGGGAAGACGACCCTCTGCCGGGCGGCATTCCCTCATTTGCGGTACGCCGATCTGGAAGCCCCGCATCAAAGAGAGTTCGCCGAATCCGATCCCAGGGGGTTTCTCGCCCATCTGGGGCCGGGCGCAATCATCGACGGGGTCCAGCGTGTGCCGGAGCTCCTTTCCTACATTCAGGAACTGGTCGACGAACGGCGCGGCAACGGCTTGTTCGTCCTTCTCGGCAGCGAACGATTCGAACTCAGCGGTGCGGTGAGCCAATCGCTGGCCGGCCGGACCGCCCTGCTGGAGCTACTGCCCCTGACGCTCAGGGAGCGGCGGCAAATCAAGGGAAGCGTATCGATCGACGAGATGATCTTCTCCGGGTTTTGCCCGCAGGTCCTGGGCCAGGGGCGGGACCCCCGGCATGCGCTGGGAGACTATCTCGGCACCTATGTCGAGCGCGACGTTCAACGACTCGGCGGAGTCCGCGATCTCTCCGCGTTCACGCGCTTCTTGATGCAGTGCGCCGGCCGCGTGGGGCAGCGTGTCAATCTGAGCTCGCTCGGATCGGGCGCCGGTGTCTCGCACACGACCGCAGGCCAATGGCTGAGGGTCGCAGAGGCGAGCTATCTGGTTTTCCAGCTCCCGGCCTATTTCGCCAACATCCGAAGGCGGTTGGCCAGGAAACCAAAGCTTTACTTCTACGACGTCGGTTTAGCGTCGTACCTGCTCGGAATTGAAAGCCCGAATCAGGTCACCACGCACCCGCTCAAGGGTGCCCTGTTCGAAAACATGGTCGTGACGGAGGCCCTAAAGTTCGGACTCAATCGCGGATCGCGCCCGAATCTCTCGTTCTATCGCGACTCAAAATGGTTGGAGTGCGATCTTTTTTATGAGACTGGTCGCGGGATCAACGCGTTCGAAGCCAAGTCCGGCGCGACGGAGGCCTCCGACTATTTCAAATCGATCAGGCGGGTTGCCGAACTTCTCCCGGCGATTTCGCAAAAGACCATCGTCTACGGAGGCGCAACGAGGCAGTCGCGCGGCGGTTGCGACGTGGTTCCATTGAGCGGTTTCGCCAACCAGCTCGAGCGCCTGATTTCCTAGCCCGCCGCGTCGGTCCGCCGAACGATCTGATCCACGATCCCGTAATCGAGCGCCTCGTCGGCGCTCATCCAGTAGTCGTGCTCGGTGTCCTCCCGGATCTTTTCCTTGGCCTGCCCGGTGTGGGCAACCAGCACGTCCTCGATGCGGTGCCGCACCCGCACTATCTCGCGCGCGGCGATCTCCAGGTCGGACGAGGTCATGTGCCCCGGAATCGACTGCGAGGGCTGGTGGATCAGGACGCTGGAATGCGGCAGCGCGAAGCGCTTGCCCTTCTCGCCCCCGGCCAGCAGCACGCAGGCGATGCTGGCCGCGATCCCGGTGCAGAAGGTCTGGATCTGCGGCTTGATGTACTGCATCGTGTCGTAGATCGCCATGCCGGCCGTGACCGACCCGCCGGGCGAGTTGATGTACATGGAGATGTCGCGGTCGGGGTCCTCGCTCTGCAGCAGCAGGAGCTGGGCCACGATCGTGTTGGCCAGGGTGTCGTCGACCGGCGAACCCACGAATATGATCCGGTCGCGCAGCAGGCGCGAATAAATGTCCATCCCGCGCTCGCCACGCTCGGTGGTCTCGATCACATAGGGAATCAGGGTCATAAGGGTTAGGGTCCCCGTCGATTGAAGGGCGCTCAAGGCCCCCCGCGGGCCGGCAAAGAGGCCGGTCGGGCGCCCCAGATTATCCGCCCTCGGCGGCCTCTGGCTCTTCGCCTTCGGCGTCCTCGGCCGGATCCTCGGTCGCCGATTGTTCGCCCTCGGCGCCGAGCGGATCCTGGACGTTTACCTCTTCCAGTAGCTTGTCAAGGACCCTTTCCTGCAGCATCTGCCCGATCAGGCTCTCGATCCCGGTCTGGCTCAGAAAGTGATTGCGCAGCGCTTCCTGTTCACCCTCGGGGTAGGAGGCGAACATCTCGATAAGCCGCGCCTCGACTTCCTCGGGGCCGACGCTGATCTCCCTGGCGCTGGCGAATTCGCGGATCGTGAGCGAATTGCGGATCATGTCCTCGGCGTCCTCGCCCGCCTGCTGGCGGAAGGACTCTTCGTCCATTCCGCGCTGGGCCAGGAAGGTCTCCAGGGCCATGCCGCGCCGGGTCAGGTCGGCCACCCGGGCCTCCAGGAGCTGGCCGGCCTGGTTCTCGACCAGCCGCTCGGCGATCGTGAAGTCGGACTTGTCGATAAGGGCCGCCAGGGCCTCGTTCTGGAGCCGCGAACGGTCTTCGCGCTCGCGGTATTCGGCCATCTCCTCGCGCATCTGCCCGCGCAGCTCTTCGACGCTCTCGGCCTGCGAGAACGAGGCCGCGAATTCGTCGTTCAGCTCCGGCAGGGTGCGCTCGGTCAGCCCGACCAGCTTGACCCGGTACTGGGCCCGCTTGCCGGCCACCGCCGCGATCGGGGAGGAGTCCGGGTAGTCGAGCTCGAATTCCTTCTCGTCGCCGATCCGCATGCCCAGCACCTGGTCCGCGAACCCTTCGGCAAATCCCGGGTTGGACATGCTTACCGCCAGGCCCTCGCGCTCGATCCGGTCTTCCTCGTCGACGCGCTCGCGGAAGTCGAAGCGGGCGATGTCCTCGCCGCTCAGTTCGCGCTCGGGGTCTTCGATGTCGACCATCTCGGCGCGGCTGGAACGGATCGCCTCCAGCTGCTGCTCGATCTCCTCGTCGCTCACCTCGACCGCGCGGCGGCGCAGGTTGATCGTGCGGGCGTTGCCCAGGGTGACGGTCGGAACCAGCGGGACCGTCCCCGAATAGGTGAACGTGCGCGTGAAATCCAATTCGCCGTCGCCCGATTCGGGATATTCGAACTCGGGCTGGTCGGCCATCTCCAGGTCCTGCTCGGCCAGGGCGCGATCGAAGGTGCGCGGCACCAGGCGCTCGATCGCATCGAGCTTGATCGCCGCTTCCCCGAACATCCGCTCGACAACCCGCGGCGGGGCCTTGCCGGGCCGGAAGCCGGGAATCTTCTGGCGCTGGGCGATGCGCCGGGCGGCGTTCTGGTATTCGCGCTGCAGGTCCTCGACCGGTATTTCAATCGTCAGCTTGGCGGTGCCGTCGCCAATCAATTCGCTTGAAGAGGGCAAGGTTCCACCTTGGGGTAAGTCGGGATCGGGGCGCCATTCGGCGCTAGCGGTTACCTGGAGCGGAAGACGGGACTCGGACCCGCGACCTTCTCCTTGGCAAGGAGACGCTCTACCAACTGAGCTACTTCCGCGCTCTTCTGGAGACGAATCAAAGTTTATATAAAGCTGTCCGATCCGGCTGGCCGCACGCGCGCCAAGCAGGTGGGCGCATAATCTTGGCGGTGCGACCAAATACGCGGTATTACTGGAGGTGACGAGGATGCGGACAGTTCACGTTGCGCTTGGCCTGGTGCTGCTCGCCACCGCGATCGCGGCTTGGGTTTTCTGGGTGATCACGCCGCTGATCCATGACGGTTCGGAAAGCTATCCCTACTGGGAAGTCATCAACTACTTCATGGCCTTTTCGGTCCTGGTGGCCCTGGTGGTGAACGCGGCCGGCAAGCTCGCCTACGATCGCGCCAATTCCGGCGACGGCCCCATTACCCGCCGCTGGCTGACGGTGAACCTGCTGCTGTTCGCATCGATAGTCCTGGCGGGCTGGTTCTACTGGAACTGGTTCTTCTACTTCTTCCCCGAAAGCGAACCCGGCACCGCCGAAATCCACCTGGAAATGTGGACGCTGATCAACCCGCTCTTCTACCTCACCAGCGGTGGGACCGGATACCGGCTGATCAAGGGCGAATGAACTGCCGCGGTTGTTCCGAGCCCGGCCCCGCGTGACACCCATAACCAACTGGATCGAAGGTCGAATTGCGCCCAATCGTTGATGTTGCCGCCGAGCTGGGCATCGAGCAGGAGCATCTGACCCCGTACGGACATTCGAAGGCCAAGGTCTCGCTTAAGGCGATCCGCGAACGACCGACCGGCAAGCTTGTCGTTGTCACCGGAATGACCCCGACCCCGGCCGGGGAAGGCAAGACGACTACCACGGTTGCGCTTACCCAGGGAATGGGCAGGCTCGGCCTCAATGCCGCCGCCACGCTGCGCGAGCCGTCGCTGGGTCCGATCTTCGGCCGCAAGGGCGGCGGCGCCGGCGGCGGGGCGCGCCCGGGTCGTGCCCGAGGACGAGATCAACCTTCACTTCACCGGCGACTCGCACGCAGTCGCGGCGGCGCACAACCTGCTGGCGGCTTTGACCGAAAACGCGGTCCAGCGCGGGAAGGCCCCAGGGGTTGGGGCGAGCGGCATCAGCTGGCGCAGGGTCGTGGACGTCCAGGACCGGGCGCTGCGCAATATCGCCACCGGGCTGGGCGGGCCGGGCAACGCTCCGCTGCGCGAGACCGGTTTCGACATCGTACCGGCGTCGGAGATCATGGCCGTCCTGGCCCTGGCGACGGACTTTGACGACCTGCGCCGCCGCCTCTCCCGGCTGACCGTGGCGATCGACCAACGCGGCGAGCCGGTTACCGCCGCCGACGTGGACGCGGTCGGATCACTGATGGCGCTGCTGCGGGATGCCCTCTCGCCGAACCTGGTCCAGACGACCGAAGGGCAGCCCGCGTTCGTCCACACCGGCCCCTTCGGGAACATCGCCCACGGCTGCAGCTCGGTCGTCGCCGACCGTTTGGCGCTCGGCTATGCCGATTTCGTGTTGACCGAGGCCGGGTTCGGTGCGGACTTGGGGTTCGAGAAATTCATGGACATCAAATGCCGCGGCAGCGGCCTGAATCCGAGCGCGGCGGTCGTGGTGGCGACGGTTCGCGCGCTGCGGCACCATGGCGGCGTCGCCCGCGGCCGGCTCGGCGAGCCGGATGCGGAGGCGGTCGCGGCGGGGGCGGACAATCTTGCCCACATGATCGGAATCGTGCGCGGGTTCGGACTGCCGGCGGTCGTGGCCGTCAATCGCTTCGAATCGGACACCGACGCCGAGGTCGCCGCGGCCGTGGCGGCGGCGCTGGACGCCGGCGCCTGCGCGGCGGTCGAATCGACCGGCTTCAGGGATGGCGGAGCGGGATCGGCCGATCTCGGGGCGGCGGTGGCCGAGGCGGCCGCCGGACCGCCGCCGGTCGTGTCCCATCCCTACCGGCTCGGGGATTCGATCGCGGAGAAAGTCGAATCGCTGGCGATCGGACTCTACGGCGCGGCCGGCGTCAACTGGAGCCCGGACGCGGCGCGCCAGCGGCGGCGATTCGAAAAGCAGGGGTTGTCCGATCTCCCGATCTGCATGGCCAAGACCGCGATGTCGCTTTCGCACGACCCGCGCCGCCGCAACCGCCCCAGCGGGTACACGTTCGAGGTCGCCGACTGCCGCGCCTCCACCGGCGCCGGTTTCATCTACCCGATCGCCGGCTCCATCATGACGATGCCCGGCCTGCTCAGAAATCCGCGTTCGCTCGACGTGGACGAGAAGGGGAACATTCTCGGGTTCTGAAACCGGGCCGACCGCCGGGACCGGCTCAGGCCTCGGCGGCCCGACGGATCCGGGCGGCGTTCTTGAGCGCTTCGCGCCGCGACAGCGGACTGATCCGGTCCGAGTTGCGCGCAATGAATGACTCCACCGCGGCCAGGTCGGTCCAGGCCAGCGAGCGGAGCGCCCAGCCGATGCTCTTGCGGATGAAGAAATCGGGGTCGGCGAGGTTGCATTCGATGCAGTCGAATAGAAGATCGACGTCGGTCTCCTGCTTGCGATTGAGCTGGCAGATGATGGCCGAACGGCGCTTCCACCGGTCCGGGTCGCGACTCCAGGCCCGCATCGCCCGGGACATATCGTCAGGGTGTTTCTCGAGCAGTTCGCGAAGGCGGCGCGAGGCGATGGCGTCGACGTAGTCCCACCAGGCTCCGGTCACCACCAGCTCCTCCAGCAGCGGCAGGGTGTCCAGGTCCCGGTAAGGACCGTAGGCTCGACTTCCCAGGAGCTCCAGCGCGGCGTAGCGCTCCTCGCGGTATTCGGCGTTCCGCCAGAGTTCGAGGACCGCAACCTCCCAGGCGCGCCGCTCCTTGATGGGATGGGCGCGAAACAAGTCCCGGCATAGCCTGCGCCGCAGCGGGGTCTGGACGCCCCGGTAGGGCATGTCCGACTTCATGTAGGCCCGCATGCCCTCGGCCTTGTCCGGGTCGGCGTGGTCGGCCAGGGCCCCGCGGATCCGGGCTACCAGGTCGGTCGGCACGGCACTCGGGTCAGAGGCGGGGTCGCCGCCCGCCCACCGGATCGTAGCCGGGACCGCGCCCCGGGTTCACGGCCCCGCCATCGCGGGCGCCGCCGGTTCAAGCCGGCGACCGGACGGCGCCGTGATTTGGGGGCGGGGCGCACTGCGGCGGGCGGATCAATCCCTGGCTGCGGCTGCCTCGATCGCCCGGCGCGTAATGACCTCGACCATCGCCCGGCGGTATTCCTCGCTGCCGTGCAGGTCGGCGTTTACGAATTCGAGCCCCTCGCCGGCGCCGGCGGCCGCGGCCGCCGCTCCGGATGGCAGCGCGGACCCGCTGAGCGCGCCCTCGACCGCGCCGAGCCGCTGGGCGTGGCTGGACGCCCCGGTCACCGCGACGCTGGCAGACCGGCAGGCGTCGCCGTCAAGGTCCAGCGCCACCGCCACCCCGACCAGCGCGAAGCGCGAAGCGCGCTGCTCCAGCTTCTCGTAGGCGGCCGATCGCCGGCCGTCGAAGCGCACCCCGGTGATGATCTCGTCCTCGCCCAGGTCGACGGTGAGGATGTCCTGGAAGAAATCGTCCGCCGCCACACTGCGCCGCCCGCCCGGGCCCTGCAGGTCGATCCGGGCGTTTAAGGCCACCAGCACCGCCGGCAGGTCGGCGCCGGGGTCGGCGTGGGCCAGGCTCCCCCCGATGGTGCCGCGGTTGCGGACCTGCGGGTCGCCGATTTCGGCGGCGGTCTCGGCCACGACCGGGGCGTAGGAGCAGAGCAGGTCCGAAGCCGCCAGCTCGGCGTGGGTCGTGCCCGCGCCGATGGTTATTTCCGCACCGTCGCAGGAGATCCCCCGCAGTTCGGCGATGCCGCCGATGTCGATGAGCAGGCCCGGTTCGGCCAGGCGCTGCTTCATGATCGGGATCAGGCTGTGCCCGCCGGCCAGCAGCTTGGCCTCCTCGCCGCCGTCGCTAAGCAGCGCCAGGGCCTCCTCGACGCTGCCGGCGCGGGTGTAGTCAAACGAAGTCGGAATCACTGTTGGCCTCCGTTCTGCGAGATGATGCGCCACAGGCGCTCGGGCCGCAGCGGCATGTCGATGTGTCTGACGCCGAACGGCGCCAGGGCGTCCACCGCCGCGTTGATCACGCAGGGTGAAATGCCGATGGTGCCGGCCTCGCCGACCCCCTTGGCCCCGAGCGGGTTCACCGGGGTCGGGGTGACGGTGCGCTCGAGTTCGAAGTGCGGCAGATCGGCCGCGCGCGGCATCACGTAGTCCATGAAACTGGCCGTCAGCGGCTGTCCGTCCTGGTCGAACACGACCTCTTCGAACATCGCCTGGCCGATCCCCTGGGCCAGCCCGCCGTGCACCTGGCCCTCGACGATCAGGGGGTTGATCACGTTGCCGCAGTCGTCGACCGCGACCAGCTTGAGGAGTTCGGGCACGCCGGTTTCGCGGTCGATCTCGATCATCGAGATGTGGCACCCGAACGGGTAGGTGTTGTTCTCGGGTTCGAAGAACGCCTCCTCGGAGAGCCCGGGCTCCATCCCTGGCGGCAGCGGGACCGGTATGTAGGCGAAGTCGGCCACCTCGGCGAACGTCTTGCTAACTTCCGGCCGCCCGCTGGCCTGGATCCGTCCGTCGACGAATTCCAGGTCCTCGGCCGAAACCTCCTGGTCGGAGAGCAACGCGGCCGCGAACTGCTTCATCTTGTCGCTGGCCTTGCCGGCGGCCAGCATCAGGGCGGCCCCGCCGACCGCCTGCGAGCGGCTGCCGAAGGTGCCAATGCCCTGCTTTACGACGCCGGTGTCCCCGTGCAGGATCGTGATGTCCTCGATCGGGACCGCGAAGTGGTCGGCCAGCATCTGCGCGAACGTGGTCTCGTTGCCCTGGCCGTGCGGCGACGACCCGGTGGTGGCGGTGATCTTGCCGCCCCGCTCGATGGTCACCCCCGAGTGCTCCCAGCCCCCGGTCGGAACCGTGGACGAGGGTCCCCAGGCCGCAGACCTCGACGTAGAAGGACATTCCCACGCCCACAACCCGGCCCTCGGCGCGGGCGGCGTCGCGTTGGGCCAGCATCCCCTGCCAGTCGGCCACCTCCAGCGCCTTGTCCAGGGTGGCGACGTAGTCGCCGGAGTCGTAGACCAGGCCGGTGACGGTCGGGTACGGGAACTCCTCGGCGGGCATGAAGTTCATGCGCCGCAGTTCGGCCGGGTCCATGTCCAGCTCGCGGGCCAGCATGTCGACGATCCGCTCCAGGAAGTAGAGCGCCTCGGGCCGTCCGGCGCCGCGGTAGGCGTCGGTCGGGGTCTTGTTGGTGTAGACCTCGGTCAGCCCGTGGCGGACCACGCCGATCTTGTAGACCCCGTTCATCATCAACCCGGTAAGGGTCGGGATGATCGCCGTCAGCAGGACCTGGTAGGCGCCGATGTCGGCCAGCAGGTTGGCGCGGATCGCCAGGATCTGCCCGTCGGACTTGGCCGCGATCTCGATGTCGCCGAGCAGGTCGCGGCCGTGCGTGGTGGCCAGGAAGGCCTCGGTCCGGTCCTCGATCCACTTGACCGGGGCGCCGGTCATCTTCGACAGCGCGGCGGCGGCGTATTCCTCGCCGTAGATGTTGATCTTGCAGCCGAATCCCCCGCCGACTTCGGGCGCGATCGCCCGGACCTGGTGCTCGCCCATGCCGAGCATCCCGGCCACCAGGGTGCGCAGGATGTGCGGGTTCTGGGTGGCGCTCCAGACGGTTATGTAGTCGCGGCCGGGCTCGTAGTGGGCCACGACCCCGCGGGGCTCCATCGCGTTGGGGGCCAGCCGCTGGTTCAGCATGCGCTGCCTGATCACCACGTCGGCCTCGGCAAATGCCGCGTCGACCGCGCTGTCGTCCTCGGGCTCGGCGGTCTCGGCGTTCACGCCGGTGCCGCCGTAGACGCCGTCGACGGCTACGTTGCGCTCGAAATCGTCGTGGATCAGGGTGGTCCCGGCGGCCATCGCCGCTTCCGGGTCCACGACCGCGGGCAGCTCCTCGTATTCGACCGCGATCGCGTCGGCGGCGTCGCGGGCCAGGTAGCGGTCCTCGGCCACGACCACCGCCACCGGCTCGCCGACGTAGCGCACCCGGTCGGTGGCGACCGAGTGGTGGTCGGGGGCCGGAAACGGGGTCCCGATCGGCATCGGGCCCAGGCTCTCGGCCAGCTCGGCGCCGGTGAGAACCAGCTCGACGCCTTCCATCGCCGCCGCCGCGCTGGTGTCGATGCTGCGGATGTTGCCGTGGGCTATGTCGGAGCGCTTGAGCGCCATGTAGAGCATGCCCGGCAGCTTGACGTCGTCGACGTAGGTCGCAAGGCCCTGGATCAGGCGCGGGTCCTCGCGCCGGCGGACGCGCTCACCGATGAGTTTGGGCAGTACGGGTCCAACTTGGGTGCTCATTGCTGCGCCATCCTTTCGGCCGCGGCCCGGATCGAATTGACGATGTGCTGGTAGCCGGTGCAGCGGCACAGGTTGCCGGATATCCCGGCCCGGATCTCGTCGTCGCTGGGGTCGGGGTTGTTCTGCAGAAGGTCGAGCGCGGAGATGATCATGCCCGGGGTGCAGTAGCCGCACTGGAGGCCGTGCTCCTCCCAGAACCCTTCCTGCAGCGGGTGCAGTTCGCCGTTCCGGGCCAGGCCCTCGATGGTGGTGACTTCGGCGCCGTCGGCCTGCACGGCGAAGGTGGTGCACGACTTGACGCTTTGCCCGTCGATCAAGACCGTGCAGGCGCCGCACTGGCTGGTGTCGCAGCCGACGTGGGTACCGGTCAGGTTCAGGTTCTCGCGCAGGAAATGGGTCAGCAGCAGCCGCGGCTCGACCACGGCCCGCCGCCGCCGCCCGTTCACCTGGACGGTTATGGGTACCGGATCAGACATTGCGACCTCCTTGTCGTCGGTTTTGGCCGCCTAGGCGGCGCTATGCTCGATTCGTTGTTCGATTGCCTTGCAGAACTGGCCGATCAGGAGCCGGGCGGCCCCGCCCATCATCCGGTTGCCGAGGCGGGCGATGGTGCCCCTGGCCCGCACCTCGGCCTGGTAGTGCATGACGGTCTGGGCCCCGTCCTCTTCCAGCCGCACCCGCGCGTCGGCGGTCCCGCCGCCGGGCCGGCCCGAACCCTCGATGCGGAGGCGGAAGGACTCGTCGGGAACGCGCTCGGAGACCTGGACCCGGCCCTGGTAGGTGCCGCGCACGGCGGCGACCCCCACCCGCATGCTGGACTCGTAGGTGTCGGGCTCGACCTCGTCAAAGCTCTTGACGCCGGGGAGCGTGGCAGCCAGGACCTCAGGGTCCAGGAGCATCCGGTACAGCAGCGGGCGCGGTCCGGCAAACCGGTGCTCGCCGCTGATCTGCACCGCCAGACTCCTCCTCCCGACACCCACCACCGAGCATCATCCAAGGGTCCCGCGCCGGCCAGATCGCCCCGGCCGGCCCGGAAGCCGAAACCCTATCTCAACCGGCCCGAATCCGTCCGGGTTCCCGGTTGGGCGCCCCGATTCTACGGGTGGCGTCCGGCGCCCCTACCCGGTGGGGCCGGACCGGCTGGGACGGCGGGCGGACCGAACGTGGGCGCCGCCGCCGGGGCGGTTTTGGCCCGCGCGGATTAGGCGCCAGAGGCGCTCGGGCCGCAGCGGCATGTCCACGTGCCGCACCCCGAACGGGGCGAGCGCGTCGACCGCCGCGTTGGCCAGGCAGGGCGCGGCCCCGATGGTGCCGGCTTCGCCGATGCCCTTGGCGCCGAGGGGATTCAAGGGAGTCGGGGTCACGGTCCGGTCCAGCTGGAAAACCGGCAGGTCGACCGCGCGCGGCATCACGTAGTCCATGAAGCTGGCCGTCAGCGGCTGGCCGTCGGGGTCGTAGGCGACTTCCTCAAACATCGCCTGGCCGATTCCCTGGGCCAGCCCGCCGTGCACCTGGCCCTCGACGATCAGGGGGTTGATCACGTTGCCGCAGTCGTCGACCGCGGTGAGCCCGAGCAGCCGGGGCTCGCCGGTCCCGGGATCGATCTCGATCATCGCGACGTGGCAGCCGAACGGGTAGGTGTTGTTCTCGGGTTCGAAGAACGCCTCCTCGGAGAGCCCGGGTTCCAGCCCCGGCGGCAGCGGGACCGGTATGTAGGCGAAATCGGCCACCTCGGCGAACGTGCGCCCCACCCGCGGCCGGCCGGACGCCTGGATGCGTCCATTGACGAACTCCAGCTCCCCCGGTTCGACCTCATCGTCGGCCATCAGCGCGGCCGCGAAGCGCTTCATCTTGGCGCCGGCCTTCGCGGCGGCTTTGAGCAGCGCGGTCCCGCCGACGGCCTGCGAGCGGCTCCCGAACGTCCCCACGCCCTGCTTTGCGACCCCGGTGTCGCCGTGCAGGATGGCGATGTCCTCGATCGGGATCGAGAAATGGTCGGCCAGCATCTGCGCGAACGTGGTCTCGTGGCCCTGGCCGTGGGACGTGGTGCCGGTTGTGGCGCTCACCTTCCCGCCGCGCTCGATCGTTACCGCCGAATGCTCCCAGCCGCCGGTCCCGCCCCGGGCCGAGGGTCCGCGGCCGCAGATCTCGACGTAGAACGAGAGACCCCACGCCGACGATCCGGCCCTCGGCGCGGGCGGCGTCGCGCTCGGCCAGAAGACCCTCCCAGCCGGCGATCTGCAGCGCCCGCTCCAGGTTGGGGCGGTAGTCGCCGGAGTCGTAGACCAGGCCGGTGGCGGTCTCGTAGGGGAACCGGTCGGAGGGAATGAAGTTGCGGCGCCGGATTTCGGCCGGATCCATTTGAAGTTCGCGCGCCAGCATGTCGATGGCGCGCTCCAGGAAGTAAATGCCCTCCGGACGGCCGGCGCCGCGGTAGGCGTCGGTGGGGGTCTTGTTGGTGAACACCTCGGTCAGCTCGTGCGATATCAGCGGAATCGAATAGACGCCGCTGATCATCCGGCCGGCGTTGGTGGGTATGCCGGCGGTCAGCAGCGCCTGGTAGGCGCCGATGTCGGCCACCAGCTTGGCCCGCAGGGCCAGGATGGAGCCGTCGCGCCGGGCCGCGATCTGGATGTCGCCGTGGATGTCGCGCCCGTGCGAGGTGGTCAGGAACGCCTCGGTGCGGTCCTCTATCCACTTGACCGGGGCGCGCACGATGCGCGCCAGGGCGGCCACGACGTGGTCCTCGCCATAGACCTTCTTGGCCCCGAATCCCCCGCCCACTTCCGGGGCGATCGCGCGCACCTGGTGTTCGCCCAGGCCCAGGACCTGGGCGACCATCGTCCGCAGGAGGTGCGGCGACTGGGTCGAGCTCCAGATCGTCAGGTACTGGCGACCGTGTTCGAACCGGGCCACCACGCCGCGCGGCTCGGTCGCGTTCGGGGCCAGGCGCTGGTTGAGCATCGACTGCCTTACCACGACGTCGGCGCGGGCGAACGCCGCATCCAGGGCGGCCTCGTCACCGGTCCCGCCGCCGACGCCCCCGAGCGCGACGTTGCGCTCGAAATCCTCGTGCAGCCTGGCCGCGCCGGCTTCGGTGGCCGCGTGCGGATCGACCACGGCCGGCAACTCCTCGTATTCGACCCGGATGGCGTCGATCGCGTCGCGGGCCACGTAGCGGTCGGCGGCGACCACGACCGCCACCGGCTCGCCGACGTAGCGCACCCGGTCGATCGCCAGCGGGTGCTGGTCGGGCGCGCGGAAGGCGGTCACGCGCGGGATCGGGCCGATGTGCTCGGCCAGCTGGGCGCCGGTCAGGACCAGTTCGACTCCGCTCATCGCCGCGGCCGCGCCGGTGTCGACGGCGCGGATTATTGCGTGGGCGACATCGGACCGCTTGAAGGCCGCATGCAGCATGCCGGGGAGCTTGAGGTCGTCGACGTAGGCGGCCTGGCCCTGGACCAGGCGCGGGTCCTCGCGGCGGCGCACGCGCGCCCCGATCAGCTTCGGCAGGACCGGTCCGGCCCGGGAATTCATCGCCGCCGCGCCGCTGTCGGGATCGGGTCCAGCGGAATCAGACCGAGGGGTGGCGCCGGAAATCGGTCGCCCGCTCGAAGGCGTTCCCGGCCCGGCAGAGTACCGCCTCGCCCCCGGGCGGTCCGACCAGCTGCAGGGCGGTTGGCAGGCCTTCTTTAGTCCAGCCGTTGGGCAGGGTGAGAGTCGGGGCGCGGTTCATGTCCCAGGGGCAGCTGAACCTGCGGCGGACCGGACCGTGATCCACCATCGGCCCGTCGTAAAGGCTTTCGTCCGATACGAAATGCGGCAGGTCCCCCTGCGCCGGACAGGCGAGCATGTCGATTCCGGCAAACGCCCGCGCCAGCAGGCCGGTCAGTTCGGAGCGCAGGTCGCATGCCCGCGCGTACTCGACCGCCGACGTCGAGGCGCCCAGTTCCAGCCAGCCGCGGAACCAGGGCCCGTAGTCATTAGCCCGGCTGGGAAAGGTCTCCGAATGCGCGGCCAGCGCCTCGACCGAACACAGCGTGGGCCAGACGAGGGCGTAGGGGTCGATCGCGGGCAGTTCGACGTCCATGATCTCTGCCCCCAGCGATTCCAGGACCCGGACCGATTCGAAGACCGCGGCGGCGATCTGATCGTCCACGTCGCGGGTCGCGTACTCCCGGTCGAACCCGATCCGCAGGCCCGCGATCCCGTCACCGATCCCCGCCAGGAGCGCCGGGGCGGGGCCGGGCAGCGTGGTCGGGTCGCTGGGGTCGTCGCCGGCGATCGCCTCCAGGACCGCCGCGCAATCCCAGGTCGAGCGCGTCATGGGCCCCACGTGATCGAGCGACTGGGCCAGGTCGAGAACCCCGTAGCGGCTGACCCGCCCCCAGGTCGGCTTAAGGCCGGTGATCCCGCAGGCCGCCGAAGGCGACCTTATCGAACCGCCGGTGTCGCTCCCCAGCGAGGCGTAACACATTCCGGCGGCGGTCGCGACTCCCGAGCCGCTCGAAGACGCCCCCGTCCAGCGATCCGGCGCCCAGGGATTGAGCGGAATCTGGCGGGCGCGGTTGTAGCCGCCCATCGCCCCCTCGGTGAGGTTGAGCTTGCCCAGCAGGATCGCCCCAGCCGATTTGAACCGGGCCACCACGGTCGAATCAAATTCCGGGACCAGGTCCTCCAGGACCTTGGTGCCGCCCATGGTGGGCGTTCCCCGCGTGTAGCAGAGGTCCTTGACCGCGACCGGGATGCCGTGCAGCGGGCCGCGGTACCGGCCGGCCTTAATTTCCCGCCCGGCCCGTTCGGCCGCCTCCAGGGCCGAATCGGCCATCACGGTCGCGTAACTTCGCCATTGCCCGTCGATTGCGGAGATTCTCTCGAGCAGGGCGCGGGTTAGTTCGAGCGGGGAGAGTTCGCCGGCGGCCAGGCGCGGCCCCAGTTCCTCGATCGTGGCGTAGCAGAGGTCGTCGGCGTTCATGGAGGTCTCGTTTCTTGGCTTTCCGGCGGCGCCGGCCCGATTTCGAATTGGCGGTTTCCGGTCATTCGGCCGGAGCCGGTCAGTCGCCGGATTCCTTCAGGGGGAATACTTCCCCCAGCTTGCCGGTGGCGCAGTCGTAGACGAATCCCCGCACGTTGTCCTTGTTGGGGATGAAGGGATTGGCCCGGATCAGGGCGATCGAATGGCGAACGTCGTCTTCAAGATCCGAAAACGCGCCCAGCGCGAACGGAGGTCGCAAACCGGTTTCGGCCTCGATCTCGTCCTTTACCTCCTCGTCTGAGAATTTGAGCATTCCGCAGTCCGAGTGATGGATGATCGCCACCTCGGTCGTCCCCAGCAGGCGCTGCGAGATCACCAGCGATCGCAGGGCGTCCTCGCTGACGATGCCGCCGGCGTTGCGAATCACGTGCGCGTCGCCTTCGGCGATCCCCAGGATCCGGTGCACGTCCAGGCGGGCGTCCATGCAGGTGACGACCGCCAGCCGCAGCGCCGGCGGGGATTTGAGGTCGCCGTGCTCAAAGCCCGCGGCGAACCGGGCGTTGTTGGCCAGGAGCTCTTCGATTACCGACAAACCTGCCTCCCTGGTTGACGCGTGGTCCGGATAAGGGCGCGTCCAATTAGTAGTTTCGCGCCCGGCGAATTCAAATCCCCTCGGCGTGCGCGGAATGGAACGTGTCCACGCCGGCCCGGAACCCGGCGCGGGCGTCGGCGACGATAGCGACCGGACTGGCAAAACTTGAAAAACCCGCCGCCAGGTCCATGTCGCCGGTCAAATGGACGCGGTGCCCGCGGCGCTCGAGCCCGGCGACGATTTCGGCCCCGAAGCGCGGGTCGAGCGCGGTCTCGGGCAGCGAGCAGTCCACCCGCGGCGAATCGATGGCCTCCTGCGGGCCCAACCCGACGTCCACGACCTTGGAGATGAGCTGGGTGACGCAGTTGGTTATCCGGCGCCCGCCCGAGGCCCCGACCGCCATCACCGCCCCTTCCGGGCCGAGCACCAACGCCGGGGTCATGTTGTTCAACGCCCGCTTGCCGGGCTGGATGGAGTTGACCCGGCCCGGAACCGGGTCGAACCACATCATCCCGTTGTTTAGCACCACGCCGGTGCCGGGCGAGGCGAATCCGGACCCGAAGCCGGCCATCAGGGTGTTGGTCAGCGAGACCGCGTTGCCGTCGCCGTCCATGGCGCAGAGATGGGTCGTGCCGGCGTCGAGCGCGGGCGCGCTGGCGGCCAGCCTGGGCCCCCGGGGCGAACCCTCGAACGGCCAGGGATCGCCGGGTTCGATTGCCGGCAGCGTCCGCGGTTCGACGAGCGCGGCCCGCCCGGCCAGGTACCGGTCGGACAGGAGGCCCCGCCAGGGGACCCGGACCTGTTCCGGGTCCGACATGTAGGCGTAGCGGTCGGCGTAGGCCAGCCGGGCGCTGGCGATGTAGGCGTGCAGGGAATCGAGGCTGTTGTGGCCCAGACCCGGCCCGCCGCACTGCTCGAAGAGCTTGAGGGTCATCGCCGAGGTGGGGCCGGCGCACGCGTAGGGCGGCACCCGCACGGTCCGGTCGGAATATTCGAATTCCAGGCCACGGTCCCAGTGATAGGGCCGGTACCCGGCCAGGTCCTCCTCGGTGAGGATCCCGCCCCCGTCGGCTATTCCGGCAACGATCGCGCGGGCGACCTCGCCGCGGTAGAAGCCGTCCGGCCCCCGTTCGGCGATCTGTTCGAGCACGGCGGCCAGATCGCCCTGCCGCAGGCGCACCTCGGCGCCGGGATCGGACGCCGGCAGCTGGCCGTCGGGCAGAAACGTGCGGGCCAGCTCTTTAGACCCGAGCAGCTTGGGCACGGCCATCCCCAGCGCGTAGAGGGCGTGCCAGCCGGGGACGAATCCGTCGCGCGCCAGCGCGATCGCCGGGGCGATGACGTCCGCGCGCGGCAACCTGCCCAGCCGGGCCTGGGCCTCGCACAGCCCCGCCACCGCGCCGGGCACGGCGATCGAGCGCGGCCCCTGCAGGTTTTCGTCGCCCTCCACGCCCGGCCAGCCAAAACTTCCGACCGCGGCCTGGCCGGTGAGCGTGTACATGTCGGGCCGGGCGTTCAGCGGGCCCTTCATCTGGAACCCGAACACGCCGCCGCGGCCCTCGACTTCGTAGACCAGGTAGCCGCCGCCCCCGATGCCGCTGGATCCGGGTTCGACGACGCCGATCGCAAATGCCGCCGCGACCGCGGCGTCGACCGCATTGCCGCCCCGTTCCAGCATCGCCAGGCCGGCCGCGGTGGCGCGGCGGTCCTTGCTGGCGACCATGCCGCCCCTTGCCACGGCTTCGGATTTGGCGAGGGTCGTGCGGGTCGGCGTGTTCATCTGCGGTCTTGGACTCTGCGGCTCGATAAGGCCCGGCGCGAGCTGGCGCCGTCAAAAATTTTTATCCTAGCCGGGGTCTGGACCTCGCCATACCGGCGGCCCGAAAGCGGGCTGGCCGGTCAGCGGCTCCGCTCCCATTCCGAGCGCAGGATGCCGTAGCTGTACACGTCGCCGGCTTCGCCGCGGACGAAGTGGTGTTCGCGCAGCAGTCCCTCGCGGCTCATGCCGATTTTTTCCATCACCCGCCAGGACGCCTTGTTGCGCACGTCGGCGTGGGCCCAGACCTTGTGCAGACGGTATTCCTCGAACGCCAGCGAAATTACCGCCGCCGCCGCCTCGGTGACCAGCCCGCGGCCCCAGAGCTTGCGGGCGATCGAATACCCCATGCCCGCGTTGTGTTCGGGCGGATCGATCCGCAGGTCGATTCCGCCGACCACGCTGCCCTGGAAGGTGATGGCCAGGCTGGCCAGTTTGGACCAGTCGGCCCCGACCTGGATCGCCACGTACTTTTCAGCGTCGGCCCGGGCGTAGGGAGCCGGAACTTCCAGGAAGCGCCCGAATTCGCGGTCGCGGGCGTATTCGAAGACGTCGTCGGCGTCGGCGGGTTCGAACGGGCGCAGGACCAGGCGCTCGGTGCTGAGCCTAACCGGTGCGGGCGCTGCGGGTTCCGCTGCCAAGTCCGCCCGCGGTTCGCCGTGTCCGCCATTGCGACCGGTCATCGGCCGACGACCCAGTGTCCGGGCACCGGATAGGCCTCGTCGTCACCCGGCCAGGCGGGGACGGTCGCGATGATGAATCGCAGCGGGTCATCGCCGTCGGCGCGGAACTGGAAATGGGCCCCCAGCGGGATCGAGACGCTAATCCCCGGCGCCAGGTCGACGACCTCCTCGCGGTCATTGCGGCGCCGCCACAGCCGGCCCCGGCCCGAAATGCAGTACCAGAGCTCCTCGACGGTGCGGTGCGTTACCGCGATCGATACCCGGCCCGGCTCCAGCGAGCAGTGGACCATGCTGGCGCGTGCCGTGCTGGCCAGCAGGCGAATCTCGGAACCGTCCGGGGCCAGCGTGTCGTACGCGGCCGGGAGTTCCAGGTAGTCGAAACCCTTATCCAACCCAGTTCCTTTCCTGGACTGCCGGGACCGGGCGCGCGGGAATCGCTTCGGAACCGAAATCTGTCTTCAATTTGCGGATTTGCGGCATGGCGGAGGTAGCCGGGGAGCAGCGCCTGACCGACGAAGCGGTCAACCTTCTGCCCGGCGGATTCAGCTCCGCGCTATCACCCCGCAGCCGACCCGGCCGCCGGCTCCCGCGTCGGCGCCGTAGGTGTCGCCCTGCTCGTGGACGATGATCGCGGAGCCGTCTTCGTCGAACACGGAGTTTGATTCGTCCGCGGCAATGGAAATCGCGCCGCTGAAGAAGTCGGCGCGCACGGTCCCGTCGGCACCGACGTATATGTTGGGCAGGTCACCGGCGTGGTGCCCCTCGGAGTTCAGGTATCCGTGCTCGATCCCTTCGGGTGCGAAGTGGCCGCCGGCGGCGGAAAAGTCCGGCGAGCAGCTGCCCGTCTGGTGGATGTGGAAACCGTGCGCGCCGGGCGCCAATCCGCTCAGGTCGGCCTGTACCAGCACGCCGTGAGCGCCCTGGGTGAGAGTGACCGTGCCCATGGATTCGCCCTCCGGGCTCATGATCTGGGCGCTGGCGGCGGCCCCGATATCGGCCGAATCCGAACCCAGCGGCACGCAGGCGACGGCGACCGCCGCCAGGAGCGCAAAAACGATTGCGCGAAGAACTCTGGCTCTGGACTTCAAGGCAAACCTTCTCTCCCGGCGACCTCCGGATTTGCCGCCTCTACCCTACGCATTCCCGGCGGTCGCAGGGGCCGCGACGGGAACCCTCAACAAAAATCTAATCTGGGTGCCTGCGGTGCAGGATCCCGGTTGCGCCCGGCCCTACGTAGCGACTTTTTCGACGATGTCGCCGACCCGGATATCTCCCGACCGAACGACCCGGGTGTTCACGCCGCGGAGTCGCATCTTCTGGCCGATTGGGGTGCTGACGAACCTGAGCGAGTCGTTCCCGAACCGGCGCGCGAACTTTACGCAGCCGGTGTGCGGTTCGGCGGAGATCTCAAGCACCGCCGATCCGACCGACAGCCTCGCCCCCGGCGGCAGATTGGCCTCGCTCAAGTCGATGTCGATAACGAGCTGATCGCCGGCGAGCGGCCAGCGCTGCTCGGACTGGGCCATCAGCTGGAGCGCGCGCGAGTTGATGATCGTCACCTGGGCTTCGGGGTTCGCGCTGCCGTCCGCGGTGCTGGTGCTCCCGCGCTCTCTCCACGTGTCGCCGATCAGACCGCCCTCGACGTCGAGCCTGCCCTCCGAGGCGACCTTGCGCCGGTCGACGTCCGGGCGCTGCACGACCATCAGCAGCGGACCGGCGCTGGCGGGGGACCGGCGGACGTGATCGAGGCCGGCGTTCAGCTGTTCGATCCCAGGGTGGTTCACCGCATCGGTTGAATTTCCCAAGACCGGCCCTCACTTGAATTTGCGGCAGCCCGCCAGCGGCGGCATCCTCACTCTATTCGAGCTGCGCGCCGCCGGATTCCGGGGCGAACTCGGTGCCACTGGCACTGATTAGGCGATTGCGTCCGGTTGTCTACGAGACCAGGTGGGCTTGCAGCACGTCCTCGTCGAATTCGATGCCGAGGCCCGGCCCGGTCGGCGGGGTGATGTAGCCGTTCTCCACGACCAGCGGCTCCTTGAAGATCTTTTTGTGTAGCGGCCCGACGTTGGCTTCCTGGATCAGGAAATTCGGCGAACAGGTATCGATCTGGATCGCCGCCGCCGCGGCCACCGGTCCGCAATACATGTGCGGCGCGATCATCGCGTAGTGCGCCTCGGCCATGCCCGCGATCTTCTTCGCCTCGGTGATCCCTCCGCACTGGCCGACGTCGAGCTGGATGATCTGGGCCGCCTGCTGCTCGAGCACGCGCGCAAACTCGTATTTGGTGACCAGGCGTTCGCCGGTCGCTATCGGAATGTCGGTGTGGGCGGCGATGCGGGCCATCTCCTCGACTTTTTCCGGCATTACCGGTTCCTCGAACCAGAACGGGTTGTACGGCTCCAGGTACTTGGCCACGCGGATCGCGCTGTAGGTCGGCATCTGCCCGTGCGTTCCGATGGCGACCTCGAGCCGGTTCCCGACCGCGTCGCGGATGCTCTCAAAGATCCTGCCCGCGTGCTCGATTTCTTCAAGTGGGATGTCCCGGATGGGGTGGGAGGGCATGAAGGGGTCGATCTTGCAGGCAGTGTTGCCTTCGGCCAGGAGCTGTTGGGCGACTTCGCCGGCCTTTTCGGGGCGCTCGCGAATTCCATCGCTGGGCATGTAGGCGTATGCGCGCAGGCGTTCGTGATAGCGCCCGCCGAGCAGGTTGTAGATCGGTTGGTTGGCGGCCTTGCCGGCGATGTCCCAGAGCGCCATGTCGATCGCGCTGATCACGGGCGTGGCGTAGAGGCTGGGGTGGCGCAGATCGTGGCGGGTGCCGTACATGCGGTCCCAGATCAACTCGATGTTTAGGGGGTTCTCGCCGAGCACGAACTGACCGAAGAACTCCTCGATCAGGCGGACTTGCGACTTCAGGTCTTCGGGATGACCGGAATAGGCGCTGCCGGCGATCCTCTCGCCGATTCCGGAGATGCCCTCGTCGGTCTGAAGCTCGAGGAAGAGGTAGTACCTGCCGCCGATGTAAGGGGGCTCCGCTTCGACGACCATAGTTTTGAGCCCGTTGACTTTCATCGGCTTCTCCCGTCGCCGCTCGGGAATGCCCGCACCGAAATCGTGCGCCGCGAACCCGATCCTAACCGTGCGTCGAGCTTTGGTTGTGGACCGGTGCGAGCAGCACCGGAAAGCATTGCCTGAATGTCACGCTCAATTGCAAATCGCTGAGCGTCTGCCGCAGTTTTACGTTGAGCCCCGCGCGTTTACTGGAGTCGCAGCCAACCCGACCAGGGGCCGTAGAGGTTCCCGGCGTTCCGCGCCCGCACCCGCGCGTGATTTCCGTGGTTCGACCATTGCTTGCACCAGCTGTGCGTGAGGGTAACGGATGTCGAGCCGCTCGTGCTATGGACTGTTCCCTTGTTAAGACCGCGCCTGCATTCGATCTCGTAGCGGTTGATCGCCGCATTGCCCGTGTTCGACGGCGCATTCCAGCTGAGCACCCAACCGTTCCTGGACAGTCCCGTCGGTGCCGACGGCGCCGTCAGCGCGCCGACCGTGGCCTCGCGCCACTCGGCATTGCCGTTGGTGTTCACCGCCCGCACCCGCACTGCGTAAGACGTGGCGTTGGTAACGCTGCTTATCGTCTTGCTCGTGGATGTCGACGTTCCGGCACTGGCCCATGTCGTCGCGGTGCTAGCCCTGTACTCGACGTCGTAACCCGTGATCGAAAACCCGTTGTCCGCCGGCGCCGCCCAGGAGGCTATGAGAGTGCCGTTACCTCGGCCAAGGTTGACGCTGTCGATCTGACTGGGTGGCGGGTCCGGGGTGCTGAAAGCGCTCGCCGTTGCCAGCACGGTCGTGCAGTTGGAGTCGCTGTAGGCCGTGTACACGTAGGAGGCGGTGCTCGCGGTGAGACCGGTGAGCGTTTCGCTCGCGCCGTGTACGGGCTCCGAACAGGTGGCGTGTGGTGCGGCGTTGGCCTTGTAGTACCAGCTGCCCGGGTGCCCGTTCAATGTCAGCGTCGCGCTCCAGGCCTCGATGTTGGATGCGGCGAGCGTCGGCGTTGGGATGGCGGCGTCGCTCAGCTTGGCGTAGGCGGCGGCCGAACTGTAGTGGCAGCCGGCAACGGGGTAGACCGTGAATACGTAATGCACACCCAGCCCCTCAAGCACGGGCAGGTTCGTGTCGTCGTGCTGGATCTTGCCGCCAGTGACCGGACCGCGGCAGCCGTCCGCCCCGTGTTTGGGCGAGTTTGCGTGCGGGACGATCACGTTGGCGCGGTACCACCAGTCGCCGTCGCTCTTGCCCCAGTTGCCCAGGGTAAGCCGGACGCCGCCATTGATCTTGCCGGCGTAAAGCGTAGTGGTCTCCAGGGTGGTCGCCTTGACTGGCGCTAGGCCGAGGACGCCCGCGGCACCATCATCCTGGCCGCCATTAGCTTTGGCGAGGTCTGCCGCGCAGGCGGAGTAGCTGTCGTAGGCCTTGAGCCCGTACTCGTATCCGCTGCCCAGGCCGGCGAGAGTGGCCGTGGCCGAGCCCTGCGCCGGGCCGCGGCAAGGCCCGCCGGTGTAAGTGATCAGGTCGCCCGAAGAGGCGCTGTATATGCCCAGGGCACGGAACCACCACGGCCCCGACCAGTGGCTCAGCGTTAGGGAAGCGGACGTGGAACCGGCGTCGACCGCTAGCTCAGGCACGGTGAACGTGACCGTGGCTCCGAGAAGGCTATCAGCGCAGCCGACGCCGCTGACTTGGTACGCCTTGAATGTGTATCGCTGCCCCGGGATAAGACCGGTGGCCTTGCTCGTTAATGATTCGGTGACCGTAATGCATGGACCTACGCTCGGCGATTCCTGCCGAAACTCCCATCCCCCCTTCCATCGCTCTATGGCGAGATTGACGGCGGTCGCCTCGAAGCCGGCGACTGAAAGGCCCGGCCTGGGCGTACGCACGGACAAGGCCCCCACCAGGGTTTCGCAGGTCGAGTCGCCGTACATCAGGAGAACGACAGTGCCCTCAGCCCGCAGGCCCGTGATGGACTTTGATCCCGTAATCGGGCCCGTGCACTCGGAAAGATTGACAGGGACGCCAACGGCCGACTTGTAGTACCAGGGGCCACTCCAGGATGCGTGGGGGGCGATGGTCACGTTCGTTGCATTGTTTTCGATCAGCTGGAGAGGATTGCCGGTAGTTGTAAACGTCGTGCTGCCTCGCGCAAAACTTTTGCCACAGTACTGGCTGCCGTAGGCGGTGAAAGTCTGGGAAGCGCCGCTGCTGAGGTTGCTGAGCTGCGCGGTGTCGCCGCTCCCCGCGGCGGTGCAATTCGAGTACGGCGCGCTGCCCTTGAACCACCAAGCGCCGGAAAATCCGGAGCGGGTGATTGTGGCGGTGGAGAGGCCGACGTTGGAGTGGGTGAGGGCGGCGTTCTGCGCCGTTACCAGCTCGCTGCTGGCGATGGCGGCCCCGCCGCAATCGACGTATGCGGTCACGGTGTACTCGGTATTTGGATCCAGGCCGCCGATGGTGGCCTGGCCGCCGTTTACCGGACCGTGGCAGGTCACCTGCTGCAGCGACATCGCGCCCGCGCCCTCGGTCTGGCCGCCGGCGCCGCCCTCGGCGCTGTAGTACCAGTCGCCGCTGTAGTTGGCGAGGGTTAGGGTTGCGCCGTCCATGGTCTCATTGGTGGCGGTGAGGGTGGGGACCGTGTACGGTCCGGCTGGGGCGGAGTTGCGCCAGCCGCTGCCGCCGGCCTGGTTTAATGCGCGCACGCCCACGACGTAGGTCGATTCGTTGTCGGCGTCGTCGATGGTTACGCTCGCGCCGGCGTGCCCGTAGGCAGCAAGGCTCCAGCTCGAGCCGCCGTTGGAACTGTAGGTGACGTGGTAGCTGTCCGCGCCGGCGGCGAGCGGCCAGGCTGCGGTGATCGAGCCGTCCGCGCGGGTGACCGACACCGAGGCGGGGGTGGCGGGCGGCGAGGCCGGTGGGGTGTGGGGCGGCGAGGCCGCGGAGTTGCGCCAGCCGCTGCCGCCGGCGCTGTTCTTGGCGCGCACTCCGACCTTGTAGGTGGCGTCGTTGGAAACGCTGATGGTGATGCTGCTGGTCGGGTGGCTGAAGGCGGCCAGGCTCCAGCTCGAGCCGCCGTCGGAGCTGTAGGTGACGTGATAGTCGTCGGCCCCGGAAACGGCGACCCAGGACGCGGTGAGCGTTCCATCGCCCCGCGCTAAAGTCACGCCGGAGGGCGTGGCGGGCGGCGAGGTGGCCGGCGGGGCGTACGGAGCCACAGGCGCGGAGTTGCGCCAGCCGCCGACTCCGTTGGCGTTAATGGCCTGGACGGCCACGACGTAGGTTTCGCCGTTGGACACGCCGGCAAGGGTCGCGCTCGTTCCGCTCACGCCGGACTTGGCGCGGGACCAACTCTGCATGCCGTTGTCGGAGGTGTTGACGTTGTAACCGGTCGCACCGTCCACGGCCGACCAGGAGATGCTCAGCGTCCCGTCGCCGCGGGACACGTCAACGGAGCCGGGTGCGGGGAGCGACTGGCCGGCAAACACTGTCGGGGCAAGGAAGTCGGCGCCCGCCGCGAGCAAGGCTAGGGCAATGGCCGCAACGAGGCTGATTTTCCATCCGAGCTTTCGCAAAGCCGTCATGGGATGCACCCAACGCTCGTTTCAAATGCGTGTTAACTCCGTTAGTGATACTATCTGCCTTTGCCAACTTCCGCACGTCGACGAAAACTATTCGCGTGCGGCGAGGGCCTTGGGCGGAGCTTCTCCGCGCGCGGTTTCGCTGGGCCCGGACCCGGGCCCAGCCGCCCGCGGCGGACCCGGGCCACGTCGCGTGATCGTGACGGCGCGACGGGCGTTGAGGTGTGCGCCGCAGGCCAGTTGACGGTGGTTCGGGGAGCGGCGGAGGCTTCCCGGCACAGCCGGGACCAAACAAGGTGCACGACCCGCGCATGCCCGGTCGTCGGGGATTTCAGGTTCGGCCGAATCGGAGCCGAGCCGGAGGAAGTACCGGGATGGCTTGAAGCGGTTCTATCAGTCCCGATCTGGCCGGAAACTTCCGCCCGCAATTGATGTTGCGGAATTGGATCTGCTTTGCGCCACACGATCAGTTGAGTTGCAACGACCAGGCAACACCTGCCAGCTCACAAAGCATCGGTGGGTGCCGGCCGCTTGGGACCTTCGAATCCGGACCCCGGTCGCAGAGATCTCGATCGGCGCCGGCTGAGTAGGCGCCAGGCGCGGACGGGGAAGATTCCGGCGGGCCGGCTCGCTGCGGATTGCCGCCTTAGCCCGTCGGAGATCGCGCCCGGGCGCCGACCCGACCGACATCAGAGTGACACGCGCGAGCACCCGACATTCCGGCAATTGACGCTCTCGCACCGACGCCCGGAGCGTTCAATGCCGGCGAACCGGATGGCCGTTCGCCAAGCAAATGTGCGCCCACCTGGCCGGGTAATTGGCCTGAGAACGCTACCCCGTCTGCCTCAGGTCGCGTCGCTGAAACAGCACCAGCGACAGGCCGACCAGCACCAGCGCCGGCACGGCCAACGCCGCGGCGTCCCCCCAGTTCATGCCCTCCACGAGCGGGTCGCTGCCCAGGTAGTAGTTGAACGGCGAAATCCACTCCACGGCCGACAGGGCGCCTGACATGTCCGCGAGGGAGCTCAGCAGATGCATGGCGAGCGCGGCTCCCGCGGCGCCGGCAACGGCGACCCCGGCGCGCCCCGTCCCGGCGCTTAACGCCAGGGCCAGGGCTCCGAACACCAGGCCAACGAGTGCCTGCAGCGTCGCGGTGGCGGCTATGTTGCCGACCGACATCCCAAGGCCGCCCAGAACCGAACCGAGCGTTACGCCGGCGAACGTCGCGGCCCCGACGGCCATGCCGAACAGAATCATCGTCACGGCCTTCTCCAGCACGATCCTGAATCTTGGAACTGGATTGGACAGGAGCAGCCCCATAGTCCGGCGCGACTCCTCTCCCGCCAGCGCGCCGGCCCCCATGACCACAGTCACGAGGATGACCGAAAGCGGAGCCATCAATCCGAAGGTCTCCAGCGTGTACCAGCCCTCCGGCGTGCTCAGGCTCCCGCCCCCGAAGAGCGCAAGCACTTCCTCCGGGAAGGTGTCGAACGCTGAAAGCGTCTCCTCGGGCAGTGACGCGTACATCGGGCCCAGCAACACGCCCATCACGAGAAACATCGCCGCCGCCGTGATCAGCAGCAGCGTCTGGTAATCGGAGGCGGTCTTGATCCATATGGACGAAACCCTCGCCGACCCAGCGAGCCGCCCGATGAGCCGGTTCAGGAGCGGATTGGCTCTGATCCGATCCAGCATGGTGGTGCCCACGGACTGGCCCCTAAGATCCCGGCGGTTGAGCCCGGCGATGGCTACCGCCAGCAGCGCCGCCGACGCGCCGATGAGCACCAGGAGATGGCCCCAGGCGATGCCGTTGTTAACGGGATCGCTCCCGTCGAAGTAGTGCCATGGGAAGGCGGCCCGCAAGCCTTCCAGCTCCGGTACGAGCGGCAGGAGCCCCACCGCGAAGAAAGAGAGCGCCAGGATCCCTGCCGTCGCCCCGACCGCCGTATCGCGATTGCCGGTGGCGGCGCCGATCGCCAGCGCCAGCATCCCGTAGAAAAGCGCATTCCCGTACAGGTGAAGGGAAAGGGCTTCGACGTGCAGGCCGCCGATCTCCACGTTCAGCACGGCGGCGATCGGATGGACCGGCACCCACATGGCGGCGACCGTGGCGCCGCAGAGCAGCACCAGCGCGGCGGCCTTGGTCAGCAGGACGTGCGTTCGGCTCCTGGGGTTGGCCAGGAGGATGCTCATGGTCCCGTTTCGCTCCTCCCCGGCGATGGCCGCCGCGCCCATGACCAGCGCCACCACGGCCACCACCACCGCGCCAATGGAGCCGAACACGTCGCCGACCGCCAGGCCCCCAACGTCGACTTCCTCGCCGATCCCGAGCAGGGACCGGAAGGCCACCGGCAGCTCGGCGTAAATGGAGAGGTCGATGTCCCGGTAGACCGACATCCCGAAAAACAGCAGCAGCGTGAGGCTCGCGGCGGAGATGGCCCAACTCAGCCAACGGTCTCGCAACGTATTGGTGAAGATGGCGGCAGGCGTCATCGCTGCCCGCCCCCGTCGCCGTGGTAGTACGTGAGGAAAATCTCCTCCAGGTCCGCCTCGCTCGTTCTGACGTCTTCAATTCCGTATCGGTCGGTCGCCGCCTTAAGGAGCGCGCCCATGTCCCCTTCGAACGTCATCTCGGCGATGTTGTCGCATACGTGAACGTTGCGGACTCCCGGGAGCGCTTCGAAAACCGAAGCGTCCGCCGGCGCGTCGAGCAGGAACTCCACCTGCCGCATGGCCTTCGATCGCAGGTCGGTCACCGATTCCACGGTGATCAGGTGGCCGTCGCGGATGATGCCGACCCGGTCGGCGACCCGCTGCACCTCGGACAGGGTGTGGCTCGATAGGAATACCGTGCGCCCCTCGGCCGTCACCTCGCGAAGCATCGCCTGGAACTCCCGCTGCACCAGCGGGTCGAGCCCGGACGTCGGCTCGTCCATGATCAATAGGGCGGGCCGGTTCATGAACGCCTGTATCAGGCCGACCTTCTGCCGGTTGCCCGTCGAGAGGTCTCCGACCTTCCTCGAGAGGTCCGAACCCAGCCGTTCGGCCAGCTCTTCGACGTAGTTCCAGTCGACTCCGCCGCGCAGGTTCGCAAAGTAAGTCAGCGTGTCCCGGCCGGTGAGGTTGGGGTAAAGCGCAAGGTCGGCGGGCACGTAGCCCAGGTGGCGGCGTATGGCCACGACGTCCCTGCGCGCGTTAAGGCCGAGGATTTTCGCCGTGCCCGAAGTCGGCCGGATTTCGTCCAGCAGCGTCCTGATGGTCGTGGATTTCCCGGCGCCGTTCGGTCCGAGAAAGCCGAAGACCTCTCCCACCCGCACGTCCAGGTCGACGGATTCGATTCCGCGATTCTTGCCGTAGTACTTGGTCAACCCCTCCGTGTGGATGGCTGCCCCTACCGCGTCCGCGGTCGCCGCCGCCATGTGCCCGCCTCCTTCCGGGAAAGAGTCCCGGCGCTCAGATTCAACGCCTTCCGTTCAGTCCTGGCGCCGGGCGGCGGTGCCACCTTCGCCGGATGCCTCCAAGCGTTCCACGCCCAGATCGCGTATCTAGAGCGTACCGACCACCGACACCTTCTCTACGGAGAAGGGCAATTTCAGCGCGGCCGGCCGACCGACCGGGAGCGAACTACGCCGCATTCGCCTTCAATGGCGGGGTTCGCAAGCGGGTAGGTACAGGGTGGGGAAGGAGGGACTCGAACCCTCACGGGTTTGAACCCACGTGATCCTAAATCACGCTCGTCTGCCAATTCCGACACTTCCCCGGTTGGGGGTGCCGGCGACCCGGCCGGGACCGGATCGCACGGCTGTTTCAGGGCTTTATCCGCTAAAGCGCGCGGAGACCTCGGCCCAGTTGATCACGCTGTTGAAAGCGGCAATGTAGGCCGGTCGCAGGTTCTGGTACTTGAGGTAGTAGGCGTGCTCCCAGACGTCGATGCCCAGCAGCGGAGTGCCCGATCCGTCCATGAGCGGATTGTCCTGGTTTGCGGTGTCGGTCACGACTACGCCGCCATCGGTCTTGACCAGCCAGGCCCAGCCGGAACCAAAGCGCCCTGCCGCGGCCGCCGCGAGCGCGGATTCGAATCCTTCCAGGCCGCCGAACGCGGCATCGATCGCGGACTTTAGTTCGGCCGAAGCGTTGGCCTCGTAACCCGAACCGCCGGGGGAGATGATCTGCCAGAAAAGACTGTGGTTGTAGTGGCCGCCGCCGTTGTTGCGCACCGCGGTCTGGATACCCGCGGGCAGGCTTCCGAGGTCGCTGACCAGGTCTTCCACGCTGCTGCCGGCCAGGTCGTCGTGCCCCTCGAGCGCGGCGTTTAGGTTGGCCACGTAGGTGGCGTGGTGGCGGTCGTGGTGGATTTCCATGGTCTGCGCGTCGATGTGGGGTTCGAGCGCGTCAAAGGCGTATCCGAGGTCGGGAAGTTCGTGGGCCATCTGTTCCTGCTTTCGATTGCGGACATCCGGCTCGCGGTCCGCGTACTTGCGATCGGCGACCCTGCGAAACCGGGAACCCGGCGGCGAATCGGGCCGGGTGCCGAGCAATTGGGGTTATACAGGCAAATAATAGGTTGGGCGCGGACCGCTGATCCCCGCCCCCAAGAAGGCGCCAGCGCCGCGCCGCCAATCAGCATCGCCGCGAAAGGACGCCGATTTGTCCCGTTTCGGAGACTGCATCTCCCACATTGACGACATTCCCCCATTTCCGTACGAACAGCCGACCGAATTCGGCGGGCGCGGAACCCGCATCGGCATCTCGCGGGCGACCGGCGGGGAGCGCCTGGAGCTCGACATCACGATCGTTACGCCGGGCAACCGGTTGAGCTTTTCGCACTGGCATTCGGCTTCCGAGGAAGTCTTCTACGTAATGAAGGGGAACCCCACCGTCGTCATCGACGGCGAGGAGCACCGCCTGCGGCCCGGGTCGGTGCTGACGCGTCCGGCCGGGTCCGGTGTCCCGCACCACTTTGAGAACGACGGCAGCGAGGACGCCTGGATCATGGGCGCCAACAACGTCCCTGGACCCGACGAGGTCGATGAGGTTTTCAGGCCCGAGATCGGCCTGGCCTACAACACGCGCACGCAGGAAGAGCGCGCCATGTGAACGCCGCCGGCGGAATTGATGCAAAATTCGCCGGGACCGGGCAAGCGCGCCGGAGCCGGAAGGCTGCGGACGACCCGGATCGATCCGACCGACCCCGGTTTCGCCGGCACCTGAAGGTGGGTAAATGGGGAATTTGAACGTACCGGCCCTGATGCGGGTCGCAATCGCACTGGTCGCGATCCTTATCGTGGCGGTGCTGATATTCGTATTCGTCCAGCGGCAGACCGGCGAGGAAGGTCCGGACCCGGTCGAAATCGGGGCCACCCCGACCGAACTGGCCCAACTCAACCGGCTCGGAATCTCGGTCCAGGGCCAGGCGACGCGCTCGGTCGAGCCCGACCACGCGATCGTGAGCCTGGGGATCGAGGCGGTGGGACCCACCTCGGCCGAGGCCACCGCCGAGCTTTCCGACAAGTCCAACAAGATTGCCCAGGCCGCCGTCGACGCGGGCGTTGCCGAGGCCGACATCCAGACCAGCGGGCTGTCGCTTTTCCCGGTCTACGGCGATATCGAAGAGCTCCAGCAGCCGACGATCCTGGGCTACCGGGCCAGCGCCAACTACCGCATCACCGTCCGCGTCATCGACGACGTGGCCGCGGTGCTGGACGCGGCCCTGGAAGCCGGCGCCAATTCGATCGACGGGGTCGAGTTCGCCTCGAACCTGATCGCGGCCACCCGCGAGGAACTGCTGGCCGAGGCCACCCATGAAGCCGCCCGCAAGGCCGAATCCATCGCCTCGGCCCTGAACGGCAAGCTGGGCGGACTTGATCTGGCTCGACGAGGAGTACTTCGCCACCGACCCGATCCCGGCGCGCGCGTTCGCCGCCGAGGCTTCGTTCGCCGGCGGACCGGCGATATCGGCCGGCTCGCTCACGGTCACGGTTCAGGTGCGCGCCAACTTCGGCTTCGAGCGCGAATGACCCGCCCGCCCGCGGCGACGGCCCGGTGATCGACGAGAAGGCCAACTTCGCCGTACTCGGCCTGGGCCGCTTCGGCAGCAACCTGGCGCTGGACCTGGCCCGGATGGGGCATGAGGTCCTCGCCGTCGACAACGACGAGGCCAAGCTGCACCCGGTGGTGGACGTCGTCGACCACGCCGCCCAGGCCGACATCACCGACGAGGGGGCCCTGCGCGAACTGGGCGTGGCCGACTATTCGTGCGCCTGCATCGCGGTCACCGACCTGCAGACCTCGATCCTCTGCGTCATGCACCTAAAGCGCCTGGGGATCGGGCGGATCCACTGCAAGGTGCGCCACGACCTGCACCGCGAGATCCTCGAGCACCTGGGCGCCGACCAGGTCGTTTTCCCCGAGCAGCAGATGGCGGCCCAGGTGGCGCGCGACCTGGGCACCCCCAACATCTCCGAATATCTCGAGGTCATCGGTCCCTTTGGGATCGGCCAGATCGAAGCCCCGTCGCGCTTCATCGGCCGCAGCCTGGCCGACCTTGACCTGCGCGGCAACTTCGACGTTGTGCCGGTGCTGATCCGGCGCGGCTCGCGGGTGATCATGCAGCCCGAACTCAACGAAATCGTGCGCCGTGACGACGTCCTGGTCCTGGCCGGCCGCCAGGAACAGCTGGGCAAGTTGACCGCTTCCGCCTAACACCCCGGGAACCGCGGCCGCGCCCCGGACCGGCCGGCGCGCCCCATAAAGTGCAAACTGGCAAGGTTGGAGCAATGGTTGGCGGCGCGGGCTAGTCTGCCGCGCGGCCGGAAAGGCTGAAGCGAATGCAGGTCGGATTTGTCGGGCTGGGCCTGATGGGGCTGGCGATGGCCCGGAACGTGATCAAGGGCGGCCATTCGGTTAGCGGCTACGACCTTCAGGGGCGGGCCCTGGAGGCCCTGGCCGACGCCGGCGGCAGCGCCGCGCCCACGCCGGCGGCGGTCGGCGAACGCTCCCGGATCGTGGTCGTGATGGTGCCCAACGACGCCGACGTGCGCGAAGCGGTGCTGGGCGATCAGGGCATCAGCGCCGGTCTGGCCGCCGGCGACATGGTCCTGGTGATGAGCACCATCTCGCCGGGCTGCACCATCGAGGTCGGCGCGCGGGTAAAGGACCGCGGGCAGCGCTACCTGGAGGCCCCGGTAACGCGATCGACCCAGCACGCCGTGGACGGCGAACTGGGGATCCTGGCCGGCGGGTCGGACGAGGACCTTGCCGCCGCGCGCGAAATCCTGGAGCTGATGGGGAGCGACATCACCCACTGCGGGCCGGTCGGCACCGGCGCGGCGATGAAGCTGGTGAACAACATGCTGGCCGGATCGATCTCGGCCTGCGTGCAGGAGGCGATGGTGCTGGGCGCCAAGGCCGGGCTCACCCAGGAGACCATGCAGGGGGTCCTGCGCGGCACCGCCGCCGACTGCGCGGGCCTGCGCACGATCGAGCGCAATCTCGCCGCCGGCCGGCAATTCAAGCCGGGCTTCAAGGTCGCCCTGCAGCACAAGGACATGCGCCTGGCCACCACCTGGGCGTCGGAGATCGGGGCGATTACGCCGATGGGTTCGACCACGCACCAGCTGCTGGGACTGGCGATGGCGGCGGGTTACGCCGACATGGACTCCGGCGCCAGCCTGCAGGTATTCGAGCAGGCGGCCGGAAAGCAGTTGCCCTGACACCGGCGCGGCCCGACAGCATGTAGTGGCCGCTCATTAGAATTGAGCCGCTAGCACTACATATTGGGGGTCGGGGGTCGCGAGTCGGCCGTCCGCCCCCGCCATTCGGACGGGCCCGTGATCGGCGGAACGGTTCGGCTGCTGGGAATTACCCACCAGACCCTGGACCATCGGGAATTTGAGATAGAGGCGTGCGCTATGCACGACTCGGGCGGCAACTACGACCTGATGGTCTTTGACATATGCCGCGTCCTGCCCTCGCAGCGTCGCCGCTTCTCGCTCGGCGTGGGGTTTCCCAAGACCTTCCTGCCGCCCAGCGAAGAGTTGCTGGACATCCTGATGCAGTCGGCCCTGCTGCAGGTAAGGCGGCAGTTGGACCGGGGTTGCGAGGAAGAGGACCGGGTGTTCGAGCCCTTCAATTACGGCCTGGCGCCAAAGCCCGCGCCCTGGGGTTCCTAGGGCCCAAACCTGACCTCGGCCCGGCTCCGGGTCGCCGCCGCAACGTGCTTATGGTTGGGTAATTGTCCAAGTGCCCGATACCAACACATTCGGAGGCGGCGTGCGATGGTGACCGATCAGTTCGAATTCTTCTTTGACCTGGTGCAGCGCAAGCGCGCCGGCGTGGCGTCGCGCCGCGAAACCGAACGCGAACTCGAACGCGAACAGCTCGCGGCCTGGTTCGAGTTCATGGCCATGGGCCATCCCGAGGCCACCGAGGAAGACCGCAGCAACGCCCAGGACCGGCTGCGGGCGGCCGAGGAGAGTCTGGTCCGGGCCCGCGCCGATGTGGCGGAAGCCGGGCGGCGGCTGGTGATATTCGAGGACTATTTGCGCCAATGTTCGCCCGCCTGATTCAATAAAAATGAAAAAATAGGTTCCAACCTGCTAAATTAGTCTGGTGCTCTGGCTGGATCAATTGCGATCCGGCCACAGGCCACCGGGCCGCCAAAGGCAGCCGGGCAGGTTCAAAGGAATCTTTATGCGACAGATGAACCGCCGCCGCATGTTGGCGGCCGCTCTCGGCGGAGGATCGGCCGCGTTGCTGTGGGCATGTGGCGAGGAGGAGGACGCCCCGGCGGCGGCCGCTCCGGCCCCGCCCGCCGCAGCCCCCACCCTCTCCTCGGCGGCGGCCTCTGAACCCACCGCTGCGGAAGCTTCCGCAGCGGCGCCCGAACCGGCCCCCGTCCGGCAATCGCTGCTGCTTTACTCGGGTCGAAACGAAGACCTGGTCGGACCGTTGATCGAGCGGGCGCAGGCCGAGCTGGGCGTGGAAATCGGAGTGCGCTACGGGTCTTCGGCCGGTCAGGCCGCGGCGATTTTGGAGGAAGCCGATTCCAGCCCCGCCGACCTCTTCTACTCGCAGGATGCCGGTTCGATCGGGGCCCTTCAGAAAGCCGGCCTGCTCTCGGATTTGCCGCAATCGGTGCTGGATCTAGTCGACCCGCGGTTCCGTTCGCGGGACGGCCAGTGGGTTGGAATTTCCGGTCGCGCGCGGGTTTTCGTCTACAACTCCGAATTGATCGCGGCCGACGAATTGCCGCGATCGGTAACCGAGTTGACCGATCCAGACTGGGCGGGGCGGACCGGCTGGGCGCCCGGCAACGGGTCGTTCCAGGCGTTTGTTTCGGCCATGCGCGAACTGCACGGCGACGAAGCCACCATCGAATGGCTCGAGGGCATGGATGCCAACGACACGCGCGTTTATCCGAAGAACACGCCGATAGTCGAGGCCACCTGCCTGGGCGAAATCGACGGCGGCCTGGTCAACCACTACTACCTGCTGCGGCGACTGGCGCAGGAACCCGATCTTCCGTGCGCTAACCACTTCTTCGCCGACGGCGACGTCGGTAACCTGATTAACGTGTCCAGCGCCGGCGTCGTCAAAGCGTCGCAATCGCCGGGCGCCGCCGCGGACCTTATCGGCTACCTGCTTTCGGCTCCGGCCCAATCGTATTTCCGTGACCAGACGTTTGAATACCCGCTCGCGTCCGGTATCGAACCCGATCCGGCGCTGCCGCCGCTGGATTCGGTGCAGGGCCCCGATTTCGATCTTGGCGACATGGACGACCTCGACGGCACGCTGGCCCTGCTTGAATCGGCGGGCCTGTTCTGACCGCCTGAACGCGGGCATGCGATAGCGCTTGCCCGCCCGGTTTCTATTCCTGGCCGGCCGTCTGCCGCTACTGCTGCTGGCGGTGTTCCTGGCCGTCCCGCTGGGCTACCTCCTGCTGCGGGCCCTGGGCGGCATCGAAGCCGGCCAGACGCTTCTGCGCCTGCGGACCCTGGAGCTGATAGCCGACACCGCCCTGCTGGCGGCGCTGGTGACGTTTCTGTCGGGCATCGTCGGAATCGCATTGGCCTGGCTGCTGGCGCGGACCAGGATCCGGTTCGCCCGCATCTGGCTGCTGGTACTGGCCGCCCCGATCGTGATTCCCAGTTACGTGAGCGCGTTCGCCCTGATCGCTTTGTTCTCGCCGCGCGGACTCTTTTCGGATCCGCTGACCCTGCTGCTGGGGCTGGAGCGTCTGCCGCCGGTCGCCGGCCTGCCGGCGACGGTATTTGCGATGACGACGATCTGTTACCCCTACGTGCTCCTGCCCACGTTCGCCGCGCTGCAGCGCACGAATTTCCAGCTCGAGGAGGCTGCCCGCGTGCTGGGCAAGGGGCCAGGCCGAGACCGTGCGCCGAATCCTGTTTCCGCTGGTTGCCCCCAG
>CAXXYJ010000038.1:0-10605 GCA_963664795.2 Chloroflexota bacterium | reverse complement strand
TTCCTCGAGGAGCTGAGGGTCGCCGATGCGGTCGGGAACTTGAGCCGGCCCGGGCGCGGGATCGTCGATCTGGCGCTGAGGTTCGTCCTCGCGCACCCGGCCGTCACCTGCGCGATCACCGGCGCGAAATCGCCCGAGCAGATCCGGGCCAACGCCGCCGCCGCGGGCTCCGGCCTTGCCCCCGAAGAACTGGCCAGGATCCGCGCCGCCAGCGCCCACCTGGCCTGATTGCTTTTGGCTGGCCGGTCCTTTGAGCGGACCGGGCAGCCACGCCGCCGAGCCCAGAATTGAGCCTGGGACGACGGGCGTTTGCCCGAATCGCACAAGGGGTTTTCAGTGCAGTATCGCCGCCTGGGCAAGACCGGCTGGGAGGTGTCGGCGGTCAGTTTCGGGACCTGGGCGCTCGGCAACCAATGGGGCGAACTGTCCGACGAGACGGCCGCCGGGACCGTGCGCGCGGCGCTGGACTGTGGGATCAACCTGTTCGACACCGCCGACAACTACGGCCCGCTGCTTGGCGAGGAGCGGCTTGGCCGAGCCCTGGGAGCTGATCGCCAACGAGTATTCGTCGCTTCGAAAGTGGGCCACCTCCTGTATCGGCAGGGCCACCCCCAGCGCTACACCCACCCGCTGCACATCGTGAACGCCTGCCACGCCAGCCTGCACCGGCTGGGGACCGACTACATCGACCTTTTCCAGTGCCACGACGAGGATCCGCCCGACCCGGGAATCTACATGGAGGGGTTCGAGATCCTGCGCGATCAGGGCAAGATCCGCCACTTCGGGGTCTCCTCGGGCAACGCCGAGGTGATCGCCAAGTTCGACTCAGGCGGCGAATGCGCGATCGCCCAGATCGACTACTCGATCGTGCGCCGCGGGGCCGAGCGGGCGGCCCTGCCGCTGTGCCGGGAGCGCGACATCGGGACCCTGATCCGCGGCTCGCTGGGACAGGGGGTGCTGACCGGCAAGTACGACGCCCGATCCAGGTTCGACGACTTCGTCCGCGCGGGCTGGAACAGCGGGGAGCGGCGCGAGCTGTACCTGCAGGAGCTGGCCGTCGCCGATGCGGTCGCCGAGCTGGGCGGGCCCGACCGCGGCATCGTCGACCTGGCGGTCGGATTCGTGCTCGCGCACCCCGGGGTCACCTGCGCGATCACCGGCGCCAAATCGCCCGAGCAGATCCGGGCCAACGCCGCCGCCGCGGGCGCCCTGCTTGAACCGTCCGAACTGGAGAAGATCCGCGTCGCCAGCGCGGCGCTGGCCTGAATCCCTGGCGCCGAGCGAGATCGGCGGCCCGAACCCATTCCATGCCGGGCAAGGCGGCAACCGGCTGCGTGACTCCGTGACTGCGGTGCCAATCGCGGCGGCGCGACCTCGATCCGGCTGCCGGGCCGTTCGGGCCCCTACGCCATCAGCGCGAGAGTTATTCCTGAAACCACCGCCGCGACGGCCCCGGCAGATGCGATCCGGAGGCCGTGACGGGTTTGGAGCCGCTCGGCAAATGGCCAGAACAACGCCCGAACGAACCCGGTCAACCGCGCCAGGATCAGCGCCAGCACCGTCACCCATGACCCGCCGACCAGTACCGCCAACAGGGTCGCGCCCAGCCAGTCCGGAATCGAAATCCAACTGAATAAGAGCCCGCGGATTCCAAAGAGATCGGGCGGCAGATTCGGGCCCGCCGCCAAGCCGTCGGTGATGGCGAGGGGAACTACCGCGGCAATGCTGATTACCGCCAGGACGATGACCGAGTAGATGAACAGGAGCGGCGGGTAGAAGAACCAGACGCGGGCGCCGGCGGGCTCGCCCCGTTCCTCGAGCATCCGCAAACCGGCGCGGGCGACAAGGAAGCTGGCCAATAGCAGCAGCGGAGCCACCGGGAACGGAATCAAACCGGCGACGAATAGACCGAGCGAAATGTAGGCGAGCCGCCAGTCCTCCGGCCCGGTGCTGAGGCGTAGCAGCAGCTTTCGCCATGCCGGCAGTTCGTCGTCGGGAACCCAGTCGTTGGGGCTGCCGAGCCGTTCAAGCACCCCGCGCAGAGCCTCGGCCGTGACCGGCGCTGGCTCGCCCGCCAGTTCGGCCTCGATGTGCCCCTTGATTTCCAGTTCCACCTCGTCGGCGTCGACGGACGGGTGCGGCCGGAGCGCGTTTCTCACCCGCCGCAGATACCGCTTCAGATCGCTGCGCGCGTCCTCGGTGAATGATTGTTGGGCCGCCATCATCCCGGACCCTCCGTGTTGAGCGCGTCCATTCCGTTTTTGAGGACTTTCCAGTAACGGTTCATCTCCCGCCGCAGCCGCTCGCCGCGCGGGGTCAGCTCGTAGTATTTGCGGGCCGGACCCTCGGGCGATTCCCGGAGCGTTGTGCTGACCAGCCCTTCCCGCCGCAGGCGGCTGAGGATCGGATACACGGTGCCCTCACGAATCACCAGGGCTTCGACTCCTCGCAGACGCTTGACGATTTCGTAGCCGTAGACCGGTTCCTGCCCCACGATGTTGAGCAGGCAAAGCTCCAGGGTGCCTTTCCTCAGCTGCGTCGTCCAGTTGTCCGTAAAGTCCATAAATCGACTATACCGCATTACCTAGTAGCTGTCCGAAACTAGTAGCTGACAAGAATTGCGCCGACGACCGGGCCAGGGCGCGTCGATTGCGTCGACCCGCGTGCAGCGCTCCTCTCGCGGACAGGATGTGCTCGCGGGCGCGGCACCGGGGTCGAGCGGGCGCAACCGGCAAGACGGCGGCCGCTCTCGCCTTGCCGCGGTTCACGGGCAGCGTTAAGCCAAAAGACCCCTGGCGAACTTGCGGGCAACGATTCGTTCGACCACTTCGTCCAACGGCCCATCGCTTTCCATTAATGAAACTAGGCCCCCTCCCGCAAATTGCAGCGCCCAGCGGTAAACGGCCGCCGCGGATTCGCGCCCTCCGTCCAGCACCGGCGCCTGGCTGCGAACCTCGTCGAGCATCCCTACGACTTCGACGGCGATCCGCTGGTGGTAACGCGCCGAAACCGTCGCGGCGTCGCCGCCAAGGGCCAGCGATTGCTGATACCACCCCATCCCGTCCAGATGCCTGATGCGGGTGCGCGGGTAGAACGAGACCATCAGATTCCAAGGATCGGCGTCGGGGCTCTGGTCGCCGCCGTGCCGGAAATCGGTCCGCAGGATCACCGTGGGAATGTCCAGCAACTTGGCGTACACGTACTCGACCACGGCGCCCGAACCCAGCTCGGATCCGTCGAAGTTGAACAAAGCCAGATCGCACTCCATCACCGCCTTCAGGTCCTGGTCGCGAATCCCCATCGGACCGATGCCGCGCTGTTCCAGGTCCTGCGGCAGGATGCACCGGTAACGGCCGCCGGACTGCTCGTGAATCTGGGATCCGAGCAGGGCGTTGCCGGACAGGTCCTTGTGATCGAACAGGTGGCCGGCGAAGTAAATGGTGTAGGGAGAGTCGTCGCTCATTTGGGCTTTGGCGGATTCCTGTTTGTTGGGTGCCGGATCGCCGTCAGGGGCGCCCCGGCTTCCAGTATCCCGCCGCGTCATAAGACTGGCCGGCGTCGACCAGCCGGCGTTTTTGCTGCGAGCGAAGGACCCGCGCATTGACCCGGTCCGGATCGTAGCCGCGCATGGCCCGCGCCCGCAGGCCGGCGAGGGCGCCGGCGTAGTCGGGGTTGCGGACTTGATCGCAAAGCTCGTCGGGGTCGCCGGCCAGGTCGAACAGTTCCTCGGAGTCGTCCCCGTGGCCGTGGTAGTAGTTGTATTTGAGCTCGCCCACGCGCACCATTCGGCAGGGACCCTTGGCGGCGACCGCGGTGTAGTCGGCGACCACCTCGCCGGCCGTCTCGGGGGCGCCGCCGGCCAGCGGCAGCAGGCTCTCGCCCGCCCAGTAATCGGGCGCCTTGACGCCGGCCGCGTCCAGGATCGTGCGCGTCAAATCCACCAGCGAAACCGGTTGGCCCACGCGCCGCCCGGAAACGGCCCGGCCCGGCCAGCGGACATGCAGCGGGACCCGCACCGAGTCCTCGAAAAAGGTCTGCTTGGTCCACATGCCGTGCTCGCCGGCGCTGTCACCGTGATCGGACGTGTAGACGACCAGGGTCTTATCGAGTTGCCCGGATTCCTCGAGGGCGTCGAGCACCTGCCCGAGCCGGACGTCGCAGTAATCGATCAGCCCGTAGTAGGCCGCCCGCGAGCGAGCGGTCAGCTCCGGGTCGACCCCGATGTAGGAGAACCACTCGGCCATGCGCCGGTTGTGCGGGTGCATGCTCTCGAAGTGGGCCGGGATTTCCGGTTGGTCGGCGTGCTCGGGGAAGTACTTGTCCCAGAAGGGGCGGCGCACCACGAACGGGAAATGCGGGGTTATGAGCCCGACCAGCAGCGCCCAGGGGCGATCCCTGCCGGCCTGGGCCCGTATATAGCCGCTCGCCCTGGCGGCGGCGGCCTCGTCGTAGGCCGAGAAATCGTCTTCGCCGGGTCCGGCAACGGTGAAAAGGTTTTTGCCGAAAGCGGCGTTTTCGGGGCGCCACTCGGCCCAGTTGGCGGTCAGCCGCAGATCCCAGTCGCCGTGGCAATCCGAAAGAATCCGGCGCTGGAATCCGTGCAATTGGTCCGGACCCTGGAAATGCATCTTGCCGCAAAGAACGGTCTCGTAACCGGCCGCGTTTAGCAGGTGCGCCCAGGTGACCTCGTCGCTGCTCAGGGAAGCCGCGTTGTCCCATGCCCCGATTTCCGGCAACAGCTGGCCGGTCATAAACGAGGCCCTGGACGGCGCGCATACGGGGGAATTGCAGTAGGCGTTCTCGAAGGTGACACCCTCGTCGGCCAGGCGCTGCATGTTCGGGGTGTCGATGAACGGATGTCCGTACGGGCTGCTGAAGCGCGGCGAATGCTCGTCGCTCATCACGACAAGGATGTTGGGTTGCTCGGACAATGACCGCCTCGTGACCTCGGATCTGGTTCGGATTGGCCGCGCGGCCGGGGCCGCCAAGCCCCGGTGCGGGCGGCCGGCCCGCCACAGGCGGCGAACCCCGGCCCAGTCTTATTTTTGACCGGGTCGCGACTCTCTGGACGGTGCGGTCGGCATCGCCGGGACGGTGATCCGGCCCCTGCGAGAGGACGCAGGCGGAGCGACCGGTCCGGGGCCGCCGGCCTGAACCGGCTGCGACGCGCATGGAATCGGAATTTCCGATCGGTGCATGCCGGCGGGGTTTCCGGCGCCCGCTACGCCGGCCGGCTTGCCGACGCCAGTTCAATCCGGGCGGATCAGCGCAGCAGTCCCAGGTCGAACTTGCGCGCAACGACCCGTTCAATCGCCTCGTCCAGCGACCCATCGGCTTCCATCAACTTGACCAGGCCCCCGCCCGCAAATCGCAGCGCCCAGCGGTAAACGGCCACCGCCGATTCGCGCCCTCCGTCCAGTACTGGCGCCTGGCCGCGAACCTCGTCGAGCATGCCCACGACTTCGGCGGCGATCCGCCGGTGGTAGCGGACCGAGACCGTCGCGGCGCCGCCGCCCCGGGCCAGGGATTGCTGGTACCAGGCCATCCCGTCGAATTTCGCGATGCGGGTGCGCGGGTAGAACGAGACCATCAGGTTCCAGGGGTCGGCTTCCGGTCTCTGGTCTCCGGCGTGCCGGAAATCGGTCCGCAGTATCACCGCGGGAATGTCGAGCAGCTTGGCGTACATGTACTCGACCACGGTGCCCGAATCCAGTTCCGATCCGTCGAAGTTGAAGATCGCCAGGTCGCACTCCATCACCGCCTTCAGATCCTGGTCGCGAATCTCCACCGGGCCGACGCCGCGCTGCTCCAGGTCCTGCGGCAGGATGCACCGGTAGCGGCCGGAGGACTGCTCGTCGATCTGGGATGCGAGCAGGGCGTTGCCGGCCAGGTCCTTGTGGTCGAACAGGGCGCCGGCGAAGTAGACGGAGTACGCAGAGTCGCCGCTCAACTTGGTTTGACCGGATCCCTGTCTGCCGGGCGCCGGCTCGCCGCAAGAGTCGCTCCGACTTTGCCTGTCATGCCGCGACGCGGTCCTGATCGGCGTCGATGCGAACGCCCGCCGCGGGGGCCGCCTTGCCTGCGAGAGTTCATGCCGATTGGAGCGCCTGCTCCTACCAGACCTCCCCCTCGGGGAAGAGCACCTTGGCCGGCCCGATGACCCTGGGGTCGGGCTCGGTCACGGATTGACGGACGTCCGGATGGTATTCGAAGCTGCGCAGGACGTAGCGCATGCAGCCCAGGCGCGCGCGTTTCTTGTCGTCGGACTTGATCACTATCCAAGGCGAGGCCTTGGTGTCGGTGGTCGCGAACATTGCCTGCCTGGCTTCCGTGTACTCGTCCCAGAGCGCCAGCGACCGCAGGTCGACGTCGCTGACCTTCCACTGTTTGAGCCGGTCGCTGGCGCGGGAGAGGACCCTTCTGAGCTGCTCTTCCCGACTCACCGCGAACCAGAATTTGAACAGGTGGATGCCCTCGTTGATCAGCAACTCCTCGAATTCCACCGCGTGTCGCAGGAAGCGCAGGGACTCGGCCGGGGTGCAAAAACCCATCACCGGCTCGACCACCGCCCGGTTGTACCACGAGCGGTCGAAGAACACGATCTCGCCGCCGGCGGGAAGGTGCTGCACGTAGCGCTGGAAGTACCACTGGGTCCGCTCCCGCTCGGTCGGAGCCGGCAGCGCGACCAGGTTGGCCCCGCGCGGATTGAGGTGCTCCATGAACCGCTTGATCGTTCCGCCCTTGCCGGCGGCGTCGCGACCTTCGAAAACCAGGACGATGCGCTGCCCGGTTTCCTTGACCCAGCGCTGCAGCTTCAAGAGTTCGACCTGCAGTTCGGCCTTCTGGCTCTCGTACGTATTGCGGGAAAGCTTGGTCCGGTAGGGATAGGAATCGCTGATGACCTGCTTGCGGCCCGCACCCTCCGCCTTTTCGAGGATGTCCGGAGGGATCCCTCCGGTCGGAATCTGGTAGCCGGTTTCGCCCGGGAAGTCATTTGCCATGAGAGCAGGTTAATTGCCCGTCCCCGACCCCGTCAAAAGGGGCCCCCGCGGGGCTCGGCCGCCGGCGCTTACTCGCCGGACCGCCACTGACGGTGCGGCGGCAGTTCGCCGCTCACTCCCGACCAGACCAGCATCCGGTCCACGGTGGCTTCGATTACTTCGTCGAGCGAGCCGGGCCGCTCGTAGAACGCCGGCATCGGGGGAGCTATCACCGCCCCCACCTCGGCGAGGCGCAGCAGGTTGGTCAGGTGTATCTGCGAGAGCGGGCTCTCGCGCGGCGCCAGCAGCAGGCGCCGCCGCTCCTTGATCGCCACGTCGCCCATGCGGTGGATCAGGTTGGAGCCGACCCCGCCGGCCAGCGCCGCTACCGTGGCCATGGAGGCCGGAACGATCGCGTAGGCGTCGATCGGGTAGGACCCCGAAGCCAGCGGCGACGCCAGGTCGCTCGACTTGTGCGCGCGCACCCGACCGCGGCTCAAGAGTTCCTGCAGGTCGTCCTCGAAGGGGCGCCCGAGTTCGGACCGCCACATCAGGCGCCCGAACCCCGAGCAGACGATCTCCAGCTCCCAGCCGGCGTCCAGCACCGCCTCGGCCAGACGAAGCGCCAGGACCGCGCCCGAGGCGCCGGAAACGCCGAGGGCCAGGCGCCGGCGCGGGCCGTTGCTCATCCGACCAGCAGCGCGATCACGACGGCCGCCAGCAGGGCGACCGAGACGTAGCTGTTGAGTTCAAAGAAAGCCTTCTGCAGACGGGAGAGGTCGTCGGGCCGCACCAGCAGCGCCTCGTACACAAGAATCGCGCCCACGACCGCCACGCCGATCCAGAACGGCCAGGCCAGGCTCAGCAACAGTCCCATCCCGACCAGCGACGCGACCGTCGCCAGGTGCGAGGCGCGCGAGAGCCAGAGCGCGGTCCGCAGCGAGAACCGCGCCGGAACCGAATGCAGCCCCTGGGCCCGGTCGACGCGAACGTCCTGGCAGGCATAGATGATGTCGAAGCCGGCGATCCAGAACGTCATCGCCAGGGCCAGCAGCGCCCCGGCCGGGTCGAGCCGGCCGGCGATGGCGATCCAGGCGCCGGCGGCGGCGATCGAATCGGCCAGCCCCAGCAGCCAGTGCGAGAGGTAGGTGAACCGCTTGGCGTAGGGGTAGAGGGTCACCATCACGATCGCCAGCGGGCTCAGCGCCAGCGCCAGCGGATCGAGCAGGGCCGCGCAGACGATAAGGACCGCGAACCCGACTACCAGCAGCGCGCCCATCTCCAGGCGCCGCATCGAGCCGGTCACCAGGGCCCGGTCGGCGGTGCGCGGATTGCGGGCGTCGATCTCGGCGTCGATCAATCGGTTGGCGGCCATGGCGCCGGTGCGGGCGCCGGCCATCGCGGCGGCGATCAGGAGGGCGTCGCCCCAGCCCGGCCAGCCGTCGGCGGCCAGCAGCATGCCCATGTAGGCAAACGGCAGGGCAAAGACCGTGTGTTCGAAGCGGATCGCGGCCGCATACACCGACAGGCGGCGCGGAGCGGCTCGCAGGGCGGCCATCGGCGGTCTAGCCCGCGCTTAGCGGCGCGACCGAGAAGATCACCGCGAACGGCTTGCAGTAGATGATCACGGACCCGAGCGAACCGGTGTCGATTTCGGGCGGGATGTCGTAGTTCTGGTTGCCGATGTTGCCTTTGAGCCGGCCCAGCTCGGTATAGCCGGCGGCGGTCAGGGCGTCGTGGTCGGAGGGGTTGGGATCGGGGGTTACCAGCACCCGCAGATCGGGTCCGTTGGTGACCTCGAAATCCTCGAACCGCAGCACCCGGCTCCCGTCGGCGAGCTCGTACACGGTCGCGGACCCTTCTCCCCGGTGAAAATCGTCGCCGTCGACGAACCCGCCCGCGAGCAGCGCGACCGGCTCGGCCGGCGGGGCGGGCGGATCGGCGGGGGCGGGCTCGGACGCCGCGGCCTGTGGCTCCGGGGTCGCGGTCATCTCGACCATAGGTTCGGCCACCGGGTTGGCGATTTTCTCCATGGTCATCATCACGACCTCGGCGTCGGCCGGATTGATGTTCCCGGGCAACGAGGCGTTCTCAAGGCGCGGGAACTCCTCGTTGACTTCCTGGTCGATGAACAGCGGCGAGCCCAGCCACCAGGCCAGGGCGCCGGCGGGCACGAAGAAGACGAGGGCGATCAGCAGCGTCCAGAAGGGGTGCGCGGCGATGGTCGATCTTGCGGCGGCTATCAAAGTCCGTATTCCTCCCAGCGGCGGTCAACGAGGTCAGATATTTCCGGGTCCATGACGATGTCTGGCGGCCAGCGCCGGCGGAACCCTTCCGACTCCAGTTTGATCGTCGCGTCGATTCCGATCTTGCCGGCGTAATTGGGTTCGCGCGCGGCGTGGTCGAGCGTGTCGGTCGGTCCGGCCGAGAGCTCTATGTCGTAGGCTGGATCGACGTTGTTGCCGACCCGCCAGAGCACCTCTCGCAGGTTCTGGACGTCCACGTTCTCGTCGACCACGATCACGAATTTTGAAAACATCAGCTGGCCCAGCCCCCAGATGGCGTGCATCACCTTGCGGGCGTGGCCGGGGTAGCGCTTCTTGATCGAGACGATGGCGAAGTTGTGGAAGACCGAGTCGTACGGCAGGTGCATGTCCACAAGCTCGGGAATCATCAGCCGCACCAGCGGCAGGAACAGGCGCTCGGTGGCCCCGCCCAGGAAACGATCCTCCTTGGGCGGCTTGCCGACGATGGTGGAGATGTAGACCGGGTCGCGGCGCCGGGTGACGGCGGTAACGTGCAGCACCGGGTAGGGGTCCTCGAGCGAGTAGACGCCGGTGTGGTCGCCGAACGGGCCCTCGATGCGCGTTTCGGCCGGATCGACCCAGCCCTCGATGACGAATTCGGCGCTGGCCGGCACCCGTATGTCCACGCTGACGGCCTTTACCATGTCGACCGGGCGCTGGCGCAGGAACCCGGCGAAGACCGTCTCGTCGATTCCGGGCGGCAGCGGCGCGGTGGCCGCGTAGATCATGGCCGGCTCGGCCCCGACCGCGACCGCGACCTCGAGGCGCTCGGCGCCCTGCGAGCGGGTGAAGTGTTCCTGCCCGCCCTTGTGCAGCTGCCAGTGCAGGCCCAGGGTCTTCTCGTCGAAGACCTGCAGGCGGTACATGCCCACGTTGCGCTTGCCGGTGGCGGGGGTCGTGCGTGAACACCAGCGGCATCGTGATGTAGCGGCCGCCGTCCCCGGGCCAGCACTTCTGGATCGGGATCTGGGCCAGCGAGGGGTTCTCGGTCTCCGACCACCTCCTGGCAGGGTCCGGAGGAGACGCTCTTCGGCTGGATGCGGGCGACCTTGGAAAGATCCCCCAGGGCCGACAGCTTGGCCCGGATCCCCTGCGGCGGCCCGCCCATTACCAGGTCCAGCAGGGCGGCGATGCGATGCTCGAGCTCGCCCCACTGCTCGGCCCCCAGCGCCCAGGCGGTGCGCTGGGCCGAGCCGAAGACGTTGATCGCCAGCGGGAAGGGCGAACCCTGCACGTTCTCAAACAGCAGCGCCGGGCCGCCGTCGGGTTCGGCCATCACCCGGTCGGCGATCTCGGTGATTTCGAGTTCGGGGTCAACG
>CAXXYJ010000037.1:0-2132 GCA_963664795.2 Chloroflexota bacterium | reverse complement strand
CCCAGGGCCGTCATTCCGACCCCGATGACGATGAACGGCAGGCGCCGGCCGAAGCGGTCCGAGTAGTAGCCGGTCGGAACCCGCAGGACCCCCTGCACGACGCCGTAGGTCGACCAGATCAGGCCCACCATCGCCAGCGAGGCGCCCTGCTCCTCGGCAAAGACCGCGAACGCGGGCGCGTAGAGGTAGAGGCTGCCCCACATTCCGATGGCCGAAACAAGGAACGCGCCCAGCTGCAGCCGCGTGGCGTTCATCGGCGGCGGCCCGGATTCACTGGCCCGGACACCCGCGGGTGCGGGAGCTAACCGGGAATCTGAAGTTCTTGGCCGATTTGCAACGAGCGCGGATCGTCGATCCCGTTCAGTTCGGCCAGCTCTTCCCAGGGCACCTCATAGGCGTCGGCGATGCTGATCAGGGTTTCTCCGGCGGCCACCGTGTGGAACCGCTCCAGCGGGGGCGGACTGGGGACCGGCAGCGGCGTCTGGGTCGGCACCGGGGTAATGGTCTCGCTCAGCTGCAGGTCGCGGACCGCCTTCTCGGCCGTGTCCTCGCTGGCCGCCACAAGACCCACGCTCTCCTGCAGGGTCTGGTTGGGCGGCCCGGGGTCGCGGTCGCGCAGCAGAAGGAACCAAAGGGCAACCAGCAGGACGGCGATGATTATGAGCGCCAGCGCCAGTTCGGTGATCGTGGCCGAAACCGATTTGCCGGTGGGCATCAGCGGCCGCCGCTAGCCGTTCGCGCCGGCCACCGCATCCAGGGCGTGCTCGATCTCTTCGGTGGTGTTGTAGATGTGCGGCGAGAGCCGGATCCCGTCGTCCTGGGTGCCTGAGAGGTAGATCTTGCTTTCGGCCAATTCCTCGCAGATCTGCCGTCCGCCCCGATCGCCGGAGGGCATGAACGCCACCAGCGCCGAGGAATCCTCCCAGTCCGGCGGGGAGAGCAGGCGCCAGCCGCGGTCTGAGATCGACTGCTGGGCGGCATTCTTGAGCCCCCGCAGGCGTTCCTCGATCGCCTCCCAGCCGAGTTCACTCAGGTAGGCAAGCGATTCGGCCGTGCCCGTGTAGCGGGCCGGGGTCGAGGTTCCGTATTCGAAGCGGTAGGCGGCGTCGGGCAGGTTGACTCCACCGGCCAGGTCCCAGGTCGTCTCGCCCCAGCGGCCGGAGGGTCCGACGTGCTGCTGGCTAAGCAGCCGCAGCCGGTCGGAGCGGACCTGCAGCACGCCGGTCCCGTTGGGCCCGCAGAGCCATTTGTGCAGGTTGCCGATATAGAAATCGGACCCCAGTTCCTTCACGTCCACCGGGAACATCCCCAGCGACTGGGCCCCGTCCACCAGCGTGAGAACTCCGCGCCGGGCGGCCAGTTCGCAAATCTCGGCCACCGGCAGGCGGACTCCGTTGTGGCGCTCGACGTGCGAGATCGCCACCATCCGGGTCCGCGGCCCGATTGCGGCCTCGACCGCCGCCAGGGTGGCGGCCGGATCGGCGTCGACCGAGAAGTGCGTCACCCGCGCCTTCCCCTGCTGGCGCTGCCAGCTGGACGGATAGATCAGGGCCGGGTGCTCGTAGTCGGAGATCAGGATCTCATCGTCGGGCCGGAACCGGAACGAGGCCAGGACCCAGTTGATCGCTTCGGTGGCGTTGTTGCCGAACGCTATTTCGGAAGGCTCGGCGCCGATGAGTTCGGCGACGGCCGCCCGGGCGCGGTCGCGCTCGTCGGCAAAGTGGGCGTAGGCGGCCTGGCCGGACTGCTCCGAGAACCGCAGCGCCGAGAGCATCTTCTCCACCACCGGGGCCGGGGTTATCCCGACCGCGCCGTTATTTAGGAAAGTCATCTCGGACAGCGCCGGGAAATCCCGGCGCAGGTCCTGGGGGTCAAGCATTGGCGGGCTGATCTGCGGGTTCGGCGGCGACCACGGTCACGTCGTGGTCTGCCAGCACCGGTCGCGAGGCACTGTCGCCTTCGCGTGGACCGATTATCCCGTTCGCGGCGAGCTTGTCGATCAGGTCGGCGGCCTTGCCGGCGCCCAGCTTGAGCTCGCGCTGCAATAGAGCCGGCGAGGCGTAGTTGAACTGCGTGACCACGTTAACCGCCTCGTGGTAGAGGCTGTCGTCATCGACCGGGTTGCCGACCAG
>CAXXYJ010000036.1:0-131208 GCA_963664795.2 Chloroflexota bacterium | reverse complement strand
CCGCCGGCCATTCTGCTGGCGGGCCTGGCGCTTGCCTGGATGCGCGTCCGAAGAGGCTAATTCGGCCCGGACGGGGCGCCCCGTCTGCGAACATCAATAAGCCCGATTCGCCCCTCCAAAACAACGCCCATGCAGAACGCGCCAACAATCAACGGACTTCGCTTTGCCACCGCGATGGACAGGCTGGGGACCGAGTCCGCGTTCGAGGTGCTGGCCCGGGCCAAGGCCCTGGAGGCCAAGGGTCGCGAAGTCATCCATCTCGAGATCGGCGAGCCCGATTTCGACACCCCCGAAAACGTCGTCGAAGCCGGGGTCAAGGCGCTGCGCGACGGGTACACCCACTACGGGCCCTCGCACGGACTGCCGGAGCTGCGCGAGGCGATCGCCGCCAACTCGCTGGAGCGCCGCGGGATCGAGCACTCGCCCGACCAGGTGCTGGTCACGCCCGGGGCCAAACCGGTGATGTTCTACGCGATCCTGGCCCTCTGCCAGCCGGGCGACGAGGTCATTTATCCGAACCCGGGATTTCCGATCTACGAGTCGATGATCAACTTCGTCGGCGCGCGCCCGGTCCCGATGCCGCTGCTGGCCAAGAACAACTTCCGGGTCGACGTGGAGCGGTTCGCGGCCGACCTTTCGGAGCGGACCCGCCTGGTGATCCTCAACTCGCCCGGCAACCCGACCGGGGGCGCGTTCACCGGCGAGGACATGGCCGCGCTGGCCGAACTTCTGGCCGACCGCGACGTGACCATCCTGGCCGACGAGATCTACAAGGACATCATCTACGACCAGGAATTTCATTCGATCACCCGGTACGGCGACCTGGCCGCAAGGACCCTGATCCTGGACGGTTTTTCCAAGTCCTACGCCATGACCGGATGGCGGCTGGGCTACGCGCTAGGGCCCCGCGAGCTGATCGATGCGATGGCCAAGCTGCAGGTGAACGCGGTCAGCTGCACCGCCGGCTTCGTGCAGATGGCCGGGGTCGAGGCGCTCAGCGGTCCGCAGGACTCGGTGCGGGCGATGGTCGCCGAATTCAGGGCCCGGCGCGACATCGTGGTGGAGCTACTCAACGGGATCGAGGGCGTTAACTGCCCGCGCCCGGAGGGCGCCTTCTACGCATTTCCGGAATTCGGGCCGGGGGCCGGAGACCTGGCCGACCGGCTGCTCGACGAGGCCGGCGTGGCGGTCCTGGGCGGGTCGGCGTTCGGGGAATTCGGCTCCACCGGAATGCGCGTCTCGTTCGCCAATTCGCGCGAGAACCTGCGCGCCGCCCTGGCGAAGGTCAAGGACCTGGTCGAGGCCGGCTGACCGCGCCGCCGGCGCTCTCGTTCGCGAAACAGCGCACACTCCTTTCTCCGGCCCTAAATCCGATCTCATTCGGGCCATTGCGTACCCGCCCGCGCGGCCTCTGGAATCCTTAAAATTCCGCTGGCCGGGGCCACTAGCTCAGTCGGTTAGAGCGCGCCTCTGATAAGGGCGAGGTCATTGGTTCGATTCCAATGTGGCCCACCCAAAACCACTGAACCGCGAACAACGCCAACTGCGGCGATTTGAGCGGATCTCGCTATTCCCGCCGGGCACTTCACCGGCGGCGGTCGCCCCGCCGGAAGGGGCGCTTTTCGTCCGCCTGTCCAAGGCTGGCTGCCCCTTGGCCGTTCACCCGGCCCGGAAGCTTCCCAACCCCAGTAGCCGCTCCAGCTTTTCAGCTTCCGCCCAACCCACGCTCCATCGGGATTTGGCCGAGGGCCGACGCGTCGGCGCGTCGTTGAATTTCCCGCGCCGAATTGCCTGCGGACTTGGCCTTTCCGCGCAGTTCAGTTCAGAGGGCGCACGGATGGATTTCCGCCGGGGATGCAGCGCATCCGGTCCGGGTTCGCCGAGGGGAGGGACAAGCGCGGACGCCCGCAACTAGCTTCTGCTTGTGCTGTACGATAATGCCATAGATGTATAAGCCGCGAAACGCTTTACGAGAACGCAGCTTGGGGCGGGGGCCGATCAACATTCGACACGCGCTATTGCGATCGCGACCGGTCTGGGGGTTTGCCGTCCTACTGGCGCTCCTGGCTGCCCTGATGGCGCTAAACCCGCTGCCAACCTTTGCCAAGTCCGCGCCCGACACGCCCTCGGCGGTAAACGTATCCCGCACCGACGGGACCGTCGCCGCCTCCTGGAACGCCCCCACCGGCGCCACCAAGTACCACGTCACCTACAGCTCCAACGGCGGCGCGAGCTGGAGCCTGGCCGCCTTCGGCCACACCTCCACCAGCATCAGCATCAGCGTCGACAACGCCAAGTCCTACATAGTCGCCGTGCGCGCGGGCAACGACAACGGCTGGAGCGGCTGGCGCAACTCGGCCTCCATCGCGCCGTACGCGACGGCGCCCGGCGCGGTCGCCTCCGTCAGCCTCACCCGCACCGACGGGACCGTCGCCGCCTCCTGGAACGCCCCCACCGGCGCCACCAAGTACCACGTCACCTACAGCTCCAACGGCGGCGCGAGCTGGAGCCTGGCCGCCTTCGGCCACACGTCCACCAGCATCAGCATCAGCGTCGACAACGCCAAGTCCTACATAGTCGCCGTGCGCGCGGGCAACGACAACGGCTGGAGCGGCTGGCGCAACTCGGCCTCCATCGCGCCGTACGCGACGGCGCCCGGCGCGGTCGCCTCCGTCAGCCTCACCCGCACCGACGGGACCGTCGCCGCCTCCTGGAACGCCCCCAACGGCGCCACCAAGTACCACGTCACCTACAGCTCCAACGGCGGCGCGAGCTGGAGCCTGGCCGCCTTCGGCCACACCTCCACCAGCATCAGCATCAGCGTCGACAACGCCAAGTCCTACATAGTCGCCGTGCGCGCGGGCAACGACAACGGCTGGAGCGGCTGGCGCAACTCGGCCGCCGCGGAAGCGTTCTCGGCCCCGGGCGCTCCTACCAACGTCGCCGTTGACCCTGACAACGATTCACTGGAAATCACCTGGGACGCGGTGACCGGCGCCACAGGTTACGACGTGCGGGCCAAGACCGAAAACGCTTCCGGCTGGCACGACGTGGCGGGCGGCGTCACCGGAACTTCTTACACTTACTCCACGACATCGACGATGGACTGGGTGGGCGTCCGCGCCCGCAACGGCGTAAACGCGAGCTCGTGGAGCGACGTCGGTCGCCTGCCGTCGAACGAACTGCTGCCCACCGCGACCGGGCTCTCGTCAGGCGGCGCATCCGCCGAATCTGGACCATCCGCCCAATCCGTTGCGTCCCTAGCCAGCCAACTGGCCAAACCATCGTGGGGAAATATCAAGCGATATATCACCAGGGGGCAATACAACTCGGCGCTCGACCTCAACTGGACGGGCGTCAATGGGGCCACCGGCTACAACCTGGTTTGCTCCCACGCAGGCTGGTATTGGTACCTCTGCGGTTGGGACGACGACGGCACGGTCACCTTCACGTCCGTGCCGAGCGCCGAAGGCCAGCCGGTGACGGTCTCGCACTACCGGCGCGGAAGCGACAGCAGCCTTTCTCCCGGCGATTACACACCGGGCCCCAGTCGCACCTTCATGCTGTCCATTCGAGCGGTGAACGCCGACCCCGCGCAAGCGAGCGATTGGGTGAATACGCCCATAATGACCATCGTCCGCCCCTACCTTTTCGATTTCGCTTACACGCGCGGGGACGGTCAGATCACGATGTCGTGGAAGCCTTTCCCTCACGCCACCGGATATGACATTTACTGCGACAACTACACTCCCGGCCCGACCTACGACCCGGACTACACCCTCTGCGCCACGCTCACCGGCAAAAGCCATAACGACCCCAGCCACAGCGTCACCATCAGTACCTGGACCGATGACGGATCCAACTACGCGATCGACAACACCAGCACCTTGGACATCAAGATCCATGGCAAGAATCAGTGGAGCGAAGAGAGAACCTTTGTACCGCTAATCCCACCCAATCCACCGCTCGGTGTCTCCAACGTCGGCGTGACGACCGCCACGCTGAACATCACCGGGCATTCGACGTGGTACTACAAGGCGAACGCGGCGCCGGACAACACCTGCAAGGGCCCGGTCAGCGGGGCCAGCAAGGACCTCACCGGCCTGAGCGCCAACACGTCCTACACCTACAGCGCCTACAGCGACAGCGCTTGCACGACGGACAACCGGCTGGCGACGGCTGCGGCGTTCACCACCCTCGCCTCAATCTCCAACCTCGCCAGCGCGCGCGCTGGCGACTCATCCATCAACAACGTACTCACCAAGCAGGCGGTCGCCTTCACTACCGGGTCCGCCAACTCGGGCGGATACGTCCTTAAGGACGTCACCCTCCCGCTGAAGAACACGAGCGGTTCCGGCGGCCTGGCGGTCACGCTCCACCAGATGCAGGGTAGCGGCCAGTACTCGAGCACCAGCGCCCCGTCCACGACGGTGCTGGCGACCCTTTCCGGGACCGCCCCGACGAGCAGTTCGTATACCGACACGACCTGGTCCTGCTCCGGAAGCGGCTGCGATCTCGATCCCGGCGCGACTTACTTCATCGTCGCCTCCAGGACCGCAAGCGCCAACTACGATTGGAAATACGCGCAAACCGAAAACGAATCCGCGCAGCCGTCCGACAACGGCTGGGGCATCGCGTTCGCGCACGACTACCTTCCGGGTTACGGCTGGACGTCGACCAGCACCCAGTTCAACTTGGCCGAGCTCGTCTTCGCGTACGCCCCCAACCTAGTAAGCTCCGCCGTGACCGCCTCGGGCGCCACGCTGACGATCTCGAACTACACCGGCAGCTGGTACTACAAGGCGACGTCGGGTCCGCATACGACCTGCCAGGGCCCGGCCAGCGGTAACAGCGTGACGCTTTCCGGCCTCACCGGGAGTACTTCCTACACGTACTCCGCCTACAGCGACAGCGGGTGCACGGCGGCAAACGAGTTGGCGACGGCGCCCGCATTCACCACTTCCACCCCACCGCCCTCACCGCCGACGAGCCTAAACCTGAGTTTCAATAGCGGCATCTTGAAGATGCAGGGCACGTGGAGCAGGCCGGCCGGATTCACCGGATCAATCACGTACGAGGTTGAGCACGCGGACTCCGACCGCAGCAACCCTTACGGAAGCCGACAGACTGTCACGAGCAGCGACTCAACGGTGACCCACACCTTCAACAATTCCCTGACTATCAAGTTCCGGGTGCGCACGAAGATCGGAAGCGCGACGAGCGCCTGGGCGGAGTACGTGTCCTGAAAATTCGACTTGGCCGAGCTTTGAGCTGAAGCGCCTTCCACTTCGCGCCACTACGGTTGTTTCGGTTTAGCTGATCCAATCTCGCCGGAGCCCATGGGCGTAAGGTTCCACTTGGTTCCTTTCGCAGGCTCCAGCGTTTGCGATCGCAATTTGCCAAGGACACGACGAATCCTGGGGCCGAGCATCAATTGAAGCGATCCGCCGTCGCGCCATAGGACCCGAATGGGCACACCGGCGAGACTCTGAGAACGCGGGGCCCGACATCGGGTAGGCGCCGAAAAGGATTGCGGCCACACTTGCGCCGGCGGGGGCCAATTAGCGCCCAAACGCGTGAATAATGGCGGATAGATCCCGTGAATTTATCCCTCCACCAAAATGATTGCGATTCCGCTTGACCCGCCAGTGTTGGGCAAGAAGCAAGGCAGGAGTTGGAACCGCATGGAATCGCACATCCCGGGCGATTCGTTGAAGCGACGATTCAAACTCCGGGCGGAGACCGCGGATCGGCAGCGCACGGCCGCTTCCAACCATCCTCGCTCTTTGAACCTGTGCGCCGTCGCCTTGGCCGCGGTCGCCGCCATCCTGGCCGGCTGCGGGCCACCGGTCGATGTTGCGACCGTGGCCGCGCAGCCGGCCGCTCCGCTCATGATCCCGGAGCTGCTCGAACCGACTTATGGCGGGGACGGGGTTGCGCATTACGAGCTCAGCATCGGCGCGTCGCGCCACGACTACCGGCGGGCCGCCCCCGCGGACACCTACTCCTACAACGGCATGTCCGTGCTCGGCCCCACGCTTCGTCTCCGAACCGGCGACCAGGTAGCGATCAGCGTCACGAACGAACTGGACGAGCCGACCACGACGCACTGGCACGGCGCCGACGTCCCGGCCGAGGACGACGGCGGCCCCCACAGCCTCATCGAACCCGGGGAGACCTGGGTGGCCGAATTCGACGTGATCCAGCCGGCGGCCACCCTCTGGTATCACCCCCACGCCCACGGGTCTACGGCCGAGCACATCTACCGCGGCGCCGCCGGCCTGATGGTCATCGAGGATGACAACCCTGCCGCCGCGGCGCTGCCCGCCACCTATGGAGTCGACGACATCCCGGTCATCCTCCAGGATCGGGATTTCGCCGCGGATGGCCAGCTTGACTTTGCAATCTCCGACGATGAGGACGGGAACCTATATAGCTTTCTGACCGTAAACGGCACGATCAACCCATACGTCGAGGTGCCGAAAGGTTTGGTTCGCCTCCGACTGCTAAATGGCAGCCAAGCCCGGATTTACCAACTCGGCCTGCATGGTTCTGACATGATCAAGATTGCCTCTGACGGCGGCTACCTGGCCAACCCGGTGGCAATCGGGCAACTCGTGCTCGCGCCCGGGGACCGAACCGAGATCATCGTCGAAGTCGGAGCGGAAGCCGTCACCCTGGTTGACAGTGCGTTCGGCCGCGTGCTGGAACTCCGCCCGGACCCGTCGATCTCGGGCGCGGGCACTCTTCCGGAGAAGCTCGCCAACCTTGAGCGAATACCCGAGTCGGAGATCGCGGTTGACCGGTTTTTCCACTTGGACGATGTGCGCAACTTCTGGGAATTTGGCCCCAGCTGGGCCATTAACGGGGCCCAGTTCGACGCGAACAGGATCGACTTTGCGGTGCGACGCGGCGACACCGAGCGCTGGACTCTGACCGGCGGCGAAGGCGAGCACGTGTTCCACCCGCACCAGATCCAGTTTCAGATCCTGTCGATAAACGGCGAGCCGCCACCACCGGAGGATTCGGGCTGGGAGGATTCCGTGTGGGTCAACGACGACCGCGTGGTCGTCATCGCGGCCCGATTCGATTCCTACGCCGCCGAGGATGTCCCATACATGTTCCACTGCCACGTCCTCGATCACGAGGATCTGGGCATGATGGGGCAATTCCTCGTCACTGACGGTTAGTTCGCCGGCCCAATTTGGACGAACGCTCGCAGCGGACATTTCCAGAATGCCGCAAGCCGCAGCCGCATTCACCGCCTTCGTTGGATCTGGGCCGATATCGCTTGGGAGCGAAACCGCCCGGGCGGACTGACGCGAATCGGGGCCCGTGGTGTCGCCGCCGGGACTCGGTTTCGAAATCGATTGCCCAGCCGCCCGAGCGCGGCTGGAGGTGAGCCTCAGCCGCCGCCTACTGCCACAGGTCGGGATCGGGGTGCCTCATCAGGGCCTGGCCGAGGTATCCATACCAGACCACGAGCAGCACGTAGCAGCCCCGCGCCAGACTGATGAAGGTGTCCCGGCTCTCGTCAATGAGAGTGGCCGACGCGAAAAAGCACACGAGGGCCAGGCTTACAACGGCCGCCAGCAGCGAAGCGACCCGGTTGTAATCGTCCCGGGTCGAGAGACCCAGCGCGAATATGAACCCGCCGAACCCAAGCGTGATCCCGCCGGAGTAGAGAAGCGCGGTGCCCACGTTGTAAACGGGAATGCTTGCCGCGATCTGCTCATCGGTTTTGGCGTCGGCCAGCATGAAGTCCATGCCGCTGGCCAGAACCCAGCCGGCCAGCCCGACCAGGATCATGAAGAAGCCCATCTGCGAAAGCGCCTTGCCGTTCCCCTGCAGGGTCACGTTGCGCATCAGCGCGTAGAGACCCGAGAGGATCAGGGCCAGGCCGAGGATTATGCCGATGTTGGTCACATTGGTCAGCGTTGCGTTGTTGCTCTTGGCCGTAATCGAACCCACAGCGTCCGAGGAGGCGACGGAGTCAATCAGTAGTCCGCCAGGTTCCAGAAGAAAGAAGATGAAGGCGATTAGCGGGCCGAAGATGAGGGAGAGACCGGCAAGCCGGTTAACTGAAATCGTGCCCATGTTCGAACCTCCTTTTTGACGCTGCGGGAGGGATCGACTGGGCCCGACCCTCCCTGCCTACATCCTGACGACAGATTGGCGGCATTGCAACAGGGCAACGAACTGCTCCCGGTAGTCGTGCGACTTCACGACGGTCGCGCCCACGCCGCGCCCCGCCCGCTCCGGGACGCAGATTCGACCGACCGACCCTGCCGGTCCTTCGGACGGTAAAGCCCGCGCTCGGGCGCGCCTGGGCGCGACACCGAAGTTAGCCGGCCGCCGGTTCGGCGACGCGGCCGCCGCAAAATCGGTACTGGCGACTTGAGGCGCAGCCGACCCACCCCTCACGGGCGATAGCCGCTCCTTCGCGTTGACCCCCTAACCAGCAAGTTGGCCGCAATCCTGCCCCACACCGCCCATGACCGCCCGCGCTCCTGAGCCCGCCGCCGCTCGCGGCGGGCGCATTTTCTGGGGCTGGTGGATCGTGATCGGGGCGATCGTGGGCCAGTTCGCGGCGATGGGCAGCGGCGGGGCGATCGCCGGCGTGTTCCTGCGGCCGATGATTTCGGAGTTGGGTTGGGCCGCGGCCGAATACACCCTCGGCGGTTCGGCCGCGTTCCTGGTCGGCGGCATCGCCGGTTTCATCGTCGGCCCGCTGGTCGACCGCTTCGGCGCGCGCCCGCTCATGCTCATCGGCGCCTGCGTTTACGCGGCGTCGTTCTTCCTGATGTCGCAGGTTACCGCGCTGTGGCAGTTCGTGGTCCTCTCGATGCTCGCCGGCGGGGCGGGCTTTGCGATGATCGGGACGCTGGTCGTAAATTCGACGCTGGCGAAGTGGTTCGTGGTGCGCCGCGGCTGGGCGATCGCGCTCGGCTCGTCGGGGATCTCGCTGGCCGGGCTCATCATGCCGGTTTCAATGACCGGCATCGTCGACTGGGTCGGCTGGCGCGACGCCTACGTGGTTCTGGCGGCGGTCATGTTCGCGATCGTCGTGCCGGCCGCCATGGTGATGCGTCGCCGCCCCGAGGACTACGGGCTCCTGCCGGACGGGGCCGATCCGCGCGCCTGGGCGCGGGTGGATGCGGAAATCGCCGCCGCCCAGGCCCGCGACGCCGAGAATTCGCTCACCCGCGGCCAGGCCCTGCGAACCAGCGCGATCTGGCTGCTGGTGCTCGGTTACGGGTGCAACACGCTGGCCCTTACCGCGGTCCTGGTGCATGCGATCCCGTTCCTGACAGACCACGGATTCACGCGCACCGAAGCGGCCTTGGCGATCGCGGTGAACGGCGGAGCGAACCTTAGCTCGAAATTCGTCTGGGGCTATCTGCTGCAGCGGGTCCACGTCCGCAAGCTCTCGGCGACCGCGCTCAGCACCTCGGCTACCGGCGTCGCCCTGATGCTCGTCTCGGCCCAGGTCGGTTCGCTGGGGCTCATGTTCGTGGCGTTCTGCTTCTGGGGATTCGGATTCGGCGGATCGGTGCCGCTGAGCGAATTCATCTGGGCCAAGTACTTCGGACGCGTGCACATCGGGGCGGTGCGCGGCGTCGGGGCCCCGTTCACGGTCGCGCTGGGGGCGGTCGGACCAGTCCTGGCGGGGCTGTACTTCGACGCGGTCGGCTCCTACACCGGGGCGTTCATGGCCTTCGTCGGCGTGTACCTGGTCGGGGCAACCGCGATATTTTGTTCGCGCGAACCAAGCCCGGTCCGGAAACTGGCGGCGGCGGCCGGCGATTAGCCGGCCGCCGAGCCGGGCGGGCGGTCAAGCGGCCGAGCGGTGGTGGTTGCTCCCCCGCGAACCGGGGCCGGCGTTCTTCCTCCGCCCGCCTGAAATCGGATCCGCGCGGACGGACGATCCGAGGGAATAGACGCGCGTTTGCGGGCCCCGCGCAGTTCACAATCGATCCAGGGCCGCGTGGCCGGCCGACAACGGGTCTATCGATCCGTTGGCAGTAGGCGCGGCCTCTCCGGTAGTGCCGGGCCGAACAGGGGGTAGCGGACCGTATGGACCTGGGAATCTTTACGATGCCGCTGCATCCGCCCGAAAAACCCACCGCCCAGGGATTCGACGAAGACCTCGAGATGGTCTGTCGGGCCGACGAGCTCGGGTACCGCGAAGTCTGGGTGGGCGAGCACATGACCTCGCGCTGGGAGACGATCGCCGCGCCGGACCTCTTCCTGGCCAAGGCTTTCGCGCTCACCCGCAACATCCGGCTCGGGACCGGGGTCTACCTTCCGGCCCTGCACCACCCGGCCGAACTGGCGACCCGCGCCGCGATGCTGGACCAGCTCTCGCGCGGGCGTTTCAACCTGGGCGTGGGCACCGGATCGATTCCGGCCGACCGCCCGTTCATGGGGCTGGACGGCAGCCCGGAGGCGATGCAGGAGCGCTTCGTCGAGGGCTTCGAGGTCATCCTGAAGCTGTTCTCGGCCACCCCGCCCTGGCGGCACGAGGGCAAGCACTGGACCGTCGAGCTGACCGGCGCCCAGGTCGACCTCGACATGGGTTTTCCGATCCGCCCCTACACCCTTCCGCACCCGCCGATCGGGATCCCCGGGTATTCGCCCAATTCCGGCTCGATGCGCATGGCCGGGCGGCGCGGCTACTGGGCGCTCTCGACCAACCTGGCCGCCAACTGGATCCTGGGCACCCACTGGGACGCCTACCGGGCCGGCCTGGCCGAAGGCGGTCACCCGATCGACCCCGCCGGCTGGCGGGTGGCGCGCGAGGTTTTCGTGGCCGATACCGACGAGGAGGCGCTCGCCTATGCGATCGACGGTCCGATGGGCAAGAACTTCCGGCGCTTCATGATGCCCCTGCTGATTCGGAACACCCCCGACGGGCTGGGCACGTTCAAGGACGATCCGGAGATGCCCGACAGCGCCGTGACCGTCGAGTACCTGGCCCACAACGTGTGGCTGGTGGGCAGCCCGGAAACCGTCACCGCGAAGATAAACCGCCTCCGCGATTCCTGCGGGCGGTTCGGCGTACTGCTGGCGATGGGGCACGACTGGGAGGATCGCGATCGGGCGATCCACAGCCTCGAGCTGCTGGCCAACGAGGTTCGGCCCAACGTTGGCTGACCGCGGTCCGGTGATTCCGGGAGGGCCTGCATGAACGCCGCGGACGGGTCTTCCGGCGCGCTGCCGCGCGAACTGGAATCGGCCGCCGGCGCGCTGGCCTGGGCCGACGGCCTGCTTTCGCCCGACGGGAGCTTTAGGGGCGCGGAGGACGCGGTCGGCGCCTACTACCTGGCCCCGCTGGCGTTCGCCAACGGCGGGCGCATCGATCGCGCGAACCTGATCTGCGAATACGTGCGCTCCCGGTTCTACCGCGACGGCGACATAAACGAGCGCGCCGGCGATCCGGCCTCGCAGGTGGCCAATTTCCGCAACGCCTTCTTCGGGGTCTCGGCCCAGCGGGTCGGGATCTGGGACATGTCGATCGCGGTCGCCGACGGGCTGGAGCGCTGCCAGCATCCGCGGCTGGGCGGGTTCTCGAACCACAACATCGACGATGGGAGCCGCGCGCTGGACATCGGGTCGAGCGCGGCCGCCCTGCTGTGCCTGCTGGCCACCGGGCGCGTCCAGGCGGCGCGGCGCGCCGGCGACTTCATCTGCGACCGGATGGTCGACGCCCAGCCCGAGCCGGACAGCAGGGTGCTGCTGCGGCGGACCTGGGAGGGCGACTGGATCACCGAGTTCGCCGAACCCGACGCCGCCCGGCACCGGATCGAGCTCGGCGTCCCGGACCAGGTCTACTGGTTCCTGGGGATAACCATGTCCGCCCTTGGCCAGCTCCACATCGCCACCGGCGAGGACCGCTACCTGCAGTCGGCGCGCCGCGTCTTCGGCTGGGCCCTGGACTGCCATCCGGGCGCGTTCGCCGACCTGACCTCGGCCAAGGTCGGATGGGGCTCCTCGGTCATGTTCGCCGCCACCCGTGAAGAGCAGTTCGCCACCCGCGCCCGCTACGTGAGCCACGTGCTCTGCGTAACCAGGCTCGCCGAAGGGGTTTGGCTGCGCCGCCCGGCGGTGACCAGGCTTTCAGACCAGGACGTTGCCACCCTCGCTCGATACGACCCTGGAGCGGGTCTGCTGGCTGATTGAGATCGCCCGCAACCTGGGCGTGCCGAAGGCGAACCCGGCCGCGTGAAGGACGTCGTCCGGATGGGCGTGATCGGTCTCGGCGCCGCCGGAATCCGCCACGCCCGCGCCTGCCTGCTGGCGCCGGTCTGGTTCCCAGAATCGAACGTCGAAGTCCGGCGCCAAGTCTGCGCCGACGTAAACCCGGCCGCCGCCGCGCGCGCGGCCGACCAGCTGGGCTTCGGGCGCTGGACGGGTAACTGGCGGGAGGTGGTCTCGGCCCCGGACGTCGACGCGATCGCGGTCGCGACCCCGAACAACTCGCACCTGGAGATCATCCGGGCCGCGGCCGCGGCCGGCAAGCACGTGCTGTGCGAGAAACCGGTCGGATTGAATCCGGCCCAGGCCGTCGAAGCCGCCGCCGCGATCAAGGCGGCCGGGATCGTCTTCATGGTCGGTTACAACTACCGCCACATACCGGCGCTGGTTAGGACCCGGGACCTGATCGAATCGGGCAGGATCGGCCGCCCGACCCATTACCGGGGGCGCTATTTCACGTCCAGCGGGACCGATTCTGCGACCCCGATGAGCTGGCGCTACGTGCGCTCGGTTTCGGGCTGGGGCACGCTGGCGGACCTGATGTCGCACGTGATCGATGCGGCCCAGTTTCTCTACGGTCCGATAACCGCCGTGGTGGGCGACCAAAAGACGTTTGTCGAACGGCGCCCGGCGCCGGGTTCGGGCGAAGGCCCGGACGGGCTGGCCACGGTGGAGAACGAGGACTACGTGGCGGCCCTGGCGCGCTTCGAAAACGGCGCCCGGGGCACCCTCGAGGGCTGCCGGGTCATCTGCGGTCCCACCAACGAGATGGCGTTCGAGCTCAACGGCGACGCCGGATCGGTCAAGTGGTCGCTGGAGCGCATGCACGAGCTGGAGATCTACTCCGACTCGGGCGTCGCCCGGGGCTACGCGCAGGCGTTCGCCCAGGCCGGCGACGGCGCCCACGCCAACTTCAACCCCGGCGCCGGCAACGGTCCGAGCCTGATGGACCTGAAGGCGATCGAGCTCGACCAATTCCTGCAAGCGGTCCTGGGCCGGTGCCCCGCCTCCCCCGGTATAGCGGACGCGCTGGCGGTGGCCCGGGTGCAGGCGGCGATCGCCCGATCTTGGGTAAGCAGCGCCTGGGAGGACGTTGGCTCCTACGACTGCCCGCTGGCCCCGCCATAGAGCCGGAGATCAATGAAAATCTGACGGAGTCGCGCCGGTCGGTTCTCTCGGCCCGGACTTTCCGTCGGGGATGTAGCTCAGCTGGAAGAGCGCTGCCTTTGCAAGGCAGAGGTCAGGGGTTCGAGCCCCCTCATCTCCACCCGAACCCGGTCCCGGGACCCGCTTTGCATGCGGTCGGAATCCTGGCCGACAGCGACACCGGTCCCTGCCCGAATCCCGCCACCGACCATGGATTGAAGGGGAACAACTTGCGGACGCCCACCGACCGGCCCGAGGTCGCTTAGTTGGAGTTGGTGCGCCTGGCCAGCGCCATCTGCATTTCGCTCTTTGCGATCCTGGCGGTCGGCCTGGCCGGCATCGCCGCCGGCGGGGGGCCGGACATGCCGCCCGACCAGTTCCTCTTCATGGTGCTGCTGAACCCGTTTGCCGGGCTGCTGATGGCCGCGACCGCCTGGGCCGCCGTCACCCGGCGGATTCATCATCCCTTGATCGGTCTGGGGATGGTGCTCTCGGCGCTTTCGGTGGCCATGGCGGTCCGGTTCTCGCTGCTGATCGTCGGCGGCCAGATTCCTGGGCTGGCCGACGCGCCGCTCATCCTGGCGACCGCGCCAATCCTGGGACTGGTGTGGGGCTCGCTTGAAATGTTCGCGCGCTGGCGCGAACCCTGATCCGCGGGCGGGTCATCCGTCGCGCCGCATCCAGTCGATGTCGCTTAAGAAATCGAGCAGCTCGCTGGCGACCCGGTCGGCCGCCTCCTGCTGGACCCAGTGCCCAGCCCCGGGGATCAGGGTGATCCCGCGCAGATCGTCACAAACCCGCGTACGGAGATTCTCCAGCCCGCCGGGGCGCTGGTAGACGCCCCAGTCGGCGGCCCCGGCCACGAATAGGCAGGGAACCTTGAGCCGGACTCCGGCAAAGAGCTGCAGCTCGCGGGCCGCTTCCGGGTTTCCGCCGCAGCGGTAGCTGTTCAAGCCACCCTGGAACCCGGATCGGGCGTATTCGGCCGCATACAGCACCAGGTCCTCTTCCGGCAGCCAGCGGCAGGAAGCTATCTGGTCCGGAGTCGGCATCTCCGCGGCCACCGTCTCGGCCATGGTCCGGCCCCTGTCCATCACGTAGTAGCGGGGCATCTTGGCCACTTCCTCGGCGGTCCAGCCGGCCAGCCGGTAGGGCTTGTTCTGTGGGTGGTCGCCGCTCTTGAAGTGGTAGTAGCCGCGCAGGAACGCGTGCAGCCCCTGGGGGCTGTCGAGCATTTCGGCGTTGGCGCTCCGGCGCCGGTAGTAGTACTGGTAGTGCAGCCGCGGCGGGTCGAGCCGGGCCAGCTCCGGCGTTATCTCGGCGACCGGGTTGGACGGTTCGGCGATCGCCGCGGGCGCTCCCGGGAACGGCCCGCTCATGTGGACCAGGCCCGGGAAGCGGTCGGGCCGGGTCAGCGCCGACCAGCCGGCCACGGTGGTCCCGTAGTCGTGCCCGACCACTACCGCCCGCTGGCGCCCCAGGCGGTCGAGCAGGGCCAGCATGTCGCGCACCAGGTTCAGCGCGAAATAGGGCCGTAGGTCCTCGCTGTATGCAACGTGCGCCGGCCCGGTGCGACCGTAGCCGCGCAGGTCCGGGGCGACGGCGTAGTAGCCGGCCTCGGCCAGCGCCGGCAGGATCTTCCTCCATGAAATTGCGATCTCGGGAAACCCGTGCAGCAGCAGCACGCAGGCCCGTCCCGGTTCGTTGGCGCCAGACTCGAGCACGTGCATGCGCAACCCGTTGACCCCGCTTATGATGCGGGTCCGGATTTCCTCGCCCAGCCGCGGGCTCTGCAGCGGCCCGGGCATCTGCGGCTGCGCGTAGGGATACTCGTTTCGCAATGCCTGCTCTCCTTTTGTTCGCCCCCAATATAGGGCTACCGCCGGCCCGGGTCCCGGGTCCGCGGGCGCTCGGTCCGCGCGCGCCCCTCCGATGACCGGCCGCCCGGGACTGCGGGCCGCGCTGCGGCGGTTCTGGCTGCCGGCCGCGGTCGCGGCGGCGGCGCTGACCCGCCTTCCGGCCCTCGGCGCTCGGGCGTTCCACCACGACGAGTCGATCCACGCGGTCACCGCCCTGGAGCGGCTCGAGAACTTCGTCTACGTCTACGATCCGCTCTACCACGGACCGTTCCTCTTCTTTGCCAACGCGCTAGTTTTCCTGCTCGCCGGAGCATCGGACTTCACCGCGCGCCTTTTGCCGGCCCTGGCCGGAATCGCGCTGCTGCTGGCCGTTCCCTGGCTCCTGCGCAATTACCTGGGGCGCTGGGGAACGCTGCTGGCGGTTGCGATCCTCACCCTGTCGCCGGCGTTCCTCTACTACTCGCGCTTTCTTCGCAACGACATCTACATCGCCCTGCTGACGCTGCTGGCGATGGGATCGCTCCTGCGCTACGCCGAACGGCCGCAGCGGCGCTGGGTGCTGCTGGCCTCCGGTTCACTGGGCCTGGGCGTGGCCACCAAGGAAAACACCTACATCACCGGGTTCATCTTCGTCACCTTCTTGGCGGTCTTGGGCGGAGCGCTCTACCTGGAGTCCCGCCGCGCCCGCTCCGGTCTGGCCCCCGCCTGGGCCGCCCCCGTCGCCGAGGCCGCGGCCCGGCTGATCTCGGACCGGGTCGGGCTGCTGTGGGGCCTGGTCCTGCTGGTCGGGATACCGGCGCTGCTGTTTAGCTCGTTCCTGCTCAACGTCGAGGATTTGCCCGATTCGATCCGCCGCTCGGTCACGGTCTGGGCGCAGGTGCACGAATCCGAGCGCGTGAACCAGCCGTGGTTCTTCTACCCCGGCCTGGTGCTGCTGCTGGAAGCTCCGGCGGCGGCGCTGGGCGTGGTCGGTTTCGTTCGAGCCCTGCGCTCGCCGGACCTGTTCGGGGTACTGCTTTTCTGGTGGGCGGCGCTCTCGTTTCTGATCTATTCGGCGGCCGGCGAGAAGGCGGCCTGGCTGGTGCTGCATCCGCTGCTGCCGCTGTGTCTTCTGGCCGCGCGCTGCGGGGGTGATTGGATCGCCGGCAGCGCCGGGATGCGGCGCGTATTGGCGCTGGCGGTGATCGCCTTGCTGCTCGCGATGAGCGCCCGGCACGCGTTCGCGACGACCTATCTTTACGGCGATGTTCCCCGAACCCCGCTCGTCTACACCCAGACATCGCGCGACGTGATGTCGATACTCGACATAATCGAAAATGCCGGCCAGATCTCCGGGCTGGGCAACGATTTGCCGGTCCTGGTTGATTCGACCGCCCATTGGCCGCTGGCCTGGTACCTGCGCGAACACCGCGGGGCGGTGTTCGGCAGCGGTCCGCAGCGCGTCGATCCGGATCACTACGCGGTGATGGTGCTGGATCCGGCGACGGTGGCGGAGACCGGCTTCTGGCCGGATCGGTTCGCGGCCCGCTATCTGCACCTGCGCGAATGGTATCCGGAGCAGATCTACCATCATTGGCGCCTCGGCGACCTGGGCAGCCTCTTCACCGACCCTGCGAGCTGGAGGCGGTTCTGGCGGCAGTGGGCCTTCCACGAGACGCCGGTCCCGATCGGATCGACCGATGTCTACGTCTTCATCGGGCGCGCGTATTCCGATCCGCCGGCGGTGACGTCTCCCGCCCCATCCCACGGCTAGCCCAGGGACGGGTTACCGGGCAGATTTACGGGAACGATCCGGTATCGGGGCGCGGTCGGCCCCGATATAGCAGAAACCCCCGGCAACGACCTATCTTCCCGGACAGTTTCCCGTCAAGTATTGTCGGCGCGGGAGGGCTTAACTTCCGTGTTCGGAATGGGAACGGGTGGGTCCCCTCCGCTTGGTCACCGAGGGATTTCTTACAAAGTTTTTATAAGTCAATTGTTCGTGCAACAACTCCAGATTTGCCGTCCCGAGGTCCGGAAAAATTCACAAGACCTCGTCCGTTAGTACCGCTCGGCTAAAGCTGTCACCAGCCTTACACCTACGGCCTATCAACCACATCGTCTTTGTGGGGACTTACTTGCTTGACGCAATGAGAGATCTAATCTTGGGCAGGGCTTCGCACTTAGATGCTTTCAGCGCTTATCCCTTCCGAACATAGCTACTCAGCAATGCTCCTGGCGGAACAACTGATGCACTAGAGGTTCGTCCAGCCGGTTCCTCTCGTACTATCGGCCAGGTGCCCTCAAATCTCTTGCGCCCGCAACGGATAGAGACCGAACTGTCTCACGACGTTCTGAACCCAGCTCGCGTGCCGCTTTAATGGGCGAACAGACCAACCCTTGGGACCTGCTACAGCCCCAGGATGCGACGAGCCGACATCGAGGTGCCAAACAGCGCCGTCTATGTGGACTATTGGGCGCTATTAGCCTGTTATCCCCGGGGTAACTTATAGCCGTTAGCTGCAGCCCTTCCATTCGGAACTGCAGGGTCGCTAAGCCCGACTTTCGTCTCTGCTCGACGTGTATGTCTCGCAGTCAAGCTCCCTTATACCTTTGCGCTCTACGGTTGATTTCCATCCAACCTGAGGGAACCTTTGGGCGCCTCCGTTACATTTTGGGAGGCGACCGCCCCAGTCAAACTACCCACCTGAGATTGTCTCCACGCCGGATAACGGTCGCGGGTTAGACCTTAGAACGCACCAGGGTGGTATTTCACCATTGACTCCACCGAAACTAGCGTCCCGGCTTCACAGTCTCCCACCTATCCTACACAGATACGCCCCAGGATCAGTCCCAAGATGTAGTAAAGCTCCCGGGGTCTTTTTGTCCTGTTGCGGGTAGCCCGCATCTTCACGGGCACTTCAATTTCGCCGGGTCCCCTGCCGAGACAGTGCCCAGATCGTTGCTCCATTCGTGCGGGTCGGAACTTACCCGACAAGGAATTTCGCTCAGTCGTTCCTACGTGTTTCCATGTAGGCTGGACTCTCTCTTAACCGACCGCGGTTCATCTGCGCGGCTATCGCGCGGATTTCCGCCAGTCCTTCCTGCGTAAGGTGTTCGCCCTTCTCCATCCGTAGCAGAACCTTGCGGAATTTGATGAATTCCTGTCGCTTCTGCGTCTTTAGCGGATGTTTCATGAAGAACGGAACGATGCGCTCTGAAAGGTGCTCTCGTTTCCTCACTCTATACGCCATCCGGTCGTCGTGGATCTTGCGAACCACTCCGCAACCGAAGTAGCGTTTGAGGCCGTTTAGTACCTTTACGTCGCTGGGATGCTGTATGACGGCGAATTCTGCGGACACCTGGTATCCGGTGTCCAGCTCCTCATTTCGGCTGATGCCGATATGGAAGCGGCCTTCGCCATCTACGAATCCCGCGACCCACGCTGCATTCAGGTTCATGTGTCAGTTCCGAACGTTTGGTCTCTGAGGGTTCCCGGTCCATGCCGGGTCTTCCCTGCGGATTACCCCCGTGTCCGCCGGATTTTTACTGCCGCGTCCCGAATCTATTTTCGAGACCGACTAGTACCGGACGGTTTTGGAGGGCTTTCCCGCATATAGTTCGGTTTTTCTAAGGCTAGCGTTTTTCCAACCTTAGGACCGTTAGAGTTACGGCCGCCGTTCACCAGGGCTTCGGTTCAAAGCTTTTACACCTCTCCCCTTAACCTTCTGGCACTGGGCAGGAGTCAGCCCCTATACATCACCTTGCGGTTTAGCAGAGACCTGTGTTTTTGTTAAACAGTCGCCTGGGCCTGTGCACTGCGACCCCCTAAAGCTCCCGGCCGCATGGACCGTTCACCAAAAGGGGCACCCCATCTCCCGAAGTTACGGGGTCAATTTGCCGAGTTCCTTAGCAGAGGGTATCCCGATCACCTTGGGGCACTTACCCCCGCCCACCTGTGTCGGTTTGCGGTACGGGCACCTGGGTTCGGACACGAAGCTTTTCTTGCCAGCCGGGCTCAATCGAGTCGGTCCTGCCAAAGGCAGGTCCTCCCCATCGCATCTCGGATTTCCAGCCGCACGGATTTACCTATGCGACCAACCTACGTGCTTAGACGCGCATTCCGTCAACGCGCTCAACCTACCCCGCTGGGTCCCTCCAATGTCCATAGAACCCGAGGTGGTACTGGAATGTGAACCAGTTGTCCATCGTCTACGCCTGTCGGCCTCGACTTAGGCCCGACTAACCCTGAGCGGATTAACCTTCCTCAGGAAACCTTGGGCATACGGTGTGCGAGTTTTTCACTCGCATTTCGCTACTCATGCCGGCATTCTCACTTCCACGCGCTCCAGCCGTGCTCTCGCTCGACCTTCTCTGCCCGTGGAACGCTCCCCTACCGTCCGCCTTGCGGCGGCTCCCGCAGCTTCGGCACTCGACTTGAGCCCCGTTACATTTTCCGCGCAAGATCGCTTGACCAGTGAGCAGTTACGCACTCTTTCAATGGTGGCTGCTTCCAAGCCAACATCCTGGCTGTCTCAGCAATCTCACATCGTTTTCCACTTAGTCGAGATTTAGGGGCCTTAGCTGGCGGTCTGGGTTGTTTCCCTTTCGACTATGGAGATTAGCCCCCACAGTCTGACTGCCCGGTATATCTGCTGGTATTCGGAGTTTGATAGGGGTTGGTAAGCGCGAGCCCCCTAGCCCAGTCAGTGCTCTACCCCCAGCAGACTCAAGATCCGGACGCTAGCCCTAAAACTATTTCGGGGAGAACCAGCTATATCCAGGTTCGATTGGCGTTTCACCCCTAACCACAGCTCATCGCCCAAATTTGCAGCTTTGGTGCGTTCGAACGTCCACGAAATGTTACTTCCGCTTCCTTCTGGCCATGGTTAGATCACCTGGTTTCGGGTCTAACCGCTGTGACTATTCGCCCTATTAAGACTCGCTTTCGCTCCGGCTCCGAACCAGAGATTCTTAACCTCGCCACAACAGTTAACTCGCCGGCTCATTCTTCGATAGGCACGCCATCACGCGTTGCGACCTAAACGGGCTTGGGCGCCGGCGGTGTCCAGCGATTCCTGCCGAAGCAGTCCCCGCGTTCAACCACCTGCGCTTGGCCCAAATCGCCATAGCGCTCTGACTGTTTGTAAGCGATCAGTTTCAGGTTCTATTTCACTCCCCTCCCGGGGTACTTTTCACCTTTCTCTCACGATACTCGTTCGCTATCGGTCACCAGGAGTAATTAGCCTTGGAAGATGGTCCTCCCAGATTCCCACAGGGTTTCACGTGTCCCGTGGTACTCAGGATTTAGAACGGAAGGTCGCGGGCTTTCGCCTACCGGGCTGTCACCGTCTTTGGCGGGGCTTTCCAGCCCCTTCGGCTAACCTGCGTCTTTGTAACTTCCTTGGTCCCTGCAGGGGGACCGGTTCGATCCTGCAACCCCGCGCGCACAACGGCCTGCACCTTCATACATGAACGCGGTTTGGGCTGATCCCCTTTCGCTCGCCACTACTGAGGGATTCGCTTTTGCTTTCTTTTCCTCGGGGTACTTAGATGATTCAATTCCCCCGCTTGCCTACCTGTTCCTACTTTGGAAATCCTTCAGAACAGGCCGACAGGCGTTTCCGCCTGCCAGGTTTCCCCATTCGGGCATCTGCGGGTCACAGCTCGCTCACAGCTCACCGCAGCATTTCGTAGTCTGCCACGCCCTTCTTCGGCTCCTAGTGCCAAGGCATCCACCGATCGCCCTTAATATCTTGGGATCTTTTGGATTCCTCGGGTCGGCAAAACTGAAGTTTTGCACATTATTGACTTGTAAAAGGTGCTGCCAGGGCCTGGTTTCGGCATCAAGCGATACCGCGTCCAAGGACGGGCTCTAGCAAAGTTAGCCACAGATTCTAATAGACCTGCCCGGAGGCGGTCGAATCAGCCGCCCAGGATCGAAGCGAAGGCGGCCCTGAAGGCGTTCTCGTCGGCCGCGCGCGACACCCTCCAGGTCGCGGTCGGCACGACCACCGGGTCGGCGCCGCGATCGGTCTCGGTCGCAAGCAGGGCCGGCGAGCGCATGTCCACCACCGTCATGCCCCAGGCCGCGTCGCGCCCGGCGTCCACGTCGACCGGGTAGAGCCCCGAATCGACCGCGTCCGGGTCGGCCAGCCAGACCATGGTCAGCATGTCCGGGCAGACCATCCGGCCGCCGGCGTTGGCGGCCGCGGTGGCGGCGTGGTAGGTGCGCAGGGGTTGGCGCAGGAACCTGGCGGCCGGGGTGCGGCCCTCGTCCAGGAGGGCCAGCTCGGCGTCCCCGAACGTCGTTGCCTTCATTACGTCGAAGGTGAGCATCCGCGGCGGGCTGGGCCAGTCGGCGTTGACCATCTCCTTGGCCGCCAGCGGGTCGCCGGCCACGTTGAAGCTCGCCACCGGAGAGACGTTGCCGGGCAGGTTGAAGGTCCCGCCCATGTAGATGAATTCCTTCAGCATTCCCGGCAGGGCGGGTTCGAGCCGCAGCGCCCGGGCGACGTTGGTGGCCGGACCCAGCGCGGCCAGGGTGTATTTGCCGGGGTTGCGCCGGCACAGGTCCACGATCGCCTGGTCGGCCGGCAGCGGGTGGGGGTCGACCTCAAAGTCCGGCAGGTCGGCGTCGCCGAGTCCGTCTTCGCCGTGCACCGTCGAGGCGCGGTGCGGGACCGGCGAGCCGGCCAGGGCCTCGCTGGCGCCGAGCGCGAGCGGGACGTCGAGCCGGTCGGCCGCGCCCAGCACCCGCGCAATGTTGCGGACGACCGCTTCGTGGCCGACGTTGCCGTGCACACTGCAGACCAGCGCGACCTTAAATTGCGGCGCCGAGAGCGCGAACCAGAGCGCCACCGCGTCGTCTACGCCGCAGTCGCTGTCGATGATCAGGTCGATTGGTTCAGGCATTTCGTGACCATTTCAGATGAGCCGGTCCGTTTGATCGGACGGGCATGGGTTGCTGTGCTATCCGCCCGCCGCCAGGGTCGGCGCCGCCGGCGGAACCTCGATCTGGCTGCTGCGCAGCCAGGCCCCGACCGATGCGTCGGCCGGCATGATCCGGACTTGGGGCACGACGTGGGTGCCGTCGGAGGCCAGGAATGAGAACAGTACCTGCCCGGCCGCGTTGCGCTGCGAGCGGATAGTCCCGATCGACCGGCCGAGCAGCTCGACGTCGCTGCTGGAATACCGGACCCCGGGTTGCGAATCGGCGCCCAGGAACCGCCGCTCCGGGAGGATCCGGCGTCCGCTGGCCAGCTGAACCGCGTGCTCGACCCGGCCGTCCGAGTGCAGCCGGGCGACGATCCGCAGCCGGTGCGGCTGGGGACCCTCGTCGGCCACGCTCGGCGCGTAGCGGTATCCGGGCAGCAGGACCGATTCGTAGGAGGGCATTCCGAGCAGCTCGAACAGGCGGTCGTTGGCGTCCTCGATCTCCGAGGTCGCGCACAGGACCCGCTCGGTGACGATGCCGAACGCCGGCAGCGCCAGGCGCAGTTCTCTATCGAGCGTAAGCAGTCTTTCCAGGTCGACGTCCCCGGCCAGCTCCAGGGTGCCCCCCAGCTGGCGTTCGGCCCCGCTGCAGACCGATTCGCGGGCGAACCGGGACAGGCGCTGCGCGACCGCCCCGTCCCAGCCGTCTTCGTCGGCGCGCGCCTCGCGCACCAGTTCGCCGGCTTCCATCTGGGGCGCCAGCACGCTTTCGGCGTAGCGCAGCTGCGAATGCAGCGCAAGGGCCTGGTCGTAGGAGATGGCCCCGCCGCCGCCCACCCGCGATCCGAGCGATCGCCAGCTGGCCGAGAGCGCGGCGTATTCCCGGGCGGCGTTTTCGGCGTTGCCAAGCAGCATGTCCTCCACCCGGGCCGGGTCGATCATCACCCCGGCGGCGTTCGACCCGGAGAGCCCGGATTCGGCGAGCGCGGCCAGGTAGTCGGCGGCGAACTCGGCGCGCGCCGCGCTCACGGTCGGACCGGCGGCGGCGATCTCGCCCGCCACCAGCCCCGTCCCCGCGGTGGTCCTCAGTTCCTCGAGCCGCACGACCGCGTCGCGCTCGAAGATGCCATCTAGCAGCAGGCTGCTCACCCCGGCCGAATAGACGGCCTGGGACCGGTGCGGGGACCCGACTTCGTCGGCGCGGTCGGCCAGATTTACGACCTCGGTGGTCACCTCGCCCTCGTCGCTGGCGGAGGCGGCGACCTGGTAGAGCTGGCCGTCGACGCTGACCCGCACCGGGTCGAAGGTGGCCCCGTCGATCACCTCGACGTGCTTCCACAGGGTGTGCAGGCCGATGTCGTTGCCGTCCCCGTCGAGCATGAACACCGCGATCAGCACCCAGGAGCGCCCGGCGCCCTCGAGCGTCATCTCCAGCGGCTCCACTCCTTCGAGGGTGGTGCTCTCGGCGCTGGCGACGGATTCGTCGGTGTGGTACGAGGACCCCACCAGCCAGTTCGAATCGGTTATTCCCAGGCGATGCAGCGCCTGGTAGCGGAAGTTGGCGCCGTAACCCTGGATCTGCACCCGCTTGGCGTATTCGTGCAGGTCGCCGCCGCCGAGATTGCCCACGCGGTAATGCACCGTGAAGGGTTCGCCCGACGTGACCTTGTCCGGCACGATCATGGCCTCGAGTTTGGCGTTGCCCCGGCCCTGGCGGTCCAGCTCGTTAATCAGCGCGACGGTCAGTTCGTAATCGGAGACCAGCGGTTGCAGCCCGCGCCGGCTGTAGGTGGTCGCCTCGATGATGTAGCCGCCGGCCTCAAGGTACTGCTCGATGCGGGAATTTCGGCCCGGCCCGCCGTCGTCGTTGGCCCCGATCACCGCGCCTTCGACGGTGGCCAGCGAGAGCACCGGGTCGCCGTTCGGCGACGCCAGGTCAATGCGGACCCGGCCCGGTTGCGGCAGCTGGAACACGTAGTTGCGGGCGGGGTGGGCGACCACGATCCGCGATCCGCAGGTCTCGTGCGTCCAGGAGCCCGCCGCGGTCAGGGCCGATCCGGGCGTCAGGGTGCCGAGCGGGGTAATTTCGCACCCCTCCACGTACCCGACCGTCAGTTCGAAGTCGGCCGCTCCGCGCTGCCGCCCCCCGACCGTGGTGGCCTCCACCCGGTAGGTGCCGGGCTCAAGGTCGCGTTCGATGCGGGCGTCGAGCAGCCGGCCGCCATCGTCGTTGTCGGCCAGCCGGGTTCCGTCGGCGGCCAGGAGATACAGGTAGGGGTCGGCGTTCTCGGACGTCAGTTCGATGCGAACGCGACCGGCGGTCTCGACCTTGAATTCGAAGTAGCGGGCCTCGCTCCCGGGCCGGAACCGGGATTCGCAGTCCTGGGTGCCCCAGCTTCCGCTGGCCGCCAGCCCGTCCCCGGAATCGGCCAGCTGGCCCAGCGGCGCGACCGCGCAGCCCGGACCGGTCTGGGCGGCGGTGTTCGCGGGCGCTAGGAGAACCGCCAGAGCGGCCAAGGCCGCGGCCAGCATGAAGCTGGTGGCGACCAGCCGGATCGGTAGTGATAGTGGTTTAGCGCCGATGGCCGATTCTCGCTATCTGCCCGGACCGAATTGGAGTTCGGTACCGATTTTCGCCCCGACCGCTCCGGCTAGGACCCAATCGGAAGCCCCAGCGCGTTCGGGCCCGATCCGGCTGCCGAACCGGCCCAAATCGACGAACATATTTAGGGCCATCCCAACCGCAACGTGTCCGGCCCCCGCTGGCGCCGGAAGGCAATGATCCGAGGATTTTCATGGCTGTAGACCCCGCCGTTTTCAGGACGACCAAGATCGTGGATTTCGAGGCCGGCGCGGTGACGCGGCTGGCCGAGGAATTCGGGTATCTCGGCGGCAGCAAGGCGTTCATCGTCACCGACCAGGGGCTGCGCCAGGCCGGGATCGTCGACCGGATCGAAGGCCTGCTGGCCGAGGCCGGGATCCCCAGCCAGACGCGCGAGAACCCGGCCCAGGAACCGCCGGCGTCGCTGATCAACGCGACCGCCGACGACATCGCCGCATCCGGCGCCGACGTGGTCATCGGCCTGGGCGGGGGAAGCTCCATGGACACCGCCCAGATCGCCGGCTGCGCGGTTTCAAACGGCAAGCGCGTCGAGCAACTGATCGGGGTCAACGAGGTCAACCGCCCCGGCCTGCCCAACATTTCGATCCCGACCACCGCCGGCACCGCTTCCGAGGTGACCGGCAACGCGGTGGTGGTGATGGACGACTCCTCCAACAAGGTGCCGGTCATCTCCCCGCACATCTACCCGGACGTGGCGATCGTGGACCCCGAACTGACGCTGGGCCTGCCGCCCGCGGTCACCGCCGCGTCGGGGATCGACGCGTTCTGCCACGCCACCGAGTCCTACCTCTCCAGCAACGCCACCGTGCAGACCAAGATGTTCGCGCGCGAGGCGATGGGCCTGATTCTTGAGAACCTGCCGCGCGCCTACAGCACCGGCTCCGACCTTGAGGCGCGCAGCGGCCAGATGCTGGGTGCGCTGCTGGCCGGCTACACGCTGGCCAACGCCGGGGTGACCATCATTCACGCCGCCGCGCATGTGATCGGCGCCCGCTACAAGGTCCCGCACGGGATCGCCAACGCGATCTGCCTGGTCCCGATATTCAAGTTCTACGCGCGAACCGTGCCCGAGCGCATGGCCGAGCTGGCCGGACCGCTGGGGGTTTCCGGCAAGATCGCCGCCACCGAGGCCCGCGCCGACGCCGCCATCGGGGTGGTCGAGCAGTTGGTCGACGACCTGGAGATCGAGACCCGGATGGGCGCCTACGGCGTGCGGATGGACGACATCGACGAGATGGCGCGCCTGACCGCCGATTCCGAGCGGCTGCAGCTGCAGAGTCCCGCGCAGGCCTCGTTCGAGGAACTGCAGGAGATGTTCCGGGGAATCTACTAGCCCCGCGAGCGACCCTTCCCGGCCCGGACAAAGTCCGGGTTGGCGATGTGGCCGGGTTCCCGTCCGGCCAGGATGTCGACCACGCTCTGGGCGGCCCGCCGCCGGTTCTCATCCAGCGAGGTCTCAGAGTAGAACGCGGTGTGTGAGGTCAGGATCGTGTTCGGCGCCGAACGCAGCGGGTGGTCTTCCTCGAGCGGTTCGTTCTCGTACACGTCCAGACCGGCGCCGGCGATGCTGCCCTGTTCCAGCGCCCGGGCCAGGGCGACGGTGTCGACCACCGGACCGCGCGAGGTGTTGACCAGGTAGGCGCCGTCCTTCATCGCCGCAAATTCGGCGTCGGAGAAGAGGTGGTGCGTATCCGGCCGCAGCGGCACGTGCAGGCTGATAAGGTCGGCGGTTTCGATGATTTCGCCCAGGGAGACGAACCGGGCCCCGGTTTCGGGGTCGACCGACCCGGCCGGGCGGCCGGGATCGCAGGCGACGATCTCCATTCCCAGGCCGGCCGACATCCGACCCAGCAGGCTCCCGCAGCGCCCGAAGCCGACGATCCCCAGGCGTAGCCCGGAGAGACGCCAGACCGGTTTTGCCAGCCCAACCCCGAACCCGCCGTCGATGAGGCCGCGGTGGGTGTTCAGCAGGGCGCGGTTGAGGCCAAGCAGCATCGCCAGCGCGTGGCAGGCCACTTCCTCGGTGCAGTAGTCGGGGATGTAGGTGACCGGGACGCCGCGCGCGGTGGCGGCGGCAACGTCGATGTTGTCCACGCCCACCCCGTAGCGCGCCACCACCCGCAGGTCGGCGGGTGATTCGATCACGGCCGCGGTCGTCTTGGCGAAGACTGTCAGGATCGCGTCGCAGTCGCGGGCCATCTCCACCAGGGTCGCCTCGTCGCCGTTGGGGGCGATCTTGTATTCGATGCCGGCCCCGCCCAGGACCTGGTCCTCGATCCGGGTCCCTTCCCAGAAGGTGTCGGTCAGAAGAGCTTTGGGCACGGTGCCTACCAGTAGCTCATCGCGTCGCTGAAAAGCCCGGCCAGGTCATCCCGGCCCGCCGGCCGCGGCGAGAGCTTGGTGACCCGGTGCTGCGGCAGGGTGCCCTCGACCAGGGCCGGAACGTCGTCGGGTCCGAATCCGATCGCGGCCAGGCCGCTGGGCAGGTCCAGGCGCCGCATCAGGGCGATGATGGCGTCGGCCAGCAGCGCGCCGGCATCGTCCGGGTCGGCCCCGGCAACGTCGGCCCCCATGAGCCGGGCCGCCTCCAGGTGCCGGTCCGGGTCGGCCGCCGCGGTCCAGCGGAACACCGCCGGCGAATTGAGCACGACCGAAATCCCGTGCGGGATGATCGGTTTTTCGGGCGGATAGCCCGGCGGCTGGTACTTGCGGACCATGCTCGAGACCGGGTAGGACATCCCGTGCGGTAGGTGGACCCCGGCATTGCCGAAGCCGATCCCGGCATAGGCCGACGCCAGCATCATCTGCAGGCGGGCCCCGGAATCTGAGGGGTTCTCGATCGCGGTCACGATGTTTTTCCCGACCAGGCCGATTGAGGCGGTGGACCAGATGTCGGATATCGGGTTGGCGCCCTGGTAGGCCGGCCGCATTCCGGGCTCGGACGGCGCCTCGCGCCGGCCGAACGGTATCGCGGTGAGCGATTCGAGCGCGTGCGAGAGGACGTCCAGGCCGGACGCGGCAGCGACCATCGGCGGCAGAGTTGCGGTCGCGGCCGGGTCGATGATGCCAACCGTGGGGCGCAGCGCGCGGTGCGCGATGCCGGTCTTGGCGTTCAGCTCGGCGTAGTCGAATATCGCCACCCCGGTGGTCTCCGAACCGGTGCCGGCGGTGGTCGGGACCGCGATGTGCGGCCGCAGCTGGCCGGGCACCGGCGCGCCCTGGCCGATCGGCTGGTTAACGTAGGTGTCGAATTCGGCCGGGAATTCGGTGTAGAGGTTGGCGACCTTGGCGGTGTCCATGCTGGAGCCGCCGCCGATCGATACGAATCCGTCGCAGCCGGACGACTGCGCCGCCGCGACCGCGTGCTGCATGGAACTGTCGGTGGGTTCGACCGCGACCTCGTCGAAGACGTCGGTCTCCACCCCGCCCGAATTGAGGCCGGCGATCGCCTGGCTGAAGAATTCGAGCCGGGCCACCACCGGATCGGTGACCACCATCGCCCGGCGGATTCCGAGGCGCGCGGCCTCGTAGCCAATCTCGCCAATCGCCCCCGGCCCCACCTTGATCGACGAGGTGTCCAGGGTGAAGATCGAGTCAACTAGCATCTAAAGGCCCAACCTAGCGTTCTTTTGAGCGTTTGCGGGTGACCGGCCCGCGATTTTGGCAACCGGCCGGTGACCGGACCGCATTGCGGCGCCGGGATCGCAAGCGGGCCGAGCGCCGTAATGCATACCCAGTCCCCGAGGATCTTTCGACTTGTTCTTCGCCTCATCCGTCGACGGCGAGCTGCTCGGCAGCATCCTGCAAATCATCGTCATCGACCTGGTCCTATCCGGCGACAACGCAATCCTGATCGGGGTGGTCGCGTCCAGCTTGAGCGGCGCCGAACGCCGCAACGCGATCATTATCGGCGCCGGTACGGCGACCGTGCTGCGGGTCGCCCTTGCGGCGGTCGCAACCCAGCTGCTGGCGCTGCCCTTCCTGGCCGCGGCCGGGGGGCTGGCGTTGTTCTGGGTGGGCTGGCGGCTGCTGAAGATGGACAAATCGGGCCATTCCGGCGGCCGCAAGGCCGGGTCCTTCCGCCAGGCGATCGGCCTGATCCTGCTGGCCGACGTCGTAATGAGCCTGGACAACATCCTCTCGGTGGCCGGGGCGGCGCACGGCAACGTCGGGTTGCTGATTTTTGGCCTGGCGCTTTCGATCCCGCTGCTGTTCGTGGGGTCGGGGCTGATCGCCCACTTCACCGGCCGCTACCCGATCCTGATCTACATCGGCGCGGCGGTCATCTTCCGCATCGGGGTCGTGCTGATCGTCGAGGACTCGGCTGTGCATGAATTTCTGGGCGAGAACTTCTTCCTCGAGGTACTGCTCCCCTGGATTGCCGCGTTCGCCGGTCCGCTCCTCTACGTGGCCGTGCAAAGGCTCCGCAACCAGCCCATAAACCCGCTCTGGGTGTCGCGCGACGACTAGCGACCGCGCCGCAAAGAGGGCTCCGTCTGGAGCCGTCCTGGCCGCAGCGCCGCAGCCTGCTCCGTTTTCAAGTGCTCCGCCTGAGGCGGATGTGGGCGGCGGACCATCGTCGCGGAGCGACCGCTTCAGCCATTCTCCGAGCAGGTGCGCCGCGCGGGCGTTGGACCGGAAAGGATCGTTCCGCTTCCACTCGGCGTAAGCGGGCGGGATTCGTGCGGCTAGTAGTACCGGTAACCGCTTAGAGTATTCCCGCCGGCGGTAAGCGTCGTGAACCCGCTGGCGGTCACGATCCAGCCGCTGCAGCCCGAGTAGCGGTAGGCCGAGTAGGTGTAGGTCGAGCCCGGGGTCAGGCCGGACAGGGTCGCCGCCACGCCCTGGGACTGGGCCGTCGAGCAGGTGGTGTGGGGCCCGCTGCTGGCCTTGTAGTACCAGCTGCCGACGTGCCCGGTGAGGGTCAGCGTGGCGCCGGTGGCCGTGATGCCGGAGACGGTCAAGGCCTTGACCACGGCGGTGGTGAACGCCTTGGCGGTCGTCAGCAGGGTCGCGCAGCCCGAATCGCTGTACGCCGAGTAGGTGTAGCTGGTGCCGGACGAGAGGCCGGTCAGGTCGACGTCGCTGTCGTTGGCCGACACCGGACCCTGGCAGGTGGTGTGCGGGGCCTTGTCGGCCTTGTAGTACCAGGCGGCGGTGTGGTTGCCGATCGTCAGCGTCGCGGTCGTGCCGGTCACGTTGGACGAGGAGAGGGTCGGCCCCAGCGTCGTGAACCCGCTGGCGGTCACGATCCAGCCGCTGCAGCCCGAGTAGCGGTAGGCCGAGTAGGTGTAGGTCGAGCCCGGGGTCAGGCCGGACAGGGTCGCCGCCACGCCCTGGGACTGGGCCGTCGAGCAGGTGGTGTGGGGCCCGCTGCTGGCCTTGTAGTACCAGCTGCCGACGTGCCCGGTGAGGGTCAGCGTGGCGCCGGTGGCCGTGATGCCGGAGACGGTCAAGGCCTTGACCACGGCGGTGGTGAACGCCTTGGCGGTCGTCAGCAGGGTCGCGCAGCCCGAATCGCTGTACGCCGAGTAGGTGTAGCTGGTGCCGGACGAGAGGCCGGTCAGGTCGACGTCGCTGTCGTTGGCCGACACCGGACCCTGGCAGGTGGTGTGCGGGGCCTTGTCGGCCTTGTAGTACCAGGCGGCGGTGTGGTTGCCGATCGTCAGCGTCGCGGTCGTGCCGGTCACGTTGGACGAGGAGAGGGTCGGCCCCAGCGTCGTGAACCCGCTGGCGGTCACGATCCAGCCGCTGCAGCCCGAGTAGCGGTAGGCCGAGTAGGTGTAGGTCGAGCCCGGGGTCAGGCCGGACAGGGTCGCCGCCACGCCCTGGGACTGGGCCGTCGAGCAGGTGGTGTGGGGCCCGCTGCTGGCCTTGTAGTACCAGCTGCCGACGTGCCCGGTGAGGGTCAGCGTGGCGCCGGTGGCCGTGATGCCGGAGACGGTCAAGGCCTTGACCACGGCGGTGGTGAACGCCTTGGCGGTCGTCAGCAGGGTCGCGCAGCCCGAATCGCTGTACGCCGAGTAGGTGTAGCTGGTGCCGGACGAGAGGCCGGTCAGGTCGACGTCGCTGTCGTTGGCCGACACCGGACCCTGGCAGGTGGTGTGCGGGGCCTTGTCGGCCTTGTAGTACCAGGCGGCGGTGTGGTTGCCGATCGTCAGCGTCGCGGTCGTGCCGGTCACGTTGGACGAGGAGAGGGTCGGCCCCAGCGTCGTGAACCCGCTGGCGGTCACGATCCAGCCGCTGCAGCCCGAGTAGCGGTAGGCCGAGTAGGTGTAGGTCGAGCCCGGGGTCAGGCCGGACAGGGTCGCCGCCACGCCCTGGGACTGGGCCGTCGAGCAGGTGGTGTGGGGCCCGCTGCTGGCCTTGTAGTACCAGCTGCCGACGTGCCCGGTGAGGGTCAGCGTGGCGCCGGTGGCCGTGATGCCGGAGACGGTCAAGGCCTTGACCACGGCGGTGGTGAACGCCTTGGCGGTCGTCAGCAGGGTCGCGCAGCCCGAATCGCTGTACGCCGAGTAGGTGTAGCTGGTGCCGGACGAGAGGCCGGTCAGGTCGACGTCGCTGTCGTTGGCCGACACCGGACCCTGGCAGGTGGTGTGCGGGGCCTTGTCGGCCTTGTAGTACCAGGCGGCGGTGTGGTTGCCGATCGTCAGCGTCGCGGTCGTGCCGGTCACGTTGGACGAGGAGAGGGTCGGCCCCAGCGTCGTGAACCCGCTGGCGGTCACGATCCAGCCGCTGCAGCCCGAGTAGCGGTAGGCCGAGTAGGTGTAGGTCGAGCCCGGGGTCAGGCCGGACAGGGTCGCCGCCACGCCCTGGGACTGGGCCGTCGAGCAGGTGGTGTGGGGCCCGCTGCTGGCCTTGTAGTACCAGCTGCCGACGTGCCCGGTGAGGGTCAGCGTGGCGCCGGTGTTTGAAATGCCCGAAGCCTTTAGGATCGGTCCCGCCGTCGTGAACGTGTTTCCGTCCGCGATCTCCGTTTCGCAGCTGGAATCCCGGTACGTCGTATAGGTGTACTCGGTTCCGGGCGTCAATCCCGACAGGGCCGCGGTCAATCCCGTCTGTGCCGACGAGCAGGTGTTGTGCGGGGCCTTGTCGGCCTTGTAGTACCAGGTCGAGGCGTAGGCGGCCAGCGTGAGAGTGGCCGAAGTTTTGGTGATGCTCGACGCGGTAAGCGTGCGCGCTTCCTCGGCCGTCGCGGAGTTCTTCCAGGGACCCGGTCCGTGCTCGTTGCGGGCCCTGACGCCGACGACGAACATGCTCCCTCCGTACGGCGAGTTGTCCCAAATGCGTTGGGTCGTCCCGGTCACGTCGTTGGCTATGTTGTAGTGCCAGGTGGCGTTGAAAATGAGGTTCACGTCGTAGCCGGTAGCTCCGGCGACGGTGGTCCAGCCGGCGTCGGTAATTCCCGCTTCCGCATTGCGGAATGCGGTGACGTATGCAGGCGCGCCCAGGCCGGCGACTGTGGCCCGACCCCACACTCCACCGCCCAGGGCATTGCTGGCGCGCACGGCGATGACGTAGTCGACCGAGTTTGCGGCGTTGTTGATCGTCGTTGACGTGCCGGTCGTTCCGCTTAAGGCCCGGGTCCAGGAAACGGCGCCGTCGGTGCTGTAGTTGACGTCGTACCCGGTGACGGCCAACCCGCCGTTACCCCCGGGCGCGGTCCAGGACACGGAGATGCCGGTGCCCGAACGCATCGCCGTCACCGCGGCGGGTGCGCCGGGCGGGTGGATGCCGGCCACGGTATCTGAATTCCTCCATTTGCCGCCGCCTTGGGAGTTGATCGCCTGTACCGCGGCGATGTACTCCCAGCCGTCGACGATGCCGCTGGCGATGGTCGCCGACGTGCCGGTCCGCCCGCTGGCGGCCCGCGTCCACGAATTGGCGCCGTTGTGACTGAGGTTGACGTTGTAACCGCTGGCGCCCGCCACGGCCGACCAGGTCACGGTGACCGACCCGACCGCGCGGGAGATGTTGACACTGGAGGGCGCGTCCAGGCCGGCGACGGCTTCAGAGTGCGCCCACGCGCCCCCGCCGACGCTGTTGTTTGCGCGCACGGCGATGACGTAATCAAACGAGTTGTAGACGCTGGTGATGGTCGCCGACGTGCCGGTGACTCCGCTCAGGGCCCGGTTCCAACTGTAGCCCCGGTCCGTGCTGTAGTTGACGTCGTAACCCGAAATGGCCGTGCTGCCGCCGTCCGCCGGCGCGGTCCAGGACACGGAGATTCCCGTACCGGAACGCGTTGCCGTTACCCCGGTCGGCGCGTCGGGCGCATCCATTCCGGCGACGGAACCGGAGCTGGTCCAGGCGCCGCCGCCTTGGGAGTTGATCGCCTGTACCGCGGCGATGTACTCCCAGCCGTCGACGATGCCGCTGGCGATGGTCGCCGACGTGCCGGTCCGCCCGCTGGCGGCCCGCGTCCACGAATTGGCGCCGTTGTGACTGAGGTTGACGTTGTAACCGCTGGCGCCCGCCACGGCCGACCAGGTCACGGTGACCGACCCGACCGCGCGGGAGATGTTGACACTGGAGGGCGCGTTCGGCGGCGACTGCGCCGCGGCCGGATGGACGCCCGCGGATGCCAGCAGCAGCGCTCCCCCCAGCATGCCGGCAATTGTCGACAGCAGGGCGAGCGCGGGGCGTCTGGTCAAATATCCGTTCGGCATCACATTCGGGTCGGGAAATTCATCCGTCAGGCCCGGCGGCTTCGATTTGGTCGCTATCGGCCGCCAGCGCCTCAGCGTGGAAGCGGTGTCGTTTGGCTCCGGAATACATCAAGGTGCCAACGATTCGAAATCTATATCAGCGTACCAGTTGGCCAAATGTTGCGACGAACGTCTCAAACGTGTGGCACATCAATGGGCCAATCCCTCGCTGCCGGCGCGGTCGGGGACGGGGTGGTGCATCGGTCGCCGGGCTTTGGCGTCGAGTTGGCCGCCTGCGGGGTGATGCCTTATTCACGATGTGGTCGAACCCCGCCTGCGGTGCGATCGCTTCCAGCCCCTCCCCGGGGGCGCGCCAGTCATCTCTCGAGTCGGACTACTTGGTCGCGCCAATGAGGGCGCCGCGCCCGTGGAGTCTTGGCCGGGGCCCGGACTTTGACGAGTGCGATGTTTCCGTGGGCGACCGGGCGCGTCACCTGAACCGGCGGTTCCGAAAGGGCCCGCCCAGAGCGGTCACTAGAAAGCGACCAGGTCCGTTATGGGATCACGTCGGGCGTTATGGCGTCGCCGATCGAGAGGGCTGCGGCGGCGGCGAATGCGGCTTCGTCTGCGAACCCGGGCACGAGCAGGCCGCGCAGGGTGTCGCCCAACAGGGTCAGCTGAACCAGGCCGCCTTCCGATAGCTGGAAAACCGCAGCCTGGAAGTACTGGCGGGTGAATCCGGCTGTAGAACCGGGCTCCATCAGCATCCCTTCGGCCCCGGTGTCCTCGCGGGCCTCGGTCTTGGGGATCCCGAAGGCGTTGATCCCGCCGAGCCGGTTGAAGAACGCCAAGAATCCGGTCGGGTTCCCTTCGCCGTCCACGTCGGCCACGTAGTGACCGAAGGCGCCCACTTGGACCCCGTCCGCGGGCGCGGTCTCCGGCGCGGGCTCGACGCCCTGGTCGGCGGAGCCTCCGAGGCCGCCGCCGACGTAGTCCCAGGCCAATCTGCGCTCGATGAGGTAGCCCAGTCCCACGTCGTGAAAGTCCAGCACGCCGCGCTGGAAGAACTGGGTCAGGCTGCCGGTCTCGATCTCTACGACCTCCGAGGTCGGGTAGCCCCAGCGCTCCAGGCCGCCGGTGGCGTGGTAGGAGTCCAGGAAGTTGGCGGCAAGGGTGGAGGCACCCTTGGTGATAGCCAGGTTGGAGACGTTGTGCTTGAGGTCCTCGTTGCCGGGCGCCTCGATGTACTGGTTCCGAGTCACCACGATCGAGTCGAAGCTCGAAGTCGAGGCCGGAGGGGCGGACGAGGAGCCGCCTCCGCCCACTCGCGCTCCCGCGGTACTTCCCAGCGTGGTAAACGATGTCGTCGCACCCTGATAGTTGGCGTCGGTGCAGCCGGAGTCGCCGTAAGTCGAGTACGCGTAAAGCGTATTCGGCGTCAAGCCGCTGAGCGTTGCCGTGTTCCCGCTCTGCGCGGACGAGCAAGACGTGTGCGGAGCCTTGTCCGCCTTGTAGTGCCAGCTTCCGGCGTTGCCGCTGATGGTCAGCGTCGCCCCGGTCGCCGTTATGTCGGAGGACGCAAGAGTCGGCGCGAGCGTGGTGAACGCGCTCGCGGTGGCGAGCTTGCGGGGGTCAGTGCAGCTGGCATCTTCGTAAGCCGAATAGGTGTAACCCCTGCCGGGGGTCAATCCGCTGAGCGTTGCCGCGCTTCCGGTCTGCACGGACGAACAGGAAGTGTGCGGGGCAATATTCGCCTTGTAGTACCAGTTTCCGGAGTAATCGCCGATGGTGAGCGTCACTCCCGTCGCCCTCACGTCGGATGAAGAAAGGGTCGGCGCGAGCGTTGTGAACGCGCTCGCGGTGGCGAGTTTCTTGGCGTTGGTGCAGCTCGAATCGCTGTAAGCCGAATAGGTGTATTGGGTATTGACCATCAATCCGCTGATGGCCGCGGTCATCCCGGACTGCCCCGGCGAACAGGTGTTGTGCGGCGACTTGTCGGCCTTGTAGTACCAATTCGATCCGTAGGTTTCAAGCTTCAGCGTGGCCGTGGTCGCCGTGACGCCCGACGCGGTCAGCTTGTGGGTCGTCACAGCTGGCGCGGACTGGGTCCAGGGGCCCGGCCCGTGCGCGTTGCGGGCGCGCACGGCGGCGACAACGTTCGCCGGCACGGCGGTCGTTGCGCCGGTGATGGTGTAGGTGGTTCCGGACACATCGGTATCGGCGCTGTTATGCGAGAGGATTCCGATGATGTAGTTCACGTCGTAGCCGGTGGCGCCGGTGACGGCGGTCCAGCCAACGTGGATGTCGCTGGTCGAGCTTGCGCGGTGGGCGGTTACGGATGCGGGCGCGGCCAGGGCGGCGACGGTGGCCGAATGCGCCCAGGCGCCCGGGCCGACGCTGCTTTTCGCGCGCACTGCGATTACGTAGTCAACCGTGTTGTCGGCGTTGGCGATGGTCTGCGAAGTGCCGGTGACGTCGCTGGCCGCCCGGGTCCAGCTCTTGCGCTCATTCGTGCTGTAGTTCACGTCGTAGCCGGTGACGGCGTAGCCGCCGTTACTGGCCGGAGCGCTCCAGGACGCCGCGATCCCGGTGCCCGAGCGGGTCGCCGTCACCCCGTTCGGGGCGCCGGGCGGGTTGAGGCCGGCCAGCAAGGGCGTGCTTTTCCAATTGCCCGGGCCCGAGGAGTTGACCGCCCGTACGGCGGCCATGTAGGACCAGATATTGACTATGTTGCTGGACACCGTCAGAGTGGTGCCGGTTGCATTGCTGCTGGCCCGCCACCACGAACCGCCGTGATCGTGGCTGAGGCTGACGTGGTACTTGGAGGCGCCGGAAACGGCGGACCAGGTCACCGTGACCGATCCGGGGACGCGAGTGACGGTAACGCTGGATGGCGTGCCCACGCCGGTGACGGTGGCCGATTGCGCCCAGGCGCCGTTGCCAATGTCGTTTTTGGCCCGCACCCTGACGTCGTAATCGATGGTGTTGTCGATGTCGGTCATGGTCGTCGACGTCGACGTCGTTCCGCTGACGGCGCGGGTCCAGGATGTAGTCCCGTCGGTGCTGTACTCGACGTCGTAGCCGGAGATAGCGACGCCGCCGTTATCGGCCGGAGCGGTCCAGGACACGGAGATTTCGTCGTCGGTGTCGTCGCTGCGCACCGCCGTCACGCCGGTCGGGGCGCCGGGTGCACTGAAGGCGGCGATCGAACTCGACCTGGTCCAGCTGGTTCCGTTGCCGCCGAATAACGCTTGTACTGCCGCGATATAGGGCGAGGTGTCGACGACACCGCTGGAAATCGTCACGCTGGTGCCGGTCTGGTCGCTGGCGGCTCGCGACCAGGTATCGCCGCCATCAGTGCTCAGGTTGACGTTGAATCCGTCGGCGCCGGTAACGGCGGACCAGGTCACCGTGACCGAACCGACGGAGCGGGTGATGCTGACGCTGTCCGGCGGGCCAACCGTAGACGTCGCGGCCGAGGGAACTCCAGCGTAGGCCAGCAGCAGCAACCCTACCAGCAGGGCGGCCAGGAAACACAGCAGTACGACGGCAGGGCGTCGAGTCGAAAATGCGTTCAATTTGTCGGTCTTTGGGCTGAACGAATTGCGCAGGTCAGGCTCGGCAGCGTCGGCCCTTCCCGGTCGGGTGCGCTCGCAGCCTTGCGGCAGCGGCGTCTTCTGGTTGCGGGCTTCACGCTTGATTGCCGCCGATCGCCCGAACTTATTCAGCGTACCAGAAGTCCAACCCTTGCGACACGCGTTGCAAATACGTGGCAAACACCCTTAAACAACCCTCGCCGACAGCGCAAGTTTGGAGAGAAGAAGCGCGCCCCTCTTGAATGACCCGGCATCGCCTTGGCGGCCCGCGGCGCGCCGCCTCGCTCACCGCCAGGGCGCAAGCGGGGTGGCTGAGAAGCCGGCTCAGGGTTCGGCGTGCGCGACCGTATTTGGAATGGGGCCGGTTTTTTCGGCTAGACCGGGCGCCGCGCCTCCAGGGCCATCGCCAGGGTCCGGGCGTCGACGAACTCGATGTCGCCGCCGGTGGCCAGGCCGCGGGCGAGGCGCGTTACCCGGCACGCGTCGCCATCGAGCTGGCGCGCGATCTCGCTGGCGGTCGCGTCGCCCTCGATCGAGGCGTTGGTTGCCACGATCACCTCCGCGACGGAGCGCTCGCGGACCAGTCCCCCGAGCCGGCCCAGCTGCAGTTCGGCCGGGCCCACCCCGTCAATCGGCGATAGCACTCCGTGCAGGACGAAGTAGCGGCCCTCGAAGCTCCCGGACTGCTCCAGGGCGATTAGGTCCAGCGGGTCCTCGACCACGCACAGCACACGGTCCTGGCGATCGGGGTCGGTGCAGAAGCGGCAGCACTGCGTATCGGAATAGTTGCGGCAGATCGAGCATTCGAAAACCTGGTCGCTCAGGTTGCCGATCGCCGCCGCCAGCGCGGCCGAGGTCCCCGGGTGGGAGCGCAGCAGGTACATCGCGTACCTGGTCGCGGTTTTTGAGCCGACGCCGGGCAGGGCGGTGAATCGCTCGATCAGCTCGCGCAGCGGTCCCGGCAGCTGGGCGTCAAGCACCGCGCCCGCCCGCCGGGGGAGAACCGGCCGGGTTCACATGGAGAGCCCGGGAATCTTCATGCCCCCGGTCAGCGCGCTCATCTTGCGCGCCGCAACCGAGCGCGACTCGCTCACGGCATCGTTGACCGCGGCCAGTACCAGGTCCTCCAGCAGCTCGACGTCCTCGGGATCGACCGCGTCCGGGGAGATGCTGATCGATTCGATGTCCTGCTGGCCGTTGATTACGACCTTGACCAGCCCGCCGCCGGCGCTGGTCTCGATCCGGATCTCCTCCAGCTCCTGCTGGATCTTCTCCATCTGGCGTTGCATCTTGCGCATCATCTGCATCGTCGGTCTCTTTCCCGGTAAAGGATTTGGGTCATGGTTCTTTGATCTCGCGGGCCCCGAGCAGTTCGCCGGCGGCCCTGGCGATTCTGGCAGTGTAATCCTCGCCTTCCGGTTCGGCCCGGACCAGTTCGAGCCGCAGTTCCACCGGTTCGCCGAGCACGGTTTGGGCGTACTGGGTCAGGCGGGAGCGCTTGGCGGGGTCGTCGTTTAAGCGATTGAGTCCGAATTTCTGCTTGATTCCCAGGACCAGGGCGCCATCTTCCAGGCGGGCCGGAGCCCCCAGAAACAGCCCCTGGACGGTCGGGTCCCAATCGCGGATCAGGGCGATGAAACTCTCGCGCCCCCGCTCGAACCGCGCCAGCAGGTCCGGTCCGCCGATGGCGACGTCCTGGGCTGGCGCCGGTTCGGGCGCGGTTTGCGCTTGCGTTTCGGCCTGGTCGCCCGCGTCGGCCTCGGGCGGCCGCGAACCGGTATCCGGAACCGGCGCGGGCTCTTCGGCAGAGTCCGCCTGAGTTGTTTTGATCAGGGGATCTGGAGCCGACTCGGGTTCCGGGACGGCGTTGGCCGCCGGCTCTGAAGCCGGTTCGGGCGTGGAGCCCCGCTCGCTCGCGGCCGCCGCTGGCTCAGTCCGGGCCGAAGAACCCGAACCATATGTTGGAGTCCGCGCCGGTTCGGGCGCGGCGGTCGTAGGCGGGGCGGGCTTTTCAACCGCCGGCAGCGGTTGCAGGGTGTCTTCGGCGCCGGTGGCAAGGGCCGCCTGCACGATCGCAAGTTCGAGGTCGAGCTGCGGCGGGCGCGCGGCCGTCAGCGGCGGGCGCTCGGTCAGCGCCTCCACCACCGCCAGGGGCTGGCGGATTCGCGCGAAGTTGTTGGCGACCTCGCGCAGGACCGCCAGTTCGTCGGTCGAATACTGGGTCAGGACCGACTCGTTGCGGCTGGTGAGCAGCATCAGCACCGCCCGGAAGAACCCGACCAGTTGACGGTGCAGGGCGGTCGGATCGGCGCCGTCGTCGATCGAGCGGGCCAGGGCGGTCATCGCATCGCCGACCGAACCGCGCGCGATCGCGGCCGCGACGATGCTGACGCCCTCGTAGCCGGCGGTCCCCAGGAGTTCGCGCATCTGGCGCTCGGTCAGGCGGTTCTCGGCGTAGGCCAGACCCTGCTCCAGCAGTCCCAGCGCGTCGCGCAGGCTGCCCTCGGCGTTGCGGGCGATCAGCGCCAGCGCCTGGTCGTCGGCCATCGCCTCCTCCAGCCCCACGATCCGCTCGAGCTGGCCGATCATCTGCGCGTGGTCTATGCGCTTGAAGCGCAGGTGCTGGCAGCGCGACCGAACCGTCGGCAGAACCCGGTGCGGGTCGGTGGTGGCGAGGATGAACACCGCGTGGTCGGGCGGCTCCTCCAGGGTCTTTAAGAAGGCGTTGTAGGCTGAGCGCGAGAGTTGGTGGACCTCGTCGATCAGGTAGACCTTGTAGCGCCCGGAGGCCGGGCGGTAGCGGACCTTCTCGCGCAGGTCGCGGATGTCGTTGACCGAGGTGTGGCTGGCCGCGTCAATCTCGATCAGGTCCAGGAAGGACTCGTTTCCCACGCTGCGGCAGTGCTCGCACTCGTTGCAGGGTTCGGGCTGGATGCCGCGCTGGCAGTTCAGGGCCTTGGCAAGGATCCGGCCGACCGTGGTCTTGCCGGTTCCGCGCTCGCCCGAGAACAGGTAGGCGTGCGAGACGCGCTTGTGCACGAGCGCGTTCTGCAGGATCCGTACCACGTGGCGCTGCCCAGCCACGTCGGCGAACTGCTGCGGCCGGTACTTGTTGTAGAGCGCCCGCAGCGAATCCCCGGCCAGTATGGAAGCGGTCATCTACCGGCTCGTTTCAGGGGCCACTTGTCGCCGCAACCTTGGTTCCCTTGCCTTTATGGCCGCGCACCCTTCGTTGTAACCCATTTGGCCGCCACGATCCGCCCCCAACGCTCGGGCCAGGTGATCCCGCGGCGCCCGGAAAGGTCCCCTTACCGCTGCTTCCTTCCAGACCTGACGGAGTTCGGAGTTTCCCGTCGCACGGGGCCCAACCTTCGTTGCGCCGGTTGCGAACCAGAATCGACCGCCGGAATTCCGAGGAAGGGAATTCGGTCCCGCTATAGCGGTTTGCGGGTGCAGGGCACCGCTAACTCCCCACCTAGCGCGGCCATAAAAGTTTATTGGGCCGCGCGCGGGCGCGGGCGTTCGCGCGGGCCGGCGGGGCCGGTCGAATTCGGACCGGTACGAGCCGATCGGCGGCGCGTCCGCGCCCCTAGACTGGGGCCGGAACCGACCGGAATCTAATGGCGGGGAGGCAGCATGGTCGTCGAACTGCGCGAGTACAAGACCCAGGATGGGCAGCGTCAGAACTGGGTCGATTACATGGAGGAAGTTATCATCCCGTTCCAGCGCGAGCGCGGAATGACCATCGTCGGCAGCTTCGTCGGATCCGAGGACGACGAGACCTACGTCTGGATCCGGACGTTTGCAAGCGAGTCCGAGCGCACCCGCCTCTACGCGGCGGTCTACCAGACCCCCGAATGGGAGAACGAGATCGCCCCGCGGGTGGCCGAGATGCTCGACCGCGACCGGATCCGGGTGACGCTCCTGGACCCCACGCCGATCTCGGGGATCGGGTAGCCCCCGCGCCCGGTCGGCGGGCGCCGGTCAGACCTGCAGGCGCCGGATCTGCGGGGCCGCCGCCAGCAGCACCAGCAGGAGCACCAGACCGGCCGCGGCGGCCAGCCCGACCGCAAACGACGAGCTGGTCGCATCGCCCAGGATTCCCATCGGGATCGCCCCGATCGGGGTAAGGCCCCAGAGCACCAGCTGGACCGCGCCCATGCGGCCGCGGTAGTGGTCCTCGGCCAGGAGCTGCAGGAGGGCGCCGTTGGTGGCCTGGGCCAGTCCCGAACCCAGGCCGGCGAGGAAGAGCATCATCGCGGCCAGCGACAGCCAGTCGGTCTGGGCAAAGACCAGGATCGAGCCCCCGAACAGCATCGACCCGGCGAACAGCAGCAACCCCTTGCGGCGGATGTGGTCGAGCCGCGAGGCGACCAGGGCCCCGATCAGGCCGCCGGCCCCTGAGGCGGCCGAGAGCGTCGCCAGGCCGGCCTCGGGCGAGAGCAGCACGTCGCGGGCGATTGCCGGGATGAACTGGTAGTGCGAATAAAAAAGGACCGAGATAACGACCCCGGTAATCACCACCGGCCGCAGCTGCGGGTTGGTTAAGACGTAGACGTAACCGCCCAGGATGTCGCGCACGAAGGAGACCCGCCGGTTGGGCATCTCGACCTTCGGCGCCTTGATGCGGCGGATGTAGAGCCCGGCCAGGGCGGTCAGCACCGCGGTCGAGGCGTAGCACCAGGCGACGCTGACCAGCGCCAGCAGCGCGCCGGCGACGGGCGGACCCAGGATGCGGGTTGCGCCGATGCTGGTGGTGTGCAGGGCGACCGCGTTCATCATGTATTTGCGGCCCACGATCGACATGACCAGCGCCTGGCGGGCCGGGAAGTTCGCCGCGATCGCGACCCCGCCCAGCAGCGCTCCGACCACCAGGTGCCAGGCCTCGATCAGGTCCAGGAAGATCAGCGCCGCCACCACCGCGGCGACGATCGCCCCGGCCGCCTGCGCCGCCACCAGCATGGTCAGGCGGTCGACGCGGTCGGCCAGCGTTCCCAGGACCGGGGCCACGAAGACCATCGGCAAGGACCTGGCCATGCCCACGATGGCCAGCATCGAGTTGGAACCGGTCAGCAGGTATACGAAATAGCCCTCGGCCGTAAATTGCATCCAGAACGCCAGCATGGTGCCGATGTTTCCCTGCCAGAGGACCATGTAGGCCGGAATCGCCACCGCCGGGAACAGCCCGTAGAGGAAGCGCCCCACCCTGCCCGAGTTCTCAAGGCGGTCCTGGACCAGCCGGTCGCGGGGGTCGTCGCCGCCGTCGGATGCCGCCGCCGCGGCGGGGCTGCCGGGAGCGGTTTTGGAGGTCTGTTGCAAGCGCGATAAGCCAATTGCGGCGTGGGCTGCGAGTGGCCGGTGCCGCCAAGTAAATAGGTTAATGAGTTAGCGCGCCCGCCGGTCGGCAATCGACGCCGGTCGCGGCGGGCAAAATTGCCAACAGACCAAATCCGGTCGGGCTGCGGCCGGCGGGGGAAATGTTCCATGCGCGATCTGAGCGGCAAAGCGATCCTGATTACCGGCGGCGGCGGAGCGCTGGGCAACGCGATCATCGACCGCCTGGCCGCCGACGGGGCCGACTTCGTTGTAAACGACTACAACCCGGAAGCGGCCGAGCGGGCCTGCGCGCTGGCGCGTGCTCACGGTCGCCGCGCGACCCCAGTCGGCGGGGACGTGACCGAGGAAGACGACGTGGCCGCGATGGTGGCGAGGACCGTTTCCGAGTTCGGCAAGCTCGACGTGGTGATCGCCAACGCCGGGCTGCACACCACCACCTGGCTGGTGGAGACCACGCGGGCAGAGTTCGACCGAGTCAATTCGGTCAACAGTTGGGGGGTGTTCCTGACCGACCGCGAGGCCGCCAAGCAGATGATCAGGCAGGGCCACGGCAAGATCATCAACGCCGCCTCGATTTCCGGCAAGCGGACGACCCCGCTGCAGTCGGTCTACCACGCGTCCAAGTTCGCGGTGGTGGGAATAACGCGGGCGGTCGCGGTCGAACTGGCCCCGCACGGGATCACCTGCAACGCCTACTGCCCGGGGATGGTCGACTCGCCGATGTGGGACCACCTGGCCGGCGAGCGGTCCGACCGGCTGGGGATCCCGGTGGCCGAGGTCCGCCAGCAGTCGCTGGAGAAGATCCCGCTCGGCCGCATGCAGAAGCCGTCCGAGGTCGCCGCCGCGGTCAGCTTCCTGGCATCGTCCGATTCCGACTACATGACCGGCCAGGCGCTGAACGTTTGCGGCGGGATATTCATGTCGTGACCGGGCAGCGCAAAAGTACCGGCAACCGGGGGAGCTGAACGGTGAAGGTCGCAATCGGCGCCGATCACGGCGGGTTCGAACTAAAGCAGGCGGTGGCCGCCTGGCTGGCCGAACGCCCGTTCGAGGTCATCGACTGCGGGGCCTCCGAGTACGACCCCGTCGACGACTTCCCCGACTTCTGCGTCTCCGTCTCGGAGCTGATCCAGTCCGGGCAGGCCGACCGCGGCATCGTCATCTGCGGCTCGGGCGTCGGGGCCTCGATCGCCTGCTCCAAGCACGCCGGCGTGCGCGCGGCGACCTGCCACGACCGCTATTCGGCCCACCAGGGCGTCGAGCACGACGGGATGAACGTGCTCTGCCTGGGCGGCCGGGTGATCGGGGTTGAGCCGGCGCTGGAGATCGTGGAGGCTTTCCTGGGCGCCAGCTTCGACCCGCAGGACCGCTTCCTGCGGCGGATGTCCAAGGTGGACGCGATCGAGCGCGGCGGCGGGCACCAATAGTTCTCCGCGGTTACCGAAAATCCCGTGAACCGGACTGTGCCCGGAGCGTCTGCCATCCGCCGCCAGCGTAAGGATCGATGCACATGACCCAGCAGAACCCAATAGCCGACCTCCTGCGGCACGGTCAGGCCGTCTGGCTGGATGAGATCTCGCGCGACCTGATCGATTCGGGGCGGCTGGCCGATCTGATCGCGGCCGGGGTCCGGGGCGTGACCTCGAACCCGACCATCTTCGAAAAAGCGATCTCATCCTCGAGCGACTACGACGCCGACATCGCAGCGCTCGGCGGCCGGGGCCTGGAGCCGGAGGCGGTCTTCGAGGAAGTGGCGCTGGCCGACATCACCCGCGCCTGCGAAGCCTTCGCCGACGTCTACTCGGAAAGCGCCCGCTCCGACGGGTTCGTCAGCTACGAGCTGCCGCCGCGGCTGGCCGACGACGAGGCGGCCTCGATTGCCGCCGCCAGGCGGCTGTTCGCCAAGGTCGACCGGCCCAACCTGATGATCAAGGTCCCGGGCACCGCGGCCGGCGTGGGCGCGTTCCGGACCCTGATCTCAGAGGGCATAAACGTGAACGTGACGCTGCTGTTTGCGGTGCCGCGCTACCGCGAGATCGCCCGCGCCTACGTGGAGGGGCTCGAGGTCCTGGCCGCGTCCGGCGGCGATCTCGGGGCGGTCTCCTCGGTCGCCTCCTTCTTCGTCTCGCGGGTCGATTCGGCCGCCGATTCGGCCTTGGCCGAGCTTGGGCGGCCCGATCTGGAGGGGCGGATCGCCATCGCCAACGCGCGCCTGGCCTACGAGACCTACCTCGAGGTGTTCGAGGGCTACCGGTTCGCCAAGCTGGAACGTGCAGGCGCCCGCCGGCAACGCTGCCTCTGGGCCTCGACCAGCACCAAGAACCCCGAATACTCCGACGTCCTGTACGTGCGCGAGCTGATCGGGTCCGACACCGTGAACACCCTCCCGGGCGCAACCCTCGAGGCGTGGCTGGACCACGGCCAGGCCGCCGACACGCTCGGACCCGGGATCCCCAAGGCGCGCGAAACGATCGCGGCGGCGCGGGAAGCCGGACTCGACCTGGAATCGATCACCGACCAGCTGACCGAGGCAGGGGTCAAGTCGTTCGCCGACTCCTACGACGGCCTGCTCGCGGTCGTGGCCGACAAGGCCCGGCAGCTGGCGCCGGCCGGCTGACCCGGGACCCGCATTTGGACGACCTGACCCGGCAGGGTCTGGCCGCCCTGGCCGAAACCGACGCGGTCGGCCGGCTCTGGCGGCGCGACCGGTCGCTGTTTCCGGGTCTGGGCGACCTGGACGCGCTCGGATGGCTCGAGTACCCGGACGCCGGACTGGGCCGGCTCGACGGGCTGCTCAATCTCCACGACTCGGCCCGCCAGCGGGGGATCTCGCAGGCGGTGCTGCTGGGGATGGGCGGGAGCTCGCTGGCCGCGGCGGTGTTCGCATCGCTCTACGAGCCCCGGACCGGAATCAGGTTCCGGGTCCTCGACAGCACCGTCCCCAGACAGGTCGGGGCGGTCGAGGCCGAGCTTGCGCCGCAACGGACGCTGTTTCTGGCCGCCTCAAAATCGGGGACCACGACCGAGGTCTGGTCGCTGCTGGGGCACTTCCGGGCCTGGCTCGAACGCGCCGGCGTTCAGTCCCCGCTCTCGCACTTTGCCGCCATTTCCGATCCGGGATCGCCGCTGCTGGAATTTGCCGCCGCCGAAGGCATGGCCACGTACCTGCCCGGCGATCCGCGCGTGGGCGGCCGCTATTCGGCGTTCACCCCGTTCGGACTCATCGCCCCGGCGCTGCTGGGGCGGGACCTGCGCGCGTTCAGCGCCGCCGGCGAACTGGGGCGCCGCGCCTGCGGACCCGGGGTCGAGCTGTCCCAGAACCCGGCCGCCCGGCTGGCCGCCCGGCTCTCGGAACAGACCCGCGAAGGGCGCGACAAGCTCACCCTGCTGCTCTCGCCCCGGCTTGAGCGCCTGGGGCTCTGGATCGAACAGCTGGTGGCCGAAAGCCTGGGCAAGGACGGTCGCGGAGTCGTGCCGGTCTGCGGCGAGCCCGCGCTGGCGCCCGAGCACTACGGCCCGGACCGCTGCTTCTGCTACCTGCGCCTGGAAGGGGACCGGAACCAGGATACCGATCTGCTGGCCGGCCGGCTGGAGGAGCGCGGGTTCCCCCTGCAGCGCCGCCTTATCCCCGACGCCGCCGCGGTTCCGGGCGAGATGTTCATCTGGATGTTCGCGGTCGCGCTGGCCGGCGCGGCGCTGGAGATCAACCCGTTCGACCAGCCCGACGTGCAGGCGGCCAAGGACAAGACCGCGGATCTTCTGGCCGGACTCGCCGACGGCCGCGAACTCTCCCCGCTCCCGGCGGGCGATCTCTCGGGCTGGCTGGACGGTCTGCGGCCGGGCGGCTACGCGGCGCTGCTCTCCTACTACCCCGAGACGCCCGAATACGACCGGGCGGTCGCGGGCCTGGCCGCCGAACTTGGCCGCCGCGGGTTCGCGGTTACCTCGGCCTACGGGCCACGCTACCTGCATTCGACCGGACAGCTGCACAAGGGCGGTCCGCGCAACGGCAGCTTCCTGTTCCTGGCTCCGGGCAGTCCCTCGGGCGGGGAACCGCCGGCCGGCCGCGGCTACGGGCTGGGGACGCTCGCCCACGCCCAGGCCGGCGGCGACATGGCCCGGCTTAAACAGCTCGAACTGAACGTTGCCGGCGTCGATCTGGGCGACGATCCGGTGGCGGGGCTCAACCGGTTGGCCGGGCGGCTGGCCTGATCGCATCAATCGCCGGGGATTGGACCCGGAATCCCTCAATCTGAGGAGGCTTGCTTGGAAATCGGAATAATCGGCCTGGGCCGCATGGGCCTGAACATGACCGAACGCTGGCTGCGGTCCTCGCATCGCGTGGTGGCCTACAACCGCAGCCCCGGCCCGGTTGCCGAAGCGGTCGAGAAGGGGGCGGTCGGCGCCGACAGCCTTAATGACCTGGTGGCCAGGCTGGAGCAGCCGGCCGGCCGGCGCGTGCTCTGGACGATGGTTCCGGCCGGCGCGGTGACCGAGAACATGATCATGCGGCTGATCCCGCTGCTCGACCGCGGCGACGTGATCGTCGACGGCGGCAACGCCAACTACAAGGACTCGCAGCGGCGCGCCGAGATGCTCTCGGCCGAGGGCCTGGAATTCCTCGACTGCGGGACCTCGGGCGGCGTATGGGGCCTGGCCAACGGCTACAGCCTCATGGTCGGCGGCGAGCGCGAGGTCTACGAGCGGATCGAACCGCTGTTTAAGGCCCTGGCGCCCGGCCCGGACCGCGGCCTGGGGCTGGTCGGTCCGGCCGGGGCCGGTCACTTCACCAAGATGATCCACAACGGCATCGAGTACGGCATGATGCAGGCGATGGCCGAGGGTTTCGAGATCATGGCCAAGAAAGAGAGCCTGGACCTGGATCTTGCCCAGGTAGGTGAGATCTGGCGCTACGGATCGGTGATCCAGTCCTGGCTGCTCGACCTTGCGGTCCGCGCCCTGGAGGAAGACCCGCGCCTGGAGCGCCTTGAGGCCTACGTGTCCGATTCGGGCGAGGGGCGCTGGACGGTCCAGGAGGCGATCGATCTGGACAGCCCGGCCGAGGTCCTGAGCCTGGCCCTTCTGCGGCGGTTCCGATCGCGCGACCCTTCGCCGTTCTCCGAACGGATGCTGGCGGCCCTGCGGCAGCAGTTCGGCGGCCACGCGGTGCGTCCGCGGGAGGAGCAACAGTAACCACCGTAGTCATATTCGGAGCGACCGGCGACCTGACCCGCCGCAAGCTCATCCCGGCGCTGCTGGAAGGCTGGCGTACCGGACAGATCGAGCGCCGGCTGCGGGTCCTGGCGGTGGCCCACACCGACATCGAACGGGGACAGCTTTGCCAGCGCCTGCGCCCCGAGGGGACGAATGCGGCGGACTGGGATGAATTCGCCGCCGGCATCCAGTACCTGCGGCTCGACTTTGCCGACACCGACGGCTACGCGCGCCTGGCCGGTCTGCTCGGGGAAGCCGGGCCCGCCGAACAGGGGGCGCGGCTCTACTACCTGGCCTGCGCGCCGCGCTTCTTCGGCGCCGTCGCCCGCGGCCTGGCCAGGGTCGAGGAACTCTGCCCGAATCCGCAGAGCCGGCTGGTCGTGGAAAAGCCGTTTGGGCGCGATCTGGAATCGGCCCGCGAGCTCAATCGATTGCTGCATTCGCGGTTCGCCGAGGAGCAGATCCTGCGCATCGACCACTACCTGGGCAAGGACACCGTCCAGAACATCCTGGTGCTCAGGTTCGCCAACGGCATCTTCGAGCCGCTCTGGAGCAACCACTACGTAAGGCAGGTCCAGATCACGGTCGCCGAGGATGAGGGCATCGGCGCCCGCGGCGGCTACTACGACAACGCCGGAATATTCCGCGACATGTTCCAGAACCACCTGCTCCAGCTGCTGACGCTGGTGGCGATGGAGCCGCCCGCCACGATCGATTCGGACTCCCTGCGCAACGAGAAGGTAAAGGTCCTGCGCGCCGTGCGCCGCGTGGCCGGGGACGCGGTCTTCGACGAATCGGTGCGCGGCCAGTACGCCGGTTACCGCCAGACCGGACGGGTCGACCCGGAATCGAACACCGCCACCTTCGCCGCCCTGCGGCTGCAGGTGGAGAACTGGCGCTGGAAGGGAGTGCCCTTCTTCCTGCGCTCGGGCAAGGGGCTGCCGCAGCGCTCGACCACGATCGTGGTCGAATTCAACGCCCCGCCGCACGTTATGTTCAACCGCGACGGCCAGGACCTGGACCTGCGGCCCAACGCCCTCACCCTGCGCCTGCAGCCGGCCGAGGGCATGGACCTGAGCTTTGAGACGCGGCTGCCCGGCCGGATGCAGATGGCCCCGGTGAAGATGAACTTCGACTACGCTCAGCATTCGCCCGACCTGGCCATACCCGACGCCTACGAACGGCTGGTGGTGGACGCCCTCTCGGGCGACTCGTCGCTGTTTATCCGTTCCGACGAGATCGAGCTTTCCTGGGAGATCGTCGACCCGGTGATAAGGGCCTGGGAGCAGGTCGGCTCCTTCCGGCTGGGCGGGTACGAGCGCGGCAGCTGGGGCCCGGCCCTGGCCGACGAATTCATCGAGCGTTTCGGACTCTCCTGGATTCAGCCCGAACCCCGTCCGGGACCGATGGTGGCCGGATCGGCCGAGCGCGCCGGAGAAACCTGATGATCGCGCCGGGCGCCGACCTGCACTCGCACACCACCGCTTCCGACGGCGAGCTCTCGCCGGAGGAGCTGGTCCGGGCGGCCAAGGCGGCCGGGATCGCCACCCTGGCCGTGACCGACCACGACACGATGTCGGGGGTCCTTGCCGCCCAGGCGGCGGGTGCGCATTTGGGGGTCGAGGTGATCGCCGGCGTGGAGATGTCCTGCCACTGGAGGACCGCCGCCGCAAAACCGCAGACGGTTCACGTGCTGGGGTATTTCTGCGATCCGCGGGCCGAGGAAATGGCCCGCCTGGACCGGGTCAAGCGCGAAAGCCGGACCCGCCGCGCGCGGGCGATGGTGGAGCGGCTGCGCGAACTGGGAGTGATGATTTCCTTCGAGCGCGTGAGCGAGATCGCCGGCCAGGCCCAGATCGGGCGTCCCCACATCGCGCGCGCGGTTATCGAGGCCGGCTACGAGGACGACTGGGGGCGGGTCTTCGACCGCTGGCTCGGCAACGACGCGCCGGCCTACGTGAGCGGGGAGAGAACCCTGGTGCCCGAGGCGGTCGAATTGATCCGGGCCGCCGGGGGACTGGCGGTCATCGCCCACCCCTACTACGATTTCCACGGCGGCAAGCTCGAGCTCGAACGCCTGCTGCCGGCCGCGATCGAGGCCGGGCTTTCCGGCCTGGAAGTCTTCTACGGCAGCTTTCCCGACGCCGACCGGGCCTGGGCGCTCGCCTTCGCGGAGCGTTTCGAGCTGGTTCCGACCGGCGGCAGCGACTTTCATGGGCCTTCCAGCGGGACCAATCCGCTCGGGACCTCGCTCTGTCCGCCGCCGAATCTTGCGGCCCTGAGAGGACTGCGCCGGCAACGCGATTAGGGCGGCGCCGGCCGCCATGTCGCGATAATTCCTGCGACAGCTTTAAACGGAGCTCCAATTGACTCGACCGACACTTGCAGATCTAGGACTTAGCGCCGGCAAGAACGTGCGCCTGGGCCGCATGCTCAATCAACACGGCCCCGGCGGCTCGACCCTGCTGGTCCTGCCGGTCGACCAGGGCATGGAGCACGGACCGCGCGATTTCTTCGTCAACCCGGACAGCCTGGATCCCGACTACGTCTTCTCGCTGGCCGCCGACACCGGCTATTCGGCGATCGCCGTCCAGTACGGCCTGGCCAACAAGTACGTGGGCCGCTACGCCGGCGCGGTGCCGCTGATCCTCAAGCTGAACGGCAAGAGCGAGATTCCGCCCGCCAACGCGCCGCGCTCGCCGCTGACGGCGCGGGTCGAGGACGCGGTCCGGATTGGCGCCGACGCCATCGGCTACACGCTTTATTTCGGGTCCGCCCAGCAGGAGACCGATTTCGAAAACTTCTCGCAGGTCCGCCTGGAAGCCGAGCGCGCCGGACTGCCGGTTGTGGTCTGGGCCTATCCGCGCGGCGAGCACATCGAGGCCAAGGGCGGCCGCGACAGCATCTACGCGATCGATTACGCCGCGCGCGTGGCCTCCGAGCTCGGCGCCGACGTGATCAAGGTCAACTACCCGGTCCAGAACGCCGACGGCTCGGTCGGCCCGGTCGAGGGCGCGCCCGCGCCGTATGACTCGAAGGTCTGGCCGGACATGGGCAGCGCCCTGCGCCAGATCCTGAGTTCGGCCGCCAATTCGATGGTGATCATGTCCGGCGGCTCGCGGGTCGGCGACGATGAGCTGCTCAAGCGGGTCGACCTCTCGATGGAGGCCGGGGCGACCGGGTTCATCTACGGGCGCAATATCTGGCAGCGCGAGCGAGCAGCTTCCGAAGCCATCATCGCCAAGATCAAGGACTGCATGCGCGGCTACGCACTTTAGTGCCTCAATCTCCGCAGCCTTCCGAATCCGCCTCCACCACCGAGCACCGCCGCGAGGCCAGCTCGCTCGAGAACATAAATTGCGACGTGGTGGTCGTATCCGACTCGCGCACCGAGCGAACGGACATCTCCGGCCGGGTCGCCCGCGAACTGGTCGAGGCCGCCGGCTTCGGAATCGGCCGCAGCGACCTGGTGGCCAACGAACCCGATGACGTCAATTTGACGATCGACAGGTTCCTGTCCGGCGATTCGGCCTGCCTGCTCCTGCTCGGCGGGACCGGGCTCTCATCGCGCGATCGGACCGTCGAGACGGTGCGGGGCCGGCTCGAGAAGGAGCTGCCCGGTTACGGCGAGTCCTTCCGCCGGCTCAGCTGGGACGAAATCGGCACCGCCGCGATCCTTAGCCGCGCCCTGGCGGGATCGATCAGGGACCGGATCGTGGTCGTGACCCCGGGCTCCCCCAACGCGGTCGAGACCGCCCTGGCGGGGGTGCTGCTGCCCGAACTTGCCCATCTCGTGCGCGAGGTGCGGCGCTAGGCCGATACCGGCTCCGGGGCGGGTTCGGGACTTACGAGGTGCAGCGACCCCACCCGATCGGTGAACAGGATTCCGCGCAGGTGGTCGATCTCGTGCTGCAGCGCCTGGGCCAGCAGGCCCTCGGCGTCAAGCTCCACCGGACGCCCGCTCAGGTCCAGCGCTCGCGCCCGAACCCGTTTGGCCCGACTCGGGTACCCGAAGTAGCCCGGCAGCGAAAGGCAGCCCTCGCGCATCGGCTCAAAGTCCGCCAGGTCCTCGATCACCGGGTCGCGCAGGACGTAGAGACGGGTTGATTCCGAATCCGGATCGGCCGGATCCGGCACCTCGATGACGATCAGGGCGGTCGCTATGCCGACCTGGGGCGCCGCCAGCCCCACCCCGTCATGGGCCCGCATGGTCTCGACCATGTCGCCGGCCAGCGCGTTCAGGTCGCCCTGGAATTGGGACGTGGGGCGGGCCGGCCGGCGCAGGCTCGGATCCCCGATCGGGACGATTCTTCGCAACATTCGCTGATTTTCTCGAACCCGGATTCTGAACGCCCCCGATGCGTGGGCTCAGCCTTGCTCGATCAGGTCCTTGAGCAGGCGCAGCTGCTTGCCGTCGGTGCGGCGGATAGCGATCCGCAGCAGCGGCGAGACCAGTCGCAACAGCAGCCCGGAGATCCGGCAGTCGGCGACCAGGGTCACGCGGGAGGAGCCCCCGCCCAGGTCGTGGACCTCGTATTGGTAGTCGGCGGTCACCCCGCCTTGGACCGAACGCAGAACGACGGATCGGCCGGCGTCGCAGCCGACGATGGTGCTCGTGCGCTCCGCTCCGCGGGCCGTAAAGGTCAGCTTGGTGCCCGCGGCGGTCTCGCCGTCGGCGGTCATCTCCCTGACCCCGGGCATCCACTGGTGGGCGTTCTGCCAGTCCGTGAGCGCCGCCCAGACGTGTTCGGCCGGCCTGCGGATCTCCTCTTCGATTGAGATGGTTCTCGACATAAGCGATCTCCTTGCCAAACCAATGTAGCAACCGCCCTGCGCCGGGGTCCTGCCCGGCTGATAATTCCGGCAGGTACCGCAACCAACACCCCAAGGCCCCGACTTCCCACGATGCTCGAAATCGCCGCCAATCCGATCGATCAAGCCGAATCAACCACGCTTGAGAACGGCCTGAGAGTGGTCTCGGCCACCATGCCGAACACCCAGGCGGTCTCCTACGCGGTGCTGATAAACGCCGGCTCCCGCTTCGAAAGCAGCGCCCAGGCCGGCATCTCGCACTTCATCGAGCACCTGGTGTTTAAGGGCACCCGGCGCTGGCCGACGCCGCGCGCCATCTCCGAACAGATCGAGGGCGTCGGCGGCGTGCTGAACGCCTCGACCGGCAAGGAGATCGTCACCTACTGGTGCAAGGTCCCGGCCCCCCGGTTCGACAAGGGTTCTTCGGTGATCTCCTCGCTGGTCACCGAACACCTGATCCCGGCCGAGGACGTGGACCGCGAACGCAGCGTGATCCTCGAAGAAATCGACATGTACTACGACGACCCGCAGTCCATGACGGAACTGCTCTCGGAGCGGATCACCTACCCTGACCATCCGATGGGCCGCGACATCATCGGGTCGCCCGAGACGCTCAATTCGATCGAGCGCGACGACCTGCTGGACTTCATCTCCAAGCGCTACGAGCCGCATTCGACCGTGGTTGCGGTCGCGGGCAAGCCCAGCCACGCCGAGGCGGTGGAGTTGGCCGAACGCGAATTCGGCGGCTGGGCCGGAGACCGGTCGCCGGCCGAGCGCAGTTACTCCGACGGGCGCGTGACCGGGCGGGCGCTGCACGTGGAGGAGCGCGCGACCGAGCAGGCCAACATGCTCCTGACGATGCCGGCACCGGCCCAGAACGACCCCGACCGGTTCGCGCTCAGCCTGCTGAACGCGGCCCTGGGCCAGGGGATGAGTTCACGGCTCTTTCAGCGAATCCGCGAGCAGATGGGGCTGGCGTACGCAGTGTACGCGTACTGGCACCCGTCCTCGGACCAGGGCCATTTCGGGGTTTACGCCGGAGGTCAGTCCGGACAAGGCGGTAGGCGCCCTGGAGGCGATCAAGTCAGAGCTCGACCTGGCGCTCAAAGGGTTGGCCCCAGACGAACTCGAGCGGGCGCGCGAATTCGTGCGCGGCCGCCTGATCCTGGGAACCGAGGACACCCGCGGGGTCCTGGCCTGGATCGGCCGCCAGACCGCGCTCTACGACCAGGTCCTGCCGCTGTCGGAAGCGGTGGCCCAGATCGACGCGGTCACCTCCGAGGACGTCGTGCGGGTGGCCGAGCGGGTGCTGGACCCGGCCAATTTCCGGCTTGCGGTGCTGGGGCCGTTCGCCGATTCGAAACCCTTCGAGGCCGCGCTGGGCAACTGACCGCGATTCGGTTTCAGGCTCCGGTTGGTCACTTGCATTCCAACGCCTGGCCGAAGTTGAGCTCGACGCCCCCTTGGCGCGGGACTTCGCAGCCATCTGAGCAAGGACGACTCGTCAGCGCCCGGGAGCGAGAAGCGGATATTCCGTGACGAAGGATAGAGGGCACATATTCTCGGACGCTAATCCGGCCAGAATCCGGTGGGCCAGAGTCGACACCTTCCTATACTGCGATCAACCAAAAGTTCTTTGGAGCGAGGGAAATGCCGGTCGCATCGCTCAGCGATGACATCGCCGCCTACGCTGAAATGCGGCAGGAATTGGAACTTGACCACATGGGCAAGTGGGTTGTCATTTTTGATCGAGAGCTGGTGGGCACGTTCGATGAGTTTCAGAATGCTGCCAAGGTCGCAATCGGGAGATTTGGTCGCGGCCCGTACCACATCAGAAAAGTGGGTCCGGAAACCATCTCGATGCCGATGTCGATGCTAAACGGCGGCAGAACTTAGCTTGCCAAGTCTGGATTGTGGATTCTCCGACGCTGGGTTGCTGGAACTTTATGGCCCCAGCGTAGTAGTCAATATCGGTTTCGATCCCAAATTCACGGAAATCGACCAGGGCCGACCTGAAATTGAAAATTACCAGTACAAAGCCCTGATAGATACGGGAGCTTCTGCAAGCGGTATTGATTCCCAGCTTGCCAGCGCTTAGCAATTGCCGGTCATTGGGCAGACCGAAATGGCCGGCGTTGGGGGAGTTTCGACCACCAACGCATATCTTGCCCATGTCCATTTGCCGGGCGTTGGTTGGAACTTCATCGGTAGGTTCGTAGGGGTCGCATTCGCCGGGACCGGCGAATCGCACCATGCCGTCATCGGGCGCGATTTTTTGCGGTTCTTTCGTCTTTCTTATGATGGTCGGACAGGCCGCGCCGAATTGACCGACAGCCAACCTTGAACTTTGAATTCCGGTTCCCTCTTGGCGCGCCAAGTCTTGGGCGAATCGAATATCGACTTAAGTCGGATGCTGGTTCCTCGCGGGTGAGCTCGATTCGGTCGTCTATGGAATTTCGACGCGTCAAATCCGGAATTTCCCCGGCAACCTCTCGCATCGCGTAAGTCGATGTCGGGATTTCGCTGAATCGAGGCCTTTTGAGGCCGCGTCGCGCAACTGACCGCGAACCTGTTTCGGCGCGATTTGGGGCCAGGCCGTCGCTTGGTCCGATTCGTACGTTGCCGCAGACCAGCATCGGGCGGGAGACCGGACCGTCGACGTGCCACGGTGGGCGACCGACAGACAAGCCGCCTCACAAGCAATTGTGCTTGCCCGTCGATCGCCGATACCTGGGAGTCCTTGCGGGCGGATTAGCGGATTCTCGGCCAAGTCCAGGTTGGCGCGGCGACAAACGAGGCTTATCCGTCCGGCCCTGTCGCGGTACGGGCCCGAATTCCGCATCAGGTCCGCAGTTTTGCGCTAACGCGCCCAACCCATCGATCGCTCCACCGCGCGGCGCCAGGTGGCCAGCAATGCGGCGCGGTCCAGCCCCGGATCGGGAGCGAACTCGCGCTCACGCTCCCATATCCGCGAGATCGCGGCAAGGTCCGGCCACCAGCCCAGGGTCAGGCCGGCCAGCAGCGCGGCGCCGAGCCCGGTCGTCTCGGTGACCGCCGGCCGGACAACCGGCATTCCGCTGTAGTCGGCCTGCATCTGCATCAGCAAATCGTTGACGGCCGCTCCGCCGTCGACCCGCATCTCGGCTATCGGCGAACCGGTGTCGGCACTCATCGCCGAAAGCACGTCGCAGACCTGAAGGGCGATCGATTCCAGTCCGGCGCGGACGATGTGGGCGGCCCGCGTATCGCGGGTCATCCCCAGGATGGCGGCCCGCGCGTTGGGATCCCAGTCGGGCGCGCCCAGGCCGGTGAACGCCGGCACCAGGACCGCCCCGCCGCTGTCGGGCACGCTGGCCGCGACCGGTTCGGATTCGGCGGCGTCGCGGATGAGGCCCAGGTTGTCGCGCAGCCACTGCACGGTCGCCCCGCCCATGAAGACCGAGCCTTCCAGCGCGTAGGTGGTCTCCTCGCCGATCTGCCAGGCCAGGGTCGAAAGCAGCTTGTTCTCCGAGCGCGGCGGACGGCTGCCGGCGTTAAGCAGCACGAAGCAGCCGGTGCCGTAGGTCGTCTTGACCTGCCCGGGCGCAAAGCAGGCCTGGCCGAAGAGGGCCGCGTGCTGGTCGCCGGCGATACCGGCCAGCGGGACCGTGGCGCCGAGCAGGGCGGGGTCAGTGGACGCGCTCCAGCCCGCCGAAGGAACGATCCGGGGCAGGATCGAGCGCGGCACTCCCAGGAGGTCCAGCAGATCGTCGTCCCAGGCGGGCGGATCGATCCGGGCCAGCATCGTGCGGGCGGCGTTGGTCGCATCGATTACGTGCTCGCGTCCGCCGGTGAGTTTGAAGATGAGCCAGGAATCCACGGTCCCGAAACAGATCCGGCCGGCCCTGGCCGTGGGCGCAAGGTCGGGGTCCGACCCGAACATCCAGGCGAGCTTGGTGCCGGAAAAATAGGGATCTAGGAGCAGCCCGGTCCGCTCCTGGACCATCGCCTCGGCGCCCTGCTCCTTAAGCTCCCGGCAGATGGCGGCGGTCCGTCGGTCCTGCCAGACGATGGCCGGCGCCAGCGGCCGCGCGCTAGCCCGGTCCCAGAGCAGGGTCGTCTCGCGCTGGTTGGTTATGCCGATTCCGGCCGGCGGCGCTTCCTGCCGGTCGAGCAGCTCGCGCGTTGCCGCCAGGGCCGAATCGAAAATCTCGTCTGCGTCCTGTTCGACCCACCCGTCACGGGGGAATTTCGACTCCAGCGGACGGTAGGCGCGGTCGAAGACCTTGCCGCCGCGGTCCACCGCCAGCACGGTCGTGCCGGAGGTGCCCTGGTCGATCGCCAAAAGATAATCTTGTGCCGGATTCCGCATGGCGGCTTTCATCTGACTGCCCGTAATTCTGGCGTCCCGTTTCTAGGATGACCCTGTACCCTCCAACATGACCGAGCAACTGGCGCCGGTCGCACGCTGGGGCACGATCGGATTGCTGCTGTCGCTGCTGCTGGCGCTGGCCTGGCCGGCCCCGGCCGCATCCGGCGACGAGTCGGCCGCCGACGGCCCGGCCGTCTGCTCGCCGGCCCCGAACGTCCTGCGGATGGCCCAGCGCCGCCCGATCACGCTTGATCCGGCCACCGCCCGCAGTTCGTCGTCGAATTTCTACATCGGACTGCTTTTCTCGGGGCTGGTCCGCGGCAACAGCGCCGGTTCGATCGAGGGCGACCTAGCCTCCGAGTGGACCCAGTCCGACGACCGGCGCACATACACCTTCACCCTTCGCCCGGGCACCGCGTTCGCCGACGGGACCCCGATCGACGCCGACGCGGTGGTCTTCTCGATCCGCCGCGCGCTATCGCCGGAAGTCGCCTCGAGTACGGCGCAGACTTACCTCGGTGACATCGTGGGGGCCAAGGACTACCGGGCCGCGATTCGCCCCGACCTGCCCGGGGTGCGCGCAATTGATCCCGGGACCGTGCAGATTGAGCTTGAACAGCCAAAGTCCTCGTTCCTGCAGAAACTGAGCTATCCGGTCAGCTACGTAGTCGACGCCAACCAGGTTGGGCAGGCGGGCTGGTGGATCAACCCCAACGCCAGCGGCGCCTTCGTCCTGGTCGACTATCCGGGCGCGGCCGAAGGCGAACCGATCATCGTCACCGGCAACCGCAATCACCACCGCGGCGCGGCGGCTGGACTGATCCGGGCCGAGTTCCATCCGGTGGGCGGACAGCAGGCGTTCGACGACTACCAGCGCGGCGAGTTCGATGCGATCCCGATCGCCGGTCCGACGCTGATCCAGGTGACCGATCCGGCCCACCCTCTAAGCTCCCACGTGACCGCCTCACCGCCGATATCGCTCTCCTACCTGGGGTTTCGGTCAGAAACTCCCCCGTTTGACGACCCGTTGGTCCGGGCCGCATTTGCCCACGCGATCGACGTCGAGCGCCTGATCCTGCTCCAGAACGACGGCTCGATCCAGGCCGCGGACGGAATCATCCCGCCCGGAATACCGGGTTACGAGGCAGGGTCGGCCGGGGTCCCCGGCTACGATCCGCAGCGGGCGCGCGAGCTGCTGGCCGAGTCCGGCTACGGGTCGGCCGCGGAATTGCCCGAGATCGTGTTCACCCTGATCGGGCGCTCGCTGATGGTCGATTGGCTCGAATGGACGATCGCCCGGAGCCTGAAGCGGAACCTCGGCGTCGAGGTCAAGTTCCGGACGATGACCTTCGCCGAGATCCTGGAGGCCCTGGACGGCCCCTCCGATCCCAAGTTCCAGCTGTTCGCGCTGGGCTGGTACGCCGACTACCTGGACCCCGAGAACTTCGTCGCCGCGCTATTCGGGTCCGACAGTCCGGTCAACCACTTCGAATACCGCTCGGAGACGGCCGACGCCCTGATCGCCGAGGCCGACGACCTGGGATTCGGCCCCGACCGGCTGGCGCTGTTTCGGGCCGCCGAGCGCCAGATCGTGGGCGACAACCCGCTGCTGCCGCTGTACTTTGGGAGCGACCGCTACCTGGTCCAGCCTTGGGTCGAGGGCTTCGACCTCCAGATCATGTCCGACTGGCTCAGCAGGGTGAGTACCGCTCAGGCCTGTCCGGCCTGATTGCGCCAGCCCCAGACCGCGGCCCCCAGAATTCCGACCCGGTTGCCTAGGGCGGCCGGAACTATCTGCAGGTGTTCGGAGAACCCCGGCAGGGTCCAGCGCTTGACGTAATCGCGCAACGGCGCAAAAAGCATTTCGCCGGCGTTGGTCACCCCGCCCCCGACGACGATGATCTCCGGATTCAGGACGTGGACGAAACTGACCGTTCCGGCGCCGAGCCCGGCAAGGGCGCGCCGCCAGGTAGCCACCGCCAGCGGGTCCCCTTCGCGCGCCGCCTCGACCACCGCCGCGCCGTCGAGCTCGCCGCCTTCTTCCAGGACCTTGGCCAGCGAGGAGCGCTGACCGGCCGCAAGTCTTGAGGCGGCGTACTTGGCCAGGTGGTCGCCCGAGGCCTGGCCCTCCATCGTGCCCAGGCAGCCCGACTGGTAGACGCCGTCGTTCAGGTCCACCGTCATCTGTCCGACCTCGCCGGCGTTGCCGGTGGCTCCCTGTAGCAGGCGCCCGTGCGCGATGATTCCGGCCCCGATCCCGGACGAAATGGTCAGGTAGACCATGTGATCGAAGCCGCGACCGGCCCCGAACTCGTGCTCGGCCAGGGCGGCCGCGTTGGCGTCGTTCTGCAGATAGGCTGGAACCCCGAACCGGTCGGCGACCGAACCGCAGATGGGGACATTGGAGAAGCCCGCGATATTCGGCGCGTACAGGATGACCCCATTGGCAAAGTCGATCGGACCGGGCGCCGCGATCGAAATGGCCGAGGGCGTATCGCCTGCCGATGCAGCCGATTCCCAGGACCGGGCGATGACGCTGATGATGCGGTCGACGACGACGCCGGGCTCCCCGTCGCCGGTGAGGCCGTAATTCTCGTCAAGGATCGAACCGTCGCGTTTAACTCGCGCGGCCCGGATCTGGGTGCCGCCGAAATCGACCGCCAGCACCGATTGCGATAGTTTTTCGTTCACGGGGCGTCCCGATCGCCGCTTAGCAACCTGCGCCGCAGAAGTAATCTGGCGTGCGGCAGGCGGGATTCGCGAACCCCGGAAAGTTGGCAAGGAGAATGCTTAGCTGCACCCGCTATTTTGCAAAAGGCTGGCCCCATGTCGTCCGCCGTTAGCCCTCATGGTCGGAATGAGAATCCGATGATTTCGCCCGACCCGAGCAACTGGCTGATGTAAGGCGATTTGGCAAACCAGATTTCCCACCTGGTGCGCGATTGGCCTTGATGGCTTCCCCACCCTTTTCAGGGAACGCGTGCACTGCACGTTGAGGCCAAGTTGGTGCATGGGCGAGGCTTAACCGGCGAAATGGCGCCGCCCGGACTGGGGTTGCCGCATTCGAAACCGGCCGATCGGGGTGCTGTAGTCAGTCTATGACTCAAGGATTGGTCACAGCGTGACTACAATGTCATAAATTTCCGCAACCTCCGACCAAGGAATCCAAGAGTGATGAAGGTTTCCGTGAGAGAAGCTAAAGCCCGGTTTTCTGAACTGGTCAATGCGGCTCAATCAGGTGAGCGAGTGGTCGTTACAAAACACGGTCGGTCAGTCGTTGAAATAAAGGCGGTCGCCAGCCAGGGCGGAATCGATTTCGAAAAGCTAAACAAACTTCGACGGGAAATGGGCATTGTCGATTCCGACCAGGAGTGGCCTCCGGAATTTGACGACCCGAAATTCAGCCGGGAAGTATTGGGATTGGAGTAGGGGCTTCAAGCGGTGCAAATACTGCTTGACACCTCATACGTCTACCAGTTAATCGCATTTCCAGATCGACTGTCAGCGGCAGAGCGCGCATTTATTGCGGATCCAAACATCGATTCGTTTGTTAGTGCGGTTTCGATCTGGGAGCTGCGGCTCAAGTCTGCATCGCGAAGAAGGGTTTCGGGCCGAGGAATTGATTTACGATTCTCGATCGAGGAGTGCGTCCGCATTCTTGAAGAAATGGAATATTCCATCATCCCGTTAACCGCTCGCCATGCAGCGTGCCCGCTGATCGCTCCCTTGGGCCACCGTGATCCGTTCGATGAACTGCTACTCGTCCAGGCCCAGGTTGAAGGATTACGCCTGCTGACTGTTGACCGCCAATTGGTAAACCATCCGCTTGCGGTAACTGCATAAGCCTGAGTAGGTCACGCGGACGAAACCCGGCCCTCTCTCGCGAATCAGTATTGGCAGAGGGGCCGCGAGTTGCACGCGGAACAGTTGCCCGTCCAGGAAGTCAATATTGCCGGCGCCTGATCCGCCGCGCGTACAGCGCCAGCCCCGCTCCGATCAGGGCGAGCGGCGCCGGCAGGATCATCACCAGATCGAATTGACCGTTTTCGGCCAGCACCCCCGAGATCGGCGGGAAAATCATCCCGGCGACCCCGGCCGAGGCCACGATCAGGCCGGTGGCGCTGCCCACGTTGGACCGGAGTTCGGCCGTTCCGATCGATATCGCGGTCGGAAACCCGCCCGCCACCAGCAGCGAAGCCAGGCCGAAGAAAGTCAGTGCCAGCACCGGGTTGTCGACCAGCATCGCCGCCAGCGCTGCCAGGGCGCATCCCGCCATCGTGATCGCCAGCAGCCAGTACTGGTCCCAGCGCCCGGCGATTAACCCCATCGCCGCCCGACCCAGGACCAGGCCGACCGAGACCGCGGTCAGCGACGCGGCCGCCAACGCGCGCTCGAACCCTCTTTCCAGCTCGAGGAAGCTGGGGAGCCAGGACTGGTAGATCATCTCGACCGCCACCGCGCAGAACATGACCCCCATCACCAGCGTCAGGTGCAGCCCGAGGATGCTGCGCACGCGCAATCCGGCCGACCGCGCCGGCAAATGTTTGGGGACCGGCACCAGGGCGAACGGGATGGCCAGCAGCAGCCAGGCAAAGGCCAGGGCCACGAACACCGGCCGCCAGTCGCCGGTCTGGGCGTAGACGACCGCGGCGAATATCGGTCCGATCACCGCGCCGACCCCGAACCCGCCGTGCACGAAATTTAGGACCCGGGCCGAGCGGGGGCCGGAGATGTCGATCAGCAGGGCGTTGCAGGGCCCGTCCAGCATGCCGAAGCCGATCCCGAAAAGCACGCCGTTTAGCAGGAAGATCTGGATGTTCGGGGCCAGGCCCGAAAGCAGGAACCCGAGCGCCAGCGTGGCCGGGCCAGCCACGACGAAGGCCCGCCGCCCGATCATGTCCGAGAAATACGATCCGGCCACGGTTCCGGCAACGTGCGCGGCCGAGGAATAGAGGAACACCAGGCCGATCGTGGCGTTGTTGGCCCCGAACTCCTCGCGGATCGGCTGCAGGAGCGGGCCGATGACGGTCAGCGAGACCCCGAACAGCACGAACGCCGCACCGCCGGCGCCGATGGCGGGGCGGTAGCTGAGCCAGGACCCGGCCGGCCGGGCCGCTTCGGCGCTGATGCTGGGCCGCGAGCCGGGCTAGCGGGTTTCGATCAGAGGGTTCTTAGCCCGAGCATTTCGCCGGAGTCGCCGAACGCGAAGCCGGCCGCCGGCCCGACCATGTCGGCCTTGCCGGAGGCCTGGATCTCCTTGGCCAGGGCCTCGGACGCCCAGAACTGCCCGATCTCCATCGTGTTGACGATCCGCATGACCTTGAGGTCCTCGCCGTCGGCGCGGGCCCTGCGGCCGGCCATCGAGAGCCCCACGTCCAGGCACTTCTGGTCGTCGTCGAAGACCATCGGGCAGCCCGAGTCGGGCGCCATCGCGGTGATCATGTTTATGTAGGTGTCGTTCCAGTCCACCTCGTCAACCAGCTGGCGGGTGGTAAATTGCGCCTGCCCCAGACCGGCCGCGTTGCCGTGCGATTCCTTGGTCAGGCGGTGCACGCTGATGAACTCGAACTGCTTGCGCTCGCGTTCCCGGTAGCGGAAGGCCTTGGTCCCGATCACGTTCGAGTCCATGCCCGAGCCGGATATGTTCTTGCCCATCTCGTCGACCACCAGCAGGTGGGCGCGGTCGGTGGGAAGTTCGGGGAATATCGCGATCGACTTGGCCAGCAGGTCGCGGTCGGTCTGAATGTATTCGGCCGGCGTCGGCATCTCGGCGTAGATCGTCTCGTCGAGCGGGTTCTCGACCAGCCCCACCCCGCAGAGGATCTTGCCGGTGTCCAGCATCACCTGGGCCGCCTTGGGGACCTGGGTGTTGACCCCGGCCTCGTGGATGCGCTCGGCCCCGAAGCGCTTACCCAGTCCGATGGAGAGGATCTTGCAGAGGCCGCTCTGGATCGGGCCGGTCATCCCGGTGTGCAGCTTGACCCGACCGATCGGGATCACGTGATCGGCGGCGTGGGCGTTGGCGTCCATGCGGACCTCTACCCCGTCTTCGGTGTGGCCGACCAGGACGGTCTCCATGGTCGCCTCAACCGGAGCGCCGACCGCGTCCTCGGAGACGCCGTATTCGGCCAGGACCGAGGCCTGGCCTTCGGCGGTCCCGCCGCCGTGACTGCCCATCGCCGGGACGATGAACGGGCGCAGTCCGGCCGCCTTAAGTCCCTGGACCAGGGTCTTTACGACGGTGACGATCGGGGTGACGCCGCGGCTTCCGACACCGATCGCGACGGTGCCGTTGGGGGTCAGTTCCGACTTGGCGAGGGCGGCTTGAAGGCGTCCGCGCAGATGACCCTCAAGGTCCGGAATGTGGTCGGTGACCAGGTCCTGCCGCATGCGCAGCATGTTGGGGTAATTCACGTCCCTGATCTCCCTATTTGAATGGCCGCCGCCGGTCGGGCCGTGCGCGGCGCGCCTTGGATCAGATCCAGCCGACGCGGCGCGGGCCCCAGTCGGTTTCGAACACGGTGTCGTCAAACATTTTGATCATGTAGCGGTTGATGACCTCGGCACTTTCGGGCTCGTAGTACAGGTTGCAGTGCTCGTTTGGGTCCGACTCCAGGTCGTAGAGTTCGCCCAGCCCGTCCTTGCCGTGGTAGAGGACCAGCTTCCAGCGCTTGTCGGCAATCATCGACGCGTGGGTCCCGTCGCCGAGCCGGATCGCGTTCCGGAACTCGCAGCGCACGTAGTCGCGGAAGTTTTGCGGGTCGGCCGCGCCGGTCAGGATCGGCAGGAGCGAGCGCCCGTTCATGCGCTCTGGAATCTCCAGCCCCGCCACTTCCAGCAGCGTCGGGGCGATGTCGGTGAGCTGGACCAGCGCGTCCGAGCGCAGGCCCTGGCGGAAATTGCCCGGCCAGCACATGACCAGCGGCACCCGCGCCATCCCTTCCATGAACCGGCAGCCCTTCTCCACCAGGCCGTGATCGCCCAGCGACTCGCCGTGATCGGAGGTGAAGATGATCAGGGTGTTCTCAAGCTGTCCGACGGCCTCGATGTGCGAGAGCAGGCGGGCCAGCTGGTCGTCGATCAGCTCGATCATGGCGTAGTACTGGGCTTGGATCTTGCGGCCGCCGAAGCTGTCGGGATGTTCCGGGTAGTTCTGGAAGTCGACGCCGGCGTCCGAGATCCGGCGCTGTAGCTCCAGGTCGCTGTCCTGAAAGATCGGACCGGGCAGGCTGTCGGGGTCGAACCGCTCGAAATACTCGCGCGGCGGGTTAAACGGCGGGTGCGGGTAGTAGGGGTTCACGCTCAGCAGCCAGGGGCCGTTGCGCGGCTGGTCGATGAATTCGATGCAGGCGTCGGTCGCCCAGGTCGTCTGCTGGTACTCGGCCGGGACGTTGTCGGGCGAGGCCAGCAGGGTCTTGAGGTCCTGGCCCCGCTCTTTGAGCCACTCGACGTAAGCGTGACCTTCGGCCCAGTCGTCGCGCGGGGCGTGCGAATAGGCAAAGTACCGGTAGCCGTCGCGCCCGCGCGGCTCGACCCCGGCCTCGGCGGTGGCGATGTGCAGCTTGCCGACCAGGCCGCAGTCGTAGCCGGCGTCGGCCAGCAGCTGGGTGACCATCGGGTAGTCCTGGGGCATGAATTCGATGCCGTTGCCGTTGGCGCGCACGGTCGAGGGAAGCTGGCCGGTGAGGAAGCTGGCGCGCGATGGCGTGCAGATCGGGCTCTGGCAGTAGGTGCGGGTAAAGCTCACTCCGCGGCCGACCAGGCCGTCGACGGTGTCGGTGTGGACGTGCTCGTTGCCGAGCGCGGCGATCGTGTCGAAGCGCTGCTGGTCGGTGCAATACCAGAGGATGTTCGGTCGTGAATCTGCCATTGCCGCTCCCGCGCCGCTGCTGTTGGCTGCGGGCATTCTAGGGAGGCAGGAGGGCGCACCGGACTTGGCGATCGCCGCCACTCATATGAAAATGGCTTACTGCGGCATTAGCCCGAGTTCCCGCAGCGCCGGGCAAGGGAGTCGAAATTGGCCAGCGTGCGCCTCAAATTGACGTTCCCCGAGGAACTGATCACCGAACCGATCATCTATCTGGTTTCGCGCGATTTCGAGTTGGTGTCCAACATCCGCCGCGCCGACGTGCGCGAGCACATGGGCTGGATGGTCCTCTCGCTCGAGGGCGACGAGGACAACATCGACGCCGGCATCGCCTGGATGCAGTCGCGCGGCGTGATCGTCGATCCGGTCGAGGGCGACATTGTCCAATAGGCCCGGCGGCGGCGCCCGGGCGGGCGATGACGGCGACCGCCGAAACCGCTGAATTCCGGGCCGCCGGCGAATTCGGACTCTTTCTGGCCCGGATCGGGTTCGGCGTGGGGCCGGCGCTGTCGCCCCCGGTCTACCAGGGCTCGGTCCTCACCCAGTGCTTTGCCGGCGCCCGCCTGGAGCTCTGCACCGACGCGGCGATGGGTCCCTTCGGGCAGGTCCGGCTGTCGGATCTCGGGTCCATGCTCCTGGCCGCATCCGCCCTGCCGGGCGAAGCCTTGGAGGCCGGACTGGTCCCACCCGACCCGAGTCCGGACGGCGGGATCGACCGGCAGCTGGCCGGATTCTTCGCCGCCAACGGCGGACTCGAGCGCTTCGGCGCCCCGCTCGCGCAAGGGTTCGATCATTCCGGGGCGCGCTGCCAGCTGTTCGCCAAGGCCCTCCTGCGCCGCCGGGGGGACGGAAGCGTGTCCGCCGACGCGCTGGGGAGCCGGTACATGGAGATCCCGCCGCCGCAGCGCGATCTGGTCGATCCCCTGCCGGCGCCGCGCGAGCCGTCGGACCCCGCGGCCGGCATCGACGCCCCGATCCTCTACTACCACGAGGTCCCCGACCCGGACGCGTTCGCAAGCCAGTTGGAGGGCCTCCTGGAGGAAGGATTCAAGGTCGTGCCCTACGAACGACTGGTGCGGGCGCTGCGGGGGACGGCCGATCTGCCGGCGCGCCCGCTGGCGATAACGTTCGACGACGGGCGCCTGAGCCAGCTCCGCAATGCGGCGCCGGTGCTCTTGCGCCTGCGCCTTCCGGCGACGTTCTTCGTCCTGCCCGGGTTCGACAAACTCGAACCCGGACACCTGAGCGACGACGCGTTCGCGCGCCTTCGGAACTGGGGGTTCTCGGTCCAGTCCCACACCCTCAACCACGCCGACGTCCCGAACCTTCTGCGCGCCAACCGCGGCGCGGCCGAAGCCGAGGTCGTGCTCTCGCGCGCGGCGCTGCTGCCCGTCGGCGGCGACCACTTCTCCTATCCGTTCGGGGGCTACGACCAGGCAAGCGCCGACCTGGTGCGGGCGGCGGGCTACGAATCGGCGGTGAGCACCCGGTTCGAACGGGTGCATTTCCCCGAAGACCTCTACCGCCTGGGCCGGATCGCGGCCAATCCCCAGGCCAGCCACCGCCAGGTCATCGCCGACCTGGGGACGGCGGCCGCGCGATCGGCGCTTGATGCCCCGGCTTAAATCCCTCCTGCCGGCGCGGCGCTGGCGAATCTACGCCTGGGCCGCGATCGCCCTGGTTACCGCTTATCTGGCCGCGCTGCTACTCTTTTTCGGCAAGATCGGATGGAGCCTATTGGTGTTTTTCGGGCTTGCGCTGCTGATCGCACTGGTCTTGCTGGCATCGCAGATCGCCCACATCGTCCTGCGGGGGAGATCCTAGATGTCGGCGGTGCTATGTCACGTGCTGGACCTTACCGGGTTCCGCAACTATCACCACCTCACGTTGCAGCCCCCGGCCGGAGGATGCCTCTTCATCGGCCCCAACGGGGCCGGCAAGTCGAACCTGCTCGAAGCGATCGGGCTGGTCTCGGCCGGACGCGGCGGAAACCCGTCGGCCGGACTGGAACTGATCCGGATCAGCCCCGAGGGCGAGCGGGCCGGCTTTGCGCGGGTGCGGGCCAGGGTGGCGGCCGGCGAGGGGCTCCCGAAGCTGCTGGAAATGGTCGTGGCCCCGGGCGAGGGCGGACGGGTGTCGCGGCGGGCCTGGATCGAGGGCAAAATGCGGCCGCGGCGCGATCTGATCGGGCGCCTGCCGCTGGTCCAGTTCGAACCCCGCGACCTGGAACTGGTCGGCGGGCAGCCGGCCGCGCGGCGGCGGTTCGCCAACTGGGCGATCGGCCAGGCCGACGGCGAGTACGTCGCCGCCCTGGGCGATTTCGAGCGCGCCCGCCGCCAGCGCAACGCCCTGCTCCGGGAGCTTGCCCTCGGTCCGGGCAAGGACCCCGACCAGCTCGATTACTGGGACGACCTGCTGGACACCCACGGGGGCGTCCTGGTCCGGGCCCGGGCGGGGTGGCTGGAGCAGATTTCGACCCGTTCGCAGGCGCATTTTGCCCGGCTCGCGCGCGGGCCCAGACAGGTCAGCCTGGAATACCGGCCGGCGCTGCCGGAACTTGCGCCGGGATCGCTGGCGGAGGCGTTGCGGCGTACGCGCCAGCGCGAGATCGCGGTCGGCACCACCCTGATCGGACCGCACCGGGACGACTTCCGGATCCACGTCGACGCTCGCCCCGCGGCCCAGTTCGCATCGCGCGGACAGCAGCGCCTGGCCGTCCTCTGCGTGAAGCTGGCCCTCCTGGACTGGCTGACCGAACAGATCGGCCAGACCCCGGTGCTGGCGCTGGACGAGGTTTTTTCCGAGCTCGATCCGCATCACCGCGGCCAGCTGGCCGAAATCCTGCCCGCCGACGCGCAGCTGTTCCTGGCCGCCGCCGACCGCGGCCTGGTGCCCGAAAGCCTGGTCGAGCGCTGCCAGGCCTTCGCGGTGGCCGACGGCGATGTCAAACCGGCCTGACCCGGGGCCGCGCGACCCCCGCGAAACCGGCCCCCGCAGTCTCGGCGACCACGTCGCCGAGGTCCTTGGCGAACCCGCCTACCGGGCCGGCCTGGCGCGCGGGCGCCAGATGGAGCTGATCCGGCGGGCGCTGGCCCAGATCTGCGGTGAATACGCGGCCGGCTGCCGGCCGGTCCAGTTGCGCGAGGGGCGCCTGCGGGTGGAGGTCCCGAATTCGACCGCGCTGCAATTTATCAACCTGAACCAGCGTGCGGTCATCGCCCGCGCCCGCCGGCTCGGCCTGGCCGAGCCGGTTGAGGAAATCCACCTGACGATCACACCGGCGATCCGGCCGGACGGAGGCCCACATGGTTATTGAGGAAGTTAAGGTCGAACTCCTGCGCTGGGAGATGGATTCGCCGATCCGCGACGCCCAGGTCGAGATCGGGGCCCGCGAGTGCATGCTGGTGCGGGTCCGAACCCGCGACGGCATCGAGGGGCTGGGCGAGGCCGGCACCTTCGGCGGGACCGCGTTCGGGGTCAAGGCGATCCTGGAGACGCGGCTGGCGCCGATGATCGTGGGCTCGGACCCGACCTACATCGCCGAGCTCTGGGACCGGATGTACAAGGGCACGATCCAGTCGGGCCGCCGCGGGGTGATGCAGTCAGCGATCGCCGGCGTCGACCTGGCCCTCTGGGACATCCTCGGCAAGGCGGCCGGACTGCCGGTGCACAAGCTGCTCGGCTCGCGCGCGGGAAGGGTCCGCGCCTACGGCAGCGGGGGCTTCTACGAACCGGGCAAGGACCTCGCCGGTCTGGCGGCCGAGATGGAGCGCATCGCCGGCAGGGGCTACCGCGCCGCCAAGATGAAGGTCGGCCGCCTGGATGAGGCCGAGGACGCCGAACGGGTGCGGGTGGCGCGCGAGGGCCTGGGGCCGGGCCGGGAGCTGATGATCGACGCCAACAACCAGATGACCCCGCACCGGGCGGTCGCGTTCGCGCGCGCGGTCGAGGGCCACGAAATCGCCTGGTTCGAGGAACCGACCTGGACCGAGGACACCGCCGGCGCCGCGTTCGTGCGCGGGCGCATCTCCATGCCGGTGGCAGGCTACGAGACCGAGACCTCGCTGCCGGGCTTCAAGACCCTGATCGACGGCGGCTGCATCGACATCGCCCAGCCCGATGCGGCCTGGGCCGGCGGAATCAGCGAATGCCAGCGCATCTCGGCCTACTCCGCCGCCTGCCACCTGGGGTTCGCCCCGCACAACTACGGCGCCGCGGTCTCGGGCTTTGCGAACCTGAACCTGCTCTGCGCCGCCCCCACCGGGTATGCGTTCGAGATGGACCAGAACCCCAATCCGCTCCGCAGCGAACTGGTCCGCAACTGGCCGGTCGTCGGCTCCGACGGCCTGATCGACTCGCCGCAGCGGCCGGGGCTGGGCTTTGAATTCGACGAGCGCGCCGCCGCCCGCCACCGCGTGGCCTAAAAGCGCGCGCCGCGCGCCGGATCGGCCGGCGCCAGTCCCTAGAATTTTTCAACCGCCGGAACCGCCCAGGGTCCGGCCCACCCGCCAGCGGAGGATGCGCAGCAGATGAAACTCGGGGCCTTCAACATGCCGCTGCACCCGCCGGGTCACGACTTCACCCAGACCCTGGCCGACGACCTGGACACGATCGTGACCTGCGACCGCCTGGGATTGTCCGAATACTGGCTGGGCGAGCACTTCACCTCCGAGTGGGAGAACATCCCCGCGCCCGACCTGGTGATCGCCCAGGCGCTGGCCCTCACCGAACAGATAAAGCTCGGGACCGGGGTCTCCTGCCTCCCCAACCACAACCCGTTCATGCTCGCGCACCGCATCGCCCAGCTCGACCACATGGCCAAGGGCCGGTTCATGTGGGGTATCGGCGCGGGCGGCTTTCCGGGCGACTTCGAGGTGTTCGGCTACGACGAGCCCGGCGCGGCGCCCAAGATCATGCGCGAGACCCTGGATGCGATCCTGGAGCTCTGGGGCGAGGCCAAGCCCGGCCCCTACCGCTCGGGCAGCTGGGGATTCAAGGTTCCCGAACCCCAGGACGACATCGGCCTTTCGGTCCACGTGCGGCCGCTGCAGAAGCCGCACCCGCCGATCGGCGTGGCCGGGGTCTCGCGGCACTCGGGCACGCTGCGCGTCGCCGGCCTTAAGGGCTGGATTCCGATGAGCATCAACGTGGTGCCCACGCCGCTCCTTAAGACCCACTGGGAGGCGGTCGAGGAGGGCGCCGCCGCCGCCGGCCTGACCCCCGACCGCAGCACCTGGCGGATCGCCCGCAACATCTTCGTCGCCGACACGTCCGAGGAAGCGCTCGACGGGGCGATAAACGGCACCCTGGGCCGCGATTTCGGGGACTATTTCTTCAAGCTGCTGCCCAAGGTCGGCTACCTGGACCTGGTAAAGATCGACCCCGACATACCGGACTCGGAGATCACGCTCGAATACATGGCCGAGAACATCTGGGTGGTCGGCGATCCCGACGAGGTGGCCGAAAAGCTGCGCCGCCTGTACGGTGACGTGGGCGGATTCGGCGTGCTCCTGATGATGATTCACGAGTGGCGCGACCAGCCGTCCTGGCGCCGTTCGGTCGACCTGCTCACCAACGAGGTGATGCCGCAGCTGGCCGACCTGACCTGATTCCCGGTTCAGGCCCCGCAGGCTTTTAGGACCTGAAAGGTCTTCAGCGCGCTGCCGAGCGGGTCCGGCAGGGCCGGCGAACTCTCGATCGCCAGCGGGCGCCGGTAGCCGACCCGCTTTAGTTCGGAGACGATCTCCTCGACCAGGCCGGCGTCGAATATCCCGTCGGTGAGCCCCAGGTGGTTGTCGTTGGTCCCGTCGGTGTCGTTGAAGTGGACGTAGGCCAGGCGCTCGCCGCAGACCTCGATCGCCCCGACCGGGTCCTCGTCAACCAGCAGGCAATGGGCGAAGTCGAGCAGGATGTGGAAGTTGTCCAGGCCGAGCGATTCGATGAATTCGCGCGTTTCGGCGATCGTGCGCAGTCCGCGCGGCGGCGAGGGCTCGACCGCCAGCAGCAGGCCGTTCCGGCTGGAGTGCGCGGCCAGCTCGGGCAGGCATTCGGAGAACCACTCCATCGCCTGCTCGTTCGGGTTGGGCGCGCCCACGTAGACGACCTCGGCTCCAAGGCGGCCGGCCTCCTCTATGGACGCCAGCACGTGTTTGTGGGCCGCGGCGCGGTCGCCGGGGTCGGGATCGTCCAGCCGGGTCCCGCCGGGGAATAGGTGTCCGGCCGCCAGGCACGACACCGGCCGAACCGGTTTCCAGTCGGCGGCCGGCCCGAATCCCGGGTCGACGTCGATCGTGTCGAACCCGGCCCGCTCGAACGCTTCGGCCGCTTCGGCCTGACCGCAGTCGAGCCCCCATGTGCATCCCGCTATCTGCATTCGCGCCTCGCCAACTGAACTGGTGAACAAAGTTTTGGGTCCGCGTGCGCCCGGCGCGCGATCACACTGGTAAGGTGACCTGCGAACGGGCCCGGACCGGTCCGCTTAACGGCGCCCGGAGATCAGAGCGACGCGCGCGGAGTCTTAGAGCCCATGCCCAAATCCGACCGACCCGACATTATTTTCTTCATGGTCGACCAGCTCGCCGCGTGCTGGCTCGAACACGGCCTCGCCGGCGGGATCGTCGACCTTCCGAACTTCTCTGACCTGGCCGGATCGGGGACCTGGTTCCGGCGCGCGATCTCCTCCAATCCGCTCTGCTGCCCGGCGCGGGCCACGCTGGCCACCGGCCTGACCACCCAGCAGCACGGCGTGCTGCAGAACGGTTACTTCCTGGACCCGGAGATTCCGACCTTCATGCGCGCGCTGCAGGAATCGGGCTACCAGACCGGTGCCGCCGGGAAGGTGCACTTCCACCCCCACTACGAATCGCTCGATCCCGACTACCGCGAGTACGGGTTCGACGCCTGCTGGGTGACCGAGGACGCCCGCGGCGGTCCCTGGCTGGACTGGATCCTTGCCGAGCACCCCGAGTGGGCCGATGCGGCGCTTTCGACCGTCTGGGCGCGCCAGATCGAAGGATTCAGAAACTACGGTCCCGAAGGGGTCGACCTGGCCGCGCGGATGGAGAAGATCCCGCCGCAGCCCGGCGCCTACGAGCTTCCCTTTCCGGCCGAACTCTCGCAGACCGAATGGATCACCACCCGCGCCCTGGAATTTGTGTCGGGTGCCGACGCGGACCGGCCGCTCTACATGCACGTCTCCTACGTGCAGCCGCACGGGCCGTTCGCCCCGCCGCAGGGCTATCTCGGGCGCGTGAATTCCGGCGCGATCCCGCCTCCGCTGGCGGCCGAATGGCGAAACGATCCGAACGCGCCGGAATGCCTGGCGCCGCTGTCGGCGGCGGCCGAGGGCCGGGACTGGCTCAAGGACCGGTGCCACTACTTCGCCGACCTTATCCATCTCGACGAGCAGCTCGGCCGGCTGCAGAATGCGATCGGCGAGCGCGGCCGAGGGGAAAACACCTACCTGGTGTTCCTCTCCGACCACGGCGAGATGCTCGGCGACCACGGGCTGATGTCAAAGGGCGAAATGCACTACGACGCCTGCATACGGGTCCCGCTGATGATCGCCGGCCCCGGGATTTCGTCCGGACAGCAGCGCTCCGAGTTCGTCCAGCTCGAGGACATCTATCCGACCGTGTTCGACATGGCCGGACTCGCGGTCCCGGAGCCCGAATCGCTGCGCCTGGCGCTGCCGTTCCCGACCCTGCCGGGACGCTCGCTCCTGCCGCTGGGCCGCGGCGCGGTCGATGATTCCTGGCGGTCGTGCGCCTACGCCGAGAGTTACAACAACATCGACTCGAACACGCTGGACCGCTGGGCGCGCACCGTAGTCGACGACCGCTACCGGTACACCTGGTATCCGGAGGGATCCGGCCAGCAGCTGTTCGACCTGACCGCCGATCCGGGCGAGCAGACCAACCTCGTCGGCCGCGCCGAATACGCGTCTGAGCGCGAAAGGCTGCGCGATCTGCTGCTGGAGCAGGTCGTGCTGCAGGCCTACCCGGCTACGCCGCGCTCACGGTTCGCCTACGGGGTCCACTGAGCGCCCCGGGCCGGGCCCGTCTAAGCGTTAGTAGCCGATCTCGTAACTGAGGATCCTGGCGTTCACGATGGTCACCAGCCCGATCACCATGAACAGGATGAACGACAGCGCGGCCGCAAAGCCCATTCGCAGGTAGGCGAAGGCTTCCAGGTAGATGAGCATGACGATCGTGATCGTCGAATCCAGCGGCCCGCCGCAGTTGATCTGCGTGTGCGGGCAGGCCATGATGAAGACCTGCACGAACATCTGCAGCGCGCCGATGAAGTAGACGATGACCACGAAATAGGTGGTCGGGGCCAGCAGCGGGAGGGTGATCCGGAACATCTGCGATATCCGGCCGGCGCCGTCGATCTCGGCCGCCTCGTAGAGGTGCGGAGGGATTCCCTGCAGGCCGGCCAAGTAGATGACCATGTTCAGGCCCATGTTCTTCCAGACGCTCATCAGGATGATCGCCAGCAGCGCGGTCTCGGGCCCGGTCAGCCATTTCGAAGTGGGCAGCCCCAGGAAGCGCAGCGCCGCGTTCGCCAGTCCGAACTGCGGTTCGTACATCCAAAGCCAGATCAGCGCGACGGTCACGAACGAAGAGACCACCGGCATGTAGAACATCGCCCGGAAGAAGTAGATCCCGCGGATCCCGCGGTTCACCAGCACCGCCAGCAGCAGCGAGGTGATCACCCCGGCCGGCACCGTTCCAAGTGCGAACACCATCGTGTTGCGCATCGCCGGGAGGAACCGCGGCTCGCTCGCCACCAGCCGGTAATTCTTGAGGCCGCTCCACTCGGGCGCGGTCAGCAGGTCGTAGTTGTTAAAGCTGTAGTAGAGCGCCCCGAAGATCGGAACGATGACGAATACGCCGATGAAGACGACCGAAGGCAGCACGAACAGGTAGGCAGTCGCACCGCCCCGGTAGGTGAGCCCCAGGCGGCGGCGCATTCCGATCCTGGCCCGCTGGGCCGTTGCCGCCATTCCCATCAACTTTTCTCCGGTTCCGTCCGCGCCCGACGTGTCCTTGCAGCGCCCGGAGACGCTTTGGAGCCCGCGCGGTTCGGCGTGCGAATTTGAACACGCTTACAACAGGATAAATTGGGCGGCCGGTTCAGTAGCCGATCTCGTAGCTGAGCACGCGGGCGTTCAGGATCGTCACCGCCCCGATCAGGACAAAGAGTATGAACGAAAGCGCCGCCGCGAACCCCATGCGCAGGGCCAGGAACGCCTCCAGATAAATCAGCATCACGATCGTGATTGTCGAATCCAGAGGGCCGCCGCACGACCCGGCCGGATCGTTGCACGACATGATGAATACCTGCACGAACATCTGCAGGGCGCCGATGAAGTAGACGATGACCACGAAATAGGTGGTCGGGGCCAAAAGTGGGATCGTGATCCGGAACATCTGCGAAATCCGGCCCGCCCCGTCGATTTCGGCCGCCTCGTAGAGGTGCGGCGGGATTCCCTGCAGGCCGGCCAGGTAGATGACCATGTTCAGGCCCATGTTCTTCCAGATGCTCATCAGGATGATGGCGAACAGGGCGGTCTCGGGTCCGCGCAGCCACTTCGACGCCGGCAGGTCGGCCGCCCGCAGGAACGCGTTGGCCAGCCCGAACTGGGGCTCGTACATCCACAGGAAGATAAGCGAGACCGAGACGAACGAGGAGACCACCGGCATGTAGAACATGGCCCGGAAGAAGTAGATGCCGCGGATCGTGCGGTTCACCAGCACCGCCAGCAGGAGCGATGTGATAACCCCGGCCGGGACCGTGCCCAGCGCAAACAGCATGGTGTTGCGCACCGCCGGCCAGAAGCGGGGTTCGTTCCCGATGATCCGGTAGTTCTTTATCCCAACCCACTCCGGCGGCGTCAGCAGGTCGTAGTTGTTAAACGAGTAGTAGAGGGCCCCTAGGATCGGGACGATGACGAAAACGCCGATGAAGATGACCGACGGCAGTACGAACAGGTAAGCCGTGGCCCCGCCCCGGTAGGTGAGCCGGAACCGGCGTCGCAGCGCAACCTGCAGAGCGGCGCGGTCGGTCATGGGCGGCTACGTTCGCCGCGGGCGGCGCCGATTGCGGCGGGGCGATCCGGTCGCCCTTGCCCTCCGGTCCGAGCGGTCAGGCTTGCCCCCCCCCGGGCCGGTCACAAGAACCTGTCGGGCTGATCCGAGCCCGGCTAGTAGCCGATCTCGTATTCGAGCAGCTTGGAATTGATGACCGTGATGACGGCGATGACCGTGAACAGGATGAACGATAGCGCGGCCGCAAAGCCCATCCGCAGGTTGGCGAACGCCTCAAGGTAGATCAACAGCACGATCGTGACGGTCGAATCAAGCGGTCCGCCGCAGTTCCCCTGAGCGTCCTGGCAGGCCATGATGAATACCTGCACGAACATCTGCAGGGCGCCGATGAAGTAGACGATGACCACGAAATAGGTGGTCGGGGCCAGCAGCGGGACCGTGATCCGGAACATCTGCGAGAAGCGTCCCGCACCATCGATCTCGGCCGCCTCGTAGAGGTGCGGCGGGATTCCCTGCAGGCCGGCCAGGTAGATGACCATGTTCAGGCCCATGTTCTTCCAGATGCTCATGAGCACGATCGCCAGCATGGCGGTCTCGGGCCCGCGCAGCCACTTGGAGGCCGGCAGGTCGATCGCCCGCAATATCTCGTTGGCCAGACCGAACTGGGGCTCGTACATCCACAGGAAGATCAGCGAGACCGAGACGAACGAGGAGACGACCGGCATGTAGAACATGGCCCGGAAGAAGTAGATGCCGCGGATCGCGCGGTTCACCAGCACCGCCAGCAGCAGCGAGGTGATCACCCCGGCCGGTACGGTCCCGAAGGCGAAGTACACCGTATTTCGGATCGCCGGCAGGAAGCGCGGCTCCTTGCCGATCAGCTGGTAATTCTTGAGGCCGCTCCACTCGGGCGCGGTCAGCAGGTCGTAGTTGGTAAACGAGTAGTAGAACGCCCCGACGATGGGGACGATGACGAAGATGCCGATGAAGATGATCGACGGCAGCACGAACAGATAGGAAGTTGCGCCGCCGCGGTAGGTCAGCCCCAGGCGCCGACGCATCGTCATGCGCGGCGCGGCGCCAATTGCTTGATCGGCCTGCATGTTGGACTCTCCAGGCAAAACGCTGCGGCGTCTTGTTCGATTTAAAAAAAATGCGCAAGCGCCCGGCCAGCTCGGGCCGGTTACCTTCAAAGTTTAAGGTAGGGCCGTTTTGGGGCGCGATTCCGCCGCATTAGGAATCGGCCGGAGCCGCCTCAATCCCGCGCGGCCCGGCAGCCGATCTCCCGCCGCCGCCGCCCAGCATTACGACATATTTGCCGGGCCGATTGTCCCGAGCCGACAGGCGCAACGGCGGCCGGGTCGAGCCCGACTCAATACCCGACCTCGTACTGGAGCAGCCTGGCGTTCACGATGGTCACCAGTCCGATCACCACGAACAGGATGAAGGAGAGCGCGGCCGCAAACCCCATCCGCAGGTTGTTGAACGCCTCGAGGTAGATCAGCAGGACGATCGTGATCGTCGCATCGAGCGGTCCGCCGCAGTTGCCCTGCGGCTCGCAGGCCATGATGAAGACCTGCACGAACATCTGCAGGGCGCCGATGAAGTAGACGATCACCACGAAATAGGTGGTAGGCGCCAGCAGCGGGATCGTGATCCGGAACATCTTGGCGATCCGTCCGGCCCCGTCGATCTCGGCCGCCTCGTAGAGGTGCGGAGGGATCCCCTGCAGGCCGGCCAGGTAGATCACCATGTTCAAGCCCATGTTCTTCCAGATGCTCATGAGCACGATCGCCAGCATTGCGGTCTCGGGTCCGCGCAGCCACTTGGATGCGGCGAGTCCGAGGAACCTGAGCACCTCGTTGGCCAGTCCGAACTGGGGCTCGTACATCCACAGGAAGATCAGCGAGACCGAGACGAACGAGGAGACGACCGGCATGTAGAACATGGCCCGGAAGAAGTAGATTCCGCGGATCGAGCGGTTGATCAGGACGGCCAGCAAGAGCGAGGTGACGATGCCGGTCGGGACCGTGCCGAAGGCGAAGAAGACCGTGTTGCGAATCGATGGCCAGAAGCGCGGTTCCTTGCCGATCAGTTCGTAGTTTTTGAGCCCCACGAAATCGGGCGGGGTCAGCAGGTCGTAGTCGTTGAACGAATAGAAGAGGGCACCGAAAATCGGGACGATCACGAACACGCTGATGAAGATGACCGACGGCAGCACGAACAGGTATGCGGAGGCGCCGCCGCGGTAGGTGAGCCCCAGACGCCGGCGCAGGGTCATTGCGGGCACCTTACCCATCACATCGCTGGCCACCGCTCCACAACCACTTCTGTACACCAACCCGACACTTGCCACCATCTTAGTTTTGGGCTTGGCTTGGCCCGGGCGACAACGTTCGCTCGGCACCTAGAATCTGGCGCCCCGGCGGGGGTAGCTCAACTGGTAGAGCGCTAGCCTTCCAAGCTGGATGTTGCGGGTTCGAGCCCCGTCCCCCGCTCCCGCACGGGTTTCGGCTGGCCCGGCCGCCGGGCCCGCACCGCCGTCTGAAACCGGTCCGATCCCGTCCGAGCGTCTAGGCCGCGCCCAGGAACACCTCGGTCAGGATGCCGGATTCGCGCACCGTCCGCGGGTCGCCGTCGTGGACCACGCTGCCGCGGTCGAGCACGTAGGCCCGGTCGACGATGTCGAGCACGCCCTTGATGTTGTGCTCCACGATCAGGGTCGTGGTTCCCAGGCGCCGGTTGATCTCGGAGACCTTGGCGAAGACCTCCTTGACCACGATCGGCGCCAGCCCCAGGGTCGGTTCGTCCAGCAGCAGCATCTGCGGGGCGGCCATGAGCCCGCGCCCCAGCGCCAGCATCTGCTGCTGTCCGCCCGACATCTGGCTGGCCAGATCGCTCCGCTTTTGGCCAAGCACCGGAAAGAGTTCGAGCACCGAATCGAGCCGCCGCCGCCGTTCGCGGCGGTCGCCCAGGTACAGGCACCCCATCTCCAGGTTCTCCTCCACCGTCAGGTGGTTAAAGACCCGCCGCCCCTGGGGCACGAACGCGATCCCTTGTTTGACTATCTGGTGGGTCGCCGCCGCCAGCGGCCGGCCGCGCCAGCGGACCGTCCCCCGGTCACCGGCGCCAGCCCCATCACCGCCTTCAGCACGGTGGACTTGCCGGCCCCGTTCGGGCCCATCACCGCGACCATCTCGCCCCCGCCGGCCCGTATGCAGGCACGCGAGAGCGCCTCGACCGCCCCGTAGCGGACGGAGACGTTGTCCAGTTCGAGCAGCATCAGCCCCGGATCCGTTCATTCACCAAGGTAGGCCTCGATCACCTCCGGGCTCGCCAGCACCGGCCCGACCCCGCCTTCGGCCAGCAGCGACCCGCTCTCCAGGACGACGATCCGGTCGGAGAGTTCGCGCACTATCTCCATGTTGTGCGAGATGAACACGATGGACCGGTTTTCGGCGCGCATCCGCCGCAGGATGGCCTTGACCCGTTCGACCATCTGCGGGAACAGTCCGGCGAACGGCTCGTCGAGGAGATAGGTCTCGGCGTCCATCGCCAGGGCGCGGCCGATCTCGAGCAGCTTGCGCTGGCCGTAGGAGAGTTCGCCGGCTAGGGCGTCCCGCTTCTCCCACATCCCGACCAGTTCCAGGATCCGGCGCGCCCGGTCCTGCACGCTCCGGTTGCGCCGCTGCAGCAGGGCGGGGAGCAGTCCCCGCTCGGTCAGGACCACGAGGATGTTGTCCGACACCTTGATCTGGTCGAAAAGGCGCACCTCCTGGAACGTGCGCGTGAGTCCGCGCCGGGCGATCTCGTGCGAGCGCACGACCCGCAGGCGGTCCCCGCCCAGGACCACCAGCCCGCCGTCCAGCGGCAGGACCCCGCTGAGGACGTTCACGAGCGTGGACTTGCCGGACCCGTTGGGCCCGACGACGCTGGTGGTCACGCCGCGGCCGACGGCGAGCGTGAGCTCGTCGATCGCGCGGACCGCGCCGAAGTGCTTGGAGATGACCTCGGTCCGGATGGCGTGGCCGCCCGCGCCCTTCCGCCCGGCTTCTTCGCTCACAGCCGGTACCTTCCGACCAGGCCCTGCGGCCGGTAGAGCATCAGCAGGACCAGCATGATTCCCAGCACCACCTGCCGGCCCTGGCCGACGTACTCGGTGGGTATGAACGGCAGGAACCGCATCCCTTCCTCGAGCAGCACGAACGCCATCGCCCCCAGCAGCGAACCCCGGATCGAGGCCAGCCCGCCCAGGATCACGATCGAAACCAGCAGGACCGATTCCAGGAGCAGGAACGAGTTCGGATCGATGAAGCTGGTCCAGCTGGCGAAGAGCCCGCCCGCCAGTCCCGCCATCATCGCCGAGATCACCCAGATCGAGAGTTTGAAATGGGCCGCGCGGTAGCCAAAGACCTCGATTGCCGTCTCGTCCTCGCGGATGGCGGTGAGCACCCGCCCGAACGAGGAAGTCACCAGGAGGTAGGCGGCCAGCGCGACGAGGGCAAGGAACCCCAGCACCAGGAGCAGGAATTCGAACTCGCCGTCAAGCACCTCCCCGCCGATCGCCGGGGTGGCGATTTCGTGGATCCCGAACGCCCCGCGGGTCACGCCGCGCCAGTTCAGGAACACGTTGTAGGCGATGATGGCGAAACCGAACGAGACCAGTACGTAGATGTCGTCGCGGAACCGGTTGAAGGCGATCCCCACCGCCAGTGCCACCAGCCCGGCCGCCAGCACGCTTACCGGCAGGGCGGCGAAGAACGACCAGCCGTAGGTCGGGATCGCCTCGGTCCGGAGCTGCTCGTAGGCCGGATCCGAGGTAAGGATCGCCATCGCGTAGGCGCCGACGCCGAAGAACCCGATGTGTCCGACCGAGAGCAGGCCGGTAAATCCCAGCACCAGGTTCAGGCTGATCGCAAGGATCGCCCAGATCCCGAACACCGTTCCGACCGTGATCGCAAAGCCGACGCCCTGCCAGACCATGAACCCGAACGCCCAGCCGATGACGGCCACGGTCGCCCACAGCTCGATGCTGCCGAGGTGGTCCAGACAGAATCCGCGCGGATCCTCCAGCAGGCGACGCCAGCCCGTTTGCAGCCAGGAGCCCTCCGGCACGGCCTACCTCCGGGCAGGAGGCCGTTGGGCCAGAAGGAGAGGAACAGGATCAGCAGGACGAAGGCGATCGCGTCGCGCCATTCGCCGGCCAGGTCCCAGATGCCGAACTGTTCGACCATGCCGAGCACGAATCCGCCCAGGATCGCCCCGTACAGGTTGCCGATCCCGCCGACCACGGAGGCGATCCAGCCCTTCAGCAGCAACAGCAGACCCATCCGCGGCTGAATTGCGGTGTCGTGGCCGCTGATAACGCCGGCCAGCGCGGCGTAGACGGCGCCGATGAAGAAGACGATCGAGACGACGACGACGGTGTTGATGCCCACCACCCTGGCCACCTGCTCGTCGTCGCCGATGGCGCGCACCGCCCGCCCGAAGGTCGTTTTGCCGAGCATCAGCCACAGGGCCGCGAACCCCAGCAGGGCGACCGCGATGGCGAAGATGCTGAATCCCTTGATGTAGGCCCCGCCCACGGTGACCGACCCGGTTCCGAACGCCTCGGGCAGCGGCCGCGGGGCGCTCTCGAATGCGATCGAGATGAAGGCCGTAAGGCTCAACAGGATCCCTAGCGAGGCGACCAGCATTATCAGCGGCGACTTGGCCCGCGCCCGCATGTGGACGTAGAGCCCGCGGTAGAGCGCCAGCCCGACCGAACCGGCCAGAAGGCACGAGAGCAGCCAGCTAAGGTACAGGTCGGCGCCCTCGGCTCCGGCCAGAAAGTACCCGCTCGCCGCGCCGGCGGCCGAACCCGCCAGCGTCGCCGCCACGGCCCGGGCCCGGGTTCCGGCAGCCGTCCACAGGACCCCGAATGCCAGTCGCCCGATTGCAATCGCCGCCGCGAGCCCGATCGCCGGCGCCAGCAGCATGCGCAGATGCTCCGGAAACGAGAGCACGGCCAGGGTGTAGGCGGCGGCGGAGATCCCCAGCGCGGCGATCAGGGCGCGGTAGGCGGCCTCGGGCAGCTTCGCCCGCAGCCGGGCCGCCGGCCCCACGTGCAGCGCCCAGGCGACCACGCCGCCGACCACCAGGGCCAGGACGCCGTTTATGAACGGGTTGGCCGCCTCGTAGCGGCTGTAGAGAGCGTCCGAGGAGCGCAGGTAAAAGACGCCGTAGGCGCCCAGCGTGGCGGCCGCGCCGTAATAGAGGTCGAAGAACCAGACCGTGCTGTAGACGAGCGTGAAGCCCATCGCCAGCAGGGCGTAGATCGCCCCCACCGCCATTCCGTTGAAGGCGAACTGCAGCGCCTGCTGCGGCGACTGCCCCACCTTCCAGGCCAGGTAGGCGGCCACCAGCAGCGCCAGGCCGACCGCGGCCAAGCGGCCCCTCTCGCGCAGCGCCGCGACGGCGTTCCCGGTCATTTGCGCGCGGGGGAGCTTGCGGGGCTGGCGGCTATTGGGTCGGGGCCGGGCCCAGCACGCGGTAGCCGTAGTTCTCCTCGGTGCGTTCGGCCACCGGCAGGACTTCGGCCACCACGTTGGTCAGGCCGACCACTTCGCCCTTCTCGTCGAATCCGTAGTCGTCGCCGATCGCCCCGCTCCAGGTGATCGAGTACATGCAGTCGCGGAACCCGTCGGCGTCCTGGTCGTCGCCGGTCTGCCTGAGGCATTCGGCCGCGATGTAGACGTCGTCGTAGGCCGATCCCAGGTACCAGGGCAGGGTCACGTAGTCGTAGCGTTCCCTGAAGTTGCCCAGGACCTCCTGTCCCTTGGCGTTGGCCGGGTCGAGGTCGGCGAATACCGCCTTCAGCCCGGTCGCGGCCTCGCCGGCGATCTCCAGCGCGGTCGTACCGGCCCCGACCGCCTCGGAGTAGAGCGGACCGTCGAAGCCGATCTCGCGCAGCTGCTTGATCACCGTCCCGCCGGAGAACTCGGCCTGCGCGGAAATGTGGATGGCGTCGGGCTCGGCGGCGACCAGCTTGGTCAGCTGGCTGCGGAAATCGGTCACGTCCGAGGCGTACTGTTCGGCCGCCACTATCTCGCCGCCGCGCTTTTCGAACTGCTCGACCGTGGTGCGCCGCACGCCCTCGGCGTAATCGGTCGATTCGGTGATCGTGGCCAGCCGGCGCACCCCGTCGGCCCAGAGCGCGTTGCCGGTGTCGGTGCCGACCAGGATGTCGTTGAGCGAGGTCCGGAAGATGTAGTCGCCGGCCTCGGCGATGTCGGGGTTGGTCGCCAGGCCCGAGAACATGATCACGCCATCTTCCTCGGCCAGCGGCGCCGCGCCCAGCATCGCCCCGGAACATGACGTCCCGAGGATGATCTTTATCCCGTCGACGTCGGTCAGCTTGCGGTAGGCCGTAATCGCGTCCTGGGCGTTGCACTTGGAATCCTCGACCACCAGCTCCAGTGCCCGCCCGTTGATGCCGCCGGCCTCGTTTATCTCGTCAACCGCCATTTGCTTGGCCTGGACCGCGACCGTCCCGTAGGTCTCGCCGGGACCGGTCAGCGATTCCATCACCCCAATTCGCAACGGTCCCGACTGATCTACCGGTTCGGCGGCAGGTTCGGGTTCGGACGCCGGGGCCGGGGCGGCCGGCTCCGGCGTTGGCGCCGGTTCCAATTCGTCCCCGTTGCAGGCGGCGAGGGTTACCGCCAGCGCGGCGAGGGCGATCGCCGCGATGAAGATTTTCCCGACTTTTCTCATCTTTGACCCCGCTGCCCAATCGCGCCTGCCGCGAACCGCAATCTGCGGCAGTCGCCCCAGATTGGACAAATTTTGACCGATATTCTCGGTGTCCGCGCCGGTCCTTCCGGGGTGTCCCAAACCCTCCCTGGATTTGGATTGTTGCGGCGCAAAAAGGCGGACCGACCGGATAATCGCACCGCCCATGACCCGGATGTTTCGAGGGGTGTTACCGGTTGCAGTCACGTACCCGCAAAGGCGGCGCCGGCCTGCCCGGGCTGGGCGCACTGGCGGCGAGATCGCTCCGGGCGCGCCGACCGCTCGCGTTGCTGCTCGACTTCGACGGGACCCTGGCCCCGATCTGCGAACGCCCCGAAGACGCCAGGGCGGAACCGGCCGCGCTCGCCGCGCTGGAGCGGCTGTCGAATGTCACGCCGGTCGCATTCGTCAGCGGACGCGCCCTGGCCGACCTGCAGAACCTGATCCGGATTCCGGGCGCCGCCTATTTCGGAAGCCACGGCCAGGAGGCCCGGCTCGCCGGCGGCCAGGCCTTCAAGCCGTTTGGCGGGAGCGGAGTCGAGCTGGAATCGCTGCGCGGGCAGATCGCCGCCGCTGCGCGCGAGTTCGAAGGGACCTGGATCGAAGAAAAGCCGCAGGCGCTGGTGCTGCATTACCGCAAGCTGCGCGACCGCGACCGGTTGCCGGAGCTGCGCGAACGCGTTAGGGCCCTTGCCGGGCGATTTCCGGAACTTGGCATGATGGCCGGTCGCAAGGTGTTCGAGTTCGTGCCGGCCTCCGCTCCCGGCAAGGGCGGCGCGGTGACCTGGTACCTGGAGCGGCTGGACCCCGGTGGCGCCAGGGACTATCTCCCGCTCTACATCGGCGACGACGTAAGCGACGAGGGGGCGTTCGCGGCGGTCGCGAGCCGCGGCCTGGGCGTGCTGGTGGCGCGGAAGGCGCGACCGACCGCGGCCGGGTTCAGGCTCGGTGGCGTAAACGAAGTTGCGGCCGCGCTGACCCTTCTCGCGCGCGGGAAACCGCAGGGCTCGGGCCGCCGGGCGGGGGCCGCCCGGTCTACCTGAACCGGCTCACCGCGGCAAGCAACTCCAGCGAAAGCCGCACGTTGCGTTCGGTCACGTGCCCGACCGAAACACCCAACGGGACCCCGGCCGCGGCGCCGGCCTCGAGCGTTGCCGCCAGCAGGTCCGTGAGGTAGTCGATGGTTGAGGGCCCCACCGCCGCGGCGGGTATCGCGGCCGCCGGCTCGGGCAGGCGCCGGCCGGGGTTGATCACCTTCGCCATTAGCCGCGCGGTGGCCGGGGATATGACCGGGACCAGGCTCAGGAACAGTCGCGCCGGGCTGACTTCGGCCTGCCGGCAGGCTCCGGCGTAGGCGGCGATGGTGGCCGCCATGCTCTCGGCGTCGTAGTAAATCTGGGACAGGAAGAATTCGGCCCCGGCCCCGATCTTGGCCAGCATCCGGGCCGGTTCGGAATCGCGGGCGTGGATCGCGATCGCCCCGGACGAAATCCTCGGATCGGCGGCGCAGCGGGCGATCGCCGCGGCGGTGGAGGTGGGATTGGCGCCGGCCTGGTCGCGGCTGGCCGGACCGACCACCGCCAGCGCGCCGACGCCGGCGTCGGCGGCCCGGTCCAGCAGCGGTCCGATCTCGGCGTCCGGCAGGTGGGTCAGCGGCTGGGCGACTATCGCCGCGCGCGGCGACGGGTCGCTGGCCTGCTCGAGGTAGCGGGCCACGAACGCGATCGCGTCGTCCTTGACATAACGTTCAATATGCAGGCCGCCGCCAGACTCGTCCTCGACCTGCGGCACCAGCAGGGCGTCCACGATGTCGCCAAATCCGCTCAGGGTCCGCGCCAGCGCGGCGGCGGCGCGGCCCGTCGCGTCCGCTCCGCCCAGCGACGGCGGCAGGGATTCGTAGATGACCGGCAACCGCCGGCCGCTGATCAGGCTTGAGATGGATGCCATCGGAATCTGCCCGTCGCGGTCCTCAGGCCGTCAGCGGGGCTAGGTCGGTCCGCCCGCCGGCATCAACTTTTCGTAATCGGCCACCCCGCCGTCGTCGAGGGCGCATTCGATGATCTGGCGGCCGAGGCCGGCCAGCTCGGGGTGGGTGAAGTCGGAGCGCAGCGTCGCCTTGAAGAACTCGGTCAGGCGGCCGGCCCCGATCATGTACGCTTCCTCGCCGACCTCGGGCTGGGTGTCCACCTGCGTGAACCAGCGGTCGATCAGCTGCCCCTCGATCCGCATCTGGTCCATCGCATAACCCAGCAGCGAACAGCGGGCGGGCGATATCTGGTCCTGCCGGAAGTGGGCGCCGCCGCGCCGCGCCAGGTACTCGCGGACCATCCACTGGGGCATGAATCCGACCCGCCAGGCGCCGATGTTCTGGTTGGGCGTGAGGGTGTAGCGGGTATTGGGCGCCGAGACCATCTGGTCCAGCAGGAGATTGGCCTGGTCGACCCGGCGCCCGGTCGCGAACGGCCAGTACGATCCCACGCCCTCGGATTCGAGGCCCGACCCCCCGACGATGCTGGGATTCAGGTAACCGCGCGGGGCCACCAGGCGCCAGAGCCACGCCAGCGCGGGCGGGAGGAAGTGCAGCATCCCCACGATCCCGTAGGTCGGGGCGTTGCTGGCGCACGGTGGCTGGCGCAGCCCGAAGTTGCGCACGTCAATGCTCACCGGGTCGTTAACGACCTGCGGGACGATTTCGCGCGGCAGTATCACGCGCGGATTCGGGCAGGGCTGCCCGGGCGCGTCCTCGACCGGTTCCCAGATGAGCGCGGTGGCGTTGGGGACCGCGTGGATGTTCAGGAACAGGATCGGCCGCGGCGGGGTCGTGCACAGGCGTTCCAGGTACGGATCGACGCCGTAGGCGTGAATGTGATCGACGCGGACGAACCAGGCCGCCTCGGCGTCGGTGACGGTGAGCCGCCCGGACTGGTCCTGGATCGAGGGATGGCAGAGCGCCATGTCGTCGGTCACCGGCTGCAGCTGGCAGAACTGGTTGATCGACAGGTGCCGCATCTCGCCCGAGATGTGGTTGTGCCCCAGCAGCAGACGCCCGTCGGTCTCCACGTGCGGGTATTCGAGCATTTCCGACTTGCCGCACCCCGAGGGGCCCTCGTGCATGATCGTGACGATGTTGTCGTAGGGCGTGATCGCCTGCACCACCGAGCAGTGCGCGGTCACCCATTTCTCGGCCTCGCCGATCGAGAGCAGGACCCCGTAAATGCCCTTCTTGGCGCTCGGGCCCAGGTACAGGTTCAGGGAAAAGATCTCGTGCATCGCCTCGCTGCGGCAGTGGACCACCACCTGGCGGCCGTCGCAGTGCACGTGGCGGAAGGGGGGCGCCAGGTAGATCACGGCGCGCGGCTCGAACTCCCCGCCCAGTTCCGACGCCGGAACCATCTGCTGCAGCTCGGCCAGCCCGGCCGCGAAAAATGCGGCGTTGCGCGGGGCCACCAGAAGCGCCGGATAGCCGAGCCGCTCGCCGCCGGCCTGGATCGCCAGGACCAGCAGGTCCTGGTCGGCGAGCCAGCCAAAGACCGCCTCGCGCAATTCGTCCATGCCCAGTTCGAGCCGGTCGGAAATGTTGACCTTGTCCGAGCCCAGGCGGTCGCCGATCACCATGCTGTCGGGATCGCGCCGGCGCATGTAGGGGTCGTGGAAGTTGACCGCCACCCCGTTGCGGGCCCGGGTCACCGTCGCCTCCGGCACCGGACCCACCCCGGGCACGTCGTAGGCCACTTCGAAGACGTCCGCGCCGTCCCCGCCCAGGGACAGCTCGCGCAGCTGGTCGCCGTCCTCGATCCAGACGACGGAGGGCGCCGCCTCAAGGACGCTTCGCAGGTCCGGCGAGAGGACTAGTCCCGCCGGAAGCAGGTCGGTGTTCTCGGCGACCGCGGTCGATTTGGTTGGCATGGGCGCAGATTTGGCAGGGTTAGGACTTGATCAGGGGGCGAATGGCGGTCGCCTGGAGGATTCTCGCAATCTCGCCGCCGACGGCGCGCGAATCTCGTTCAGGCGCGGCCCTGTTTGAGGAGTCGCTTGATTCGCGTTTCGCTCTCGCGCCGGGAGATGGCCTCGCGCTTGTCCCAGCGCTTCCGGCCGCGCGCGATCGCAAAACGCAGCTTCGCAAAACGCCCCTGGATCAGCAGCTCGATCGGCACCGCCGTGTAGCCCTGCTGCTGGGTCCGGACCTGGATCCGCACCAGCTCGCGTCGGTTCAGCAGCAGCTTGCGGGGCCGGTCGGGTTCGTGGTTTCGCTCCGCGGCCGGCCGGTAACGGGCAATGTGCATCCCGTGGATCCAGGCCTCGTGCGCAGCGACCCTTATGTAGGCGTTGGCGATCGATACGTTTCCCGCCCGCACCGATTTGATTTCGGTGCCGGCCAGCACCAGACCGGCCAGGAACTGCTCGCCCAGCTCGTAGTCGTAGCCCGCCCGACGGTTCCGGGCGACGCTGGCGCGACGCTTCGCGGGACCGGAATCGATGCTGCTGTTGCGGCCGCGTCGGCGAGGCATAGTCTTTCCCGGACTAAGGGCTCGGGCAGGAGCGCGCCGGAATCTAAGGGCTTTGCCGAACCGGCCCGCTCAACAACCGCCGATTCTCGCCTGTGCCGCCACTTTCAGCCTCCGGCGGTCAGCCGGAGTCGGAGGACTGGTCCCTGAAGATTCCGAATCCGAGCGCGAATATCGCGAACGTTCCAAGGGTGAGGGCCACGTTGTGGGTCTGCAGCATGATTGCCGGGTCGAACGAAGGAACGTGAAGCGCGGTTTGGAATACCGCAAACGCCGCGACTCCGGCAATCATCAGGATCCAGGCAACTATTGCCTGCAGGCCCACGGATTTGAATCGCATCGCCAGACCGGCGCCGGTCAGGAATGTCGCCACCGGGTAGACGGCCAGGAACGCCAGCAGCACCGCGGTCATGGCGATGAAAACTCCGCTCGCTCCGTCTAGCAGCGTTTCGGCCGCGGCCGGCTCCTCGGCGGCGCGCTGGGTGAGGTGGATCGCAAAGTGCCGCATGCCCATGCCGGTCACAAACAGCGCCCACCCGAACAGGCTGGTTCCGATCCCGGCGCGCAGGATTGTCGAGCCAACACCCTTCTCGTTCTGGATCGATCGGAACATGCCCGAAAAACCGCGCGCGTAGAGCAGCATCGAAACGATCGCCAGCAGCGTGGTAACGTGCCCCAGGTTCGGGTTATTGCCCAACGAATCCAGCGCGCGGTCGAAATCGGTCTGGTCGACCGCGTCGATCAGCGATACGCCGGGGCTCGCAATGGCCGCCAGGATCGATACGACCACCGCCGCCATGAGGGCGAGGCCGGCGCCCCGACCCGCCGCGGGCAGCCCGCGTTCTTTACGTTCCATAAATCACGCTCCTCAATCCCGGCCGCGAATTTATTGGCTCCGGGTTGGAATCGCACCGCAAGCGCGTCGCCGCGCAGGTATCGTGCGGGCCGCGACCGTTGTGGAGCCAATCCGGTTCCGGAGCCGGGCGACTTCGCTCGAAATCATATTAATTCATATTGCTATACAAGTGGTTTGATTGCCATCCTGACCGAACCCGGTCGCAACCACCCGGCCGCCGCCGGTCCGGGAAGATGCACCGGGCCCGGAACCGCGTTCCGCCTGCGGCCGCGCGCCGCATGCCCGGCCGCGGAGTGTCAGGCGCTGCCGTAGACGTGGGGGTACTTGAGGCCGTTGCCGGTGGAGAGCAGCACAATCCGCTCCTCGGGCGAGATCACGCCGGAGCCGAGCAGCGATTTGAGCGCCGGCAGCATGGCCGCCGCCTCCGGGCAGAGCAGCAGTCCTTCGCGCTCGGCGATATGGGCCACGGCCGCGGCCAGCTCCGAGTCTTCGACTGAAATCGCGGCCCCTTCGGTCTCCCTGATGATCCGCAGCACCAGGCGGTGACCGTACGGCAGCGGGACCAGCAGCCCGGCCGCCACGGTGAAGGGCGATTCGGGCGCCTGCGCCGAGTCGTCGCCGGCCCGGTAGGCGGTAACGATCGGGTCGCAGCCGCTGGCCTGGACGGCCACCAGGCGCGGCATTTTTCGGCCCGTGAGCCAGCCCAGGCGCTCCATCTCCAGGGCCGCCTTCCAGATCCCGATCAGGCCCACGCCGCCGCCGGTGGGGTATAGGATCACGTCCGGCATCTGCCAGCCGAAGAATTCGGCCAGTTCGTATCCCATCGTCTTCTTGCCCTCGATCCGATAGGGCTCCTTCAGGGTCGATCCCTCGAACCAACCGTTGGCGGCGGCCCGTTCGGACATGAGCTTGCCGGCGACCGAAATCGGGCCGTCGACCTCGACCACCTCGACCCCGTAGGCCCGGCATTCGGCCTTGATCGGGTCGGGCGTAAAGGCTGGCATCGCCACGTGGGCGGTGATTCCGGCCGGCGCGGCGTAGGCGGCCAGGGCGCTGCCGGCGTTGCCGGCGGTCCCCATGGCGATGTCCCGGACTCCAAGCTCGGCGGCCCGCGAGTAGGCCGCGGCCGCCCCGCGCGCCTTGAAGGTCCCGGTCGGATTGGCGCCCTCGTCCTTGAGCCAGAGTTCGCTAAGGCCCAGCTCGGCTTCGATCCGGTCAAGCCGCAGGGTGGGGGTCGAACCCTCGCCGAGGTCGACGATGTTGGCCTCGCGGCGCACCGGCAGGACCTCGCGGTAGCGCCACATCCCGCGCGGACGGCGCTCGATTTCGGAACGGTCGAGCCCCGATCCCTCGAGCGCGTACTCGGCCAGCCAGGACCCGCCGCAGTCCGGGCAGACGGTCTGCACGCGGTCGGCCTCGCCCCGGCGGCCGCATTCGCAGCAGACCAGGTGCGACAGGAGCGATCCGGTTTCTATCGGCCCTGCTCCCGCAGGCTCTCCAGCACCGGCAGCGGATTCGGGTCGGCCCAGGCCTGGAAGAAGACGGCGCGGTCGGCTTCGAGATCGCCGGTCAGGTCGGCGCCCTGGCCGAACCCGCGCACCAGCAGGTCGCGGCCGTCGAACTGGTCCTCGGCGTAGGTGGCGAAGAATTCCTCCAGCATCCGCCGCATCGAAGTTATCCGCGCCCGCTGCTCGGGGTGGTAGAGCAGGTTTTCGCGTTCGCCCGGATCCTCCTGCAGGTCGAAGAGCTCGCAGGGGCCGAAGTCGTAGCGGTGGATGTATTTCCAGCGCCGGGTGCGGATCATGCGGGTCCCGCCGAACTCGTCGTAGACCACCACCGCGGCATGGTCGTCGGGCTTATCGCCCTGCAGCGCGGCGGCCAGGCTCCTGCCCGGAAGGTTGATCCCGGCCGGGATCGGCAGGTCGAGGTACTCGAGCAGGGTCGGATACATGTCGTAGTTGGAATGGAGGCCCTCGAAAACCCGGCCGGGTTCGATCGTGCCCGGCTGCGAGAAGATGCAGGGCACCTTGACCGAGGTCTCGTACATGTTGAAGGGGAACGTCCCGTTGCCCTTGCCCCAGACGCCGTGATGGCCGAAATTGAACCCGTTGTCGGAGCAGAAGACGATCAGGGTCCGTTCGCGCAGGCCGAGTTCCTCCAGCGTGTCGACGATCCTTCCAACGGCCAGGTCCATCGCGGTCACGGCGGCAAAGTAACCCTTCAGCATCTCGCGGCCGCCCTTGAATTCCGTCGGCGAGGCTCCCATCCAGGGATGCGGCTCCTCCTGCGGACAGGACTCGAACGGGCAGTCGTCGTAGGAATCGACGATTTCCTGCGGGTGACCGAACCAGGGGCTGTGGGGTGCGGTGTAGTGGACCGAAGCGTAGAAGGGCGCATCGCGCTCCGCGCTGGCCCGGATGAATTCGATCGCATCGTCGGTGAAGATGTCGCTGGCGTAGCCCGACCCGGTATAGCGTTCGCCGTCGCGCACCATCTCCGGGTCGATGTAGGTGCCGCCGCCGAAGCGCCGGAAGTTGTGGCGCGCGAAACCGTGGCGGGGAAGCTCCTGTTCGCCCAGGTGCCACTTGCCCGACAGCGAGCAGGTGTAGCCGTTGGCGGCCATCACGTCCACGTAGGTGGTGCGCCCCGACAGCAGCGCCGGCGGCATCTCGTTGTCGGAATCGCCCCGCACCCAGTCGTGCACGCCGTGCTGGGAGTTGATCAGCCCGGTCAGGTAGGTGGCCCGCGACGGCGAGCAGACCGGGGAGGCCACGAAGAAGTTCTCCAGCCGGACGCCGGAAGCCGCCAGGCGGTCGAGATTGGGTGTGCGGATCTCGTCGTTGCCGTAGCAGCCCAGGGCCCAGGTCGCCTGGTCGTCGGTGAGGATGAAAACTACGTTGTCGTTGGCGGGCATGTTCACTCGGGGCCGGTTTCCTGATCTCAGACCGATTTTTTCATATCGAGCGGCCGGTTTCGGCCCCCAAAAAAGTTAGCCCAGGCTAATTCGAAGTCAGCTTTGGCTAAGCGCTCCGGCCGCAAATCGGGCCAGCATTTGACAGCGACAGAAAGCGAACGCCCGCCAAGGCCCGGACGGTGAGCGCCCGGGCGTACGGGCACAGCAACCGAGGGGTGCAACGTGGGATCGACCAGTGGACACAAACCGTCCGGGATCGGGGCCTTTCCGGAGGCCGTCCTGGCCGGACTGAACCGACAGATCTCGAACGAATTTGCGGCCGAGTTCACTTACCTGAACATGGCCGGCTGGTTCGACAACCAGAGCCTGACCGGGTTTTCGGCCTACATGGAGAAGCAGGCGGCCGAAGAGCGCGATCACGCGCTGCGCATTTTCCAGTACGTGCTGGACCGCAACGGACGGGTCGGGATCGGATCGGTCGACGGCGTCCCCAACGACTTCGACAGCGCTTCCGACGTCTTCCACACCGCCCTGGCCAACGAAGAGGCCGTTTCCGATTCGATCAAGGACCTCTACGAGCTGGCGGTCGAATCGAAGGACCGATCGACCGCGATCTTCCTCGAGTGGTTCCTGACCGAGCAGATCGAGGAAGAGAAGACCTTCGACGACATCGTTCGCCGGGTCGAACTGGCGGCCGATGACCCCGCCGCCCTGCTGATGCTCGACATCGAACTCGGCGGAAAGGCCGGCGAGGAAGGCTAGTCCGGGCCGGCGGCGCCCCCGGCGTCGCCCGGCGACCCCGCGCTGGGGTCGCGCATGAAGCGCACCGTAAGGATGCGCGGGCCGCTGGTGCGGGTCACGATCACCAGCCAGCCGCGGTAGGCGAAGAAGGCGCCCTCGTCGGGGATCGCCTCCAGCTGATTGATCACGAATCCGGCGACGGTGTCGAACTCGCCTTCGGGCAACTCCAGTTCCAGCGCTTCGGCGAGCTCGCTGGCGCGCGTTAGCCCGGTCGCGGTCCAGTTGCCGTCGGCGTGCCGGCGCAGGTCGGGAGCATCGTCGGCGGACTGGTCGGCCAGGTCCCCCACCAGCGCGACGGCCAGGTCTTCGGTCGTGACCAGCCCGGCGGCGTCGCCGTGTTCGTCGACCACCAGCAGCATCTCGGTCGCCGAGGAACGCATCAGGGCGGGGAGCTGGGCCACCGGCGCGTTCTCGAATACCGCCGGCAGCTGGGTGATCGCCGGGCGCGGCAGCGGAGCGCCCCAGTCGCGGGCGCTGAGCCGGTACAGGTCGACCACGTCGACCAGGCCGACGATGTTGTCCGGGTCCCCGTCCCAGAGCGGGAAGCGCGAGTAGCCGCTGCGCTGGGCCATGCGAGCCAGCTGGCTGGGGGTCGAGGCAACGTCGGCCGCGACCATCTGCGGTCGCGGCGTCATCGCCTCGCGCACGCGCAGGCCGGAAAAGTTCAGCGCCCGCTCCAGCATCTGCAGCTCGGGTTCGTCGAGCTCGCCCTCGGCGCCCAGGTCGTCCACGATAAATTCCAGGTCGTCGCGCGAATAGGCGATATCGACCTCGTCCTCGGGTTCGATCCCGAACATGCGCACCACCAGGTTGGCGGCGCCGTTGAGGACCCAGATGATCGGGCGCACCGCGTTGGCGAAGAAGCGGAACGCGATCGCCAGCGCCAGCGCCACCCCGGTCGGCCGGGTCAGCGCCAGGTTCTTGGGTAATATCTCGCCGAAAACCATGTGCAGGCCGGTGACCAGCGCCAGCGCCGTCGGCAGTGCGATCAGGTGCAGGGTGTCCGGATCGAGCTCCCAGAACTGCCCGATCGCCAGCTCCAGCAGGAACGCCACCGCCGGTTCGGCCACGAACCCCAGCGCGATCGAGGCGACGGTGATTCCAAGCTGGGCGCCGGCCAGCATCAGCGAGAGCTCCTTGGCCGACTTCTGGGCCATCCGCCCGGCCCAGGAGCCGCCCTGGGCCAGCTCGGCCAGGCGGGGCCGGTCGGCAGTGGTGACCGCGAACTCGGCCGCCACGTAGAACGCGTTCAGGGCCAGCAGGAGCGCGGCCAGGACCAGGGCCAGGATCGGATCGATCACGGCGTCGCCGGCGGAGTGACCGCCACCCGGGTGATCTGCATTCCGTTGGTGGCCAGGACCTCGAAGCGCCAGGCGCGGTATTCGAGGACGTCGCCGGCGACCGGGATGCGTTGGAATTCCATCAGCAGGAATCCGGCCAGGGTCTCGTAGGGACCGGGCGGGAGCACGAAACCGGCCGCCTGTTCGCATTCCAGGGCCGTCGCCAGCCCGTCCAGGCGCACCGTTCGCCGGGCCAGCCCGTCGGAGGTGCCGGCGCGTCCGATCAGGAGCGGCAGCAGCGCGTCCTCGATAGTCAGGACGCCGGCCATCACCCCGTGTTCGTCCAGGGCCACCGCCATCGGGTTCTGCTGGCGGCGCATGCGCAGAAGAACCGAGTAGACCGGCGCGGTCGGCGGGGTGGCCAGGATCGGCTCCATGTAGAGGCGGACCGGGAAATTGGCAAGGTCGTGGCGGGCGATCGATAGTAGCGCCCGCGCCGTGACCACCCCCAGGACCTCCTCGCCGCCCCGCATCAGCACCGGCACCCGCGCCACCCCGTGCTGGCTCACGACCCGGGCCAGGTCGGCCATGCTGGCATCGTCTAGGAGCGATATCACGTTGCTGCGGGGCGTGAAGACGTCCCGCACCAGCAGCGAATCGAACGCCACCACCGCCTCGGCAAAGCGGGACGTGCTCGAAGGGAGCGAGCCGGCCCGCGACGACCAGCGGATCGCGCGCAGCAGGTCGGAGGAATTGCGGACCCCGGCCAGCTCGTCGGAGGGCTCGATGCCGAACACCCGGATGCACAGGTTGGCCAGGTAGTTCAGCAGCCAGACCAGCGGCCGGGTCAGGCGGTTGGAAAGTCCCAGCAGCGGCGCCAGCAGCAGCGTCATCTGAATCGGCCGGGCCAGGGCGAAGTTCTTCGGCACCAGCTCGCCCATGACCATCTGGATGAACGAGAGCAGCACCAGGACCGCCAGCGAGCCGATAGCGAAAGTGGCCCCGGACCCGGCCCCGATGCCGGCCGTGCTCAGGTACTCCTCGAGCGCCGGCGCAAACAGCAGCTCGGCCACGAACCCCAGCAGCAGCGAGGTCACGGTGATGCCCAGCTGGGCCCCGGAGAGTTCGTAGGCCAGGTTGCGCAGTCGCGCGGCCGAACTGCCGGCGCGGCGGTCGCCGGTCTCTGCCAGCTGCTCGACGCGGTAGCGGTTTACGGCTATGAGCGCGAACTGGGCGCCGGCGTATATGCCGTTGACGGCGATTAGCAGCAGCGCCAGGGAGACGCCGACGATGATCTCGATTAACGAACCGCCCTGCTCAGGACCCTACCCGACGGCCAGTGTTTGGCGCTGGTCGGCCCAAAATTTTCGCCTTGCGCCGAACGCCCTCGACCCAGCGTAGACAAAATCGGTGGCGACCCTGATTCCGATTGGTTTCCGTGATGCCCAGGCGCCCCAACATCCTCTGGTACTGCTCCGACCAGCAGCGCTTCGACACGATCGAAGGCCTCAACAACGACCACATCAACACCCCGCGCCTGAAGCGTTTCATGGAATCGGCGGTCACGTTCACCCACGCCCACTGCCAGACCCAGATCTGCACGCCCAGCCGGGCCAGTTTCCTGACCGGGATGTACCCGAGCGCGCTCGGTGTCCTGGGCAACGGCAACCCCTACTTTCCGCCGGAGCACTCGCCGCGCCTGATCACCCGCGTCCTGGCCGAGGACGGCTTCGACGTCGGCAACGTCGGAAAACTCCACCTGGCCGGCGCCGGCGGCGGGGCCGAGCAGCGCACCGACGACGGCTACCGCTACTTCCAGTACTCGCATTCGCACAAGGGCCCGGACCTGCCCTTCCACGACTACGCCGACTGGATCCGGCGCCAGGGCGCCGATCCGGCGAACCTGATCCCCGGCGACTGGGGCGGCCAGGACAGCTACCGGCGCGGCGCCGAGGTCAAGTCTTTCGGCGGACTGTTCGAGCCGACCGAATCGGCCGACAACGTTCCCCCGCACCTGCACCAGACCCACTGGTGCACCGAGAAGGGGATCGAGTTCATCAACGCCAACCGGGGCGTCGACCAGCCCTGGATGCTCACGCTCAACCCGTTCGACCCGCACGCCCCGTTCGACGCACCGTACGAGTACTACCGGCGCTATGACCCGGACGATCTTCCGGGTGCCCATTTCCGCGATTCGGACATCGCCCACCAGCAGCGCCTGGTCGACGCCGGGGTGGATTTCCAGTCCAAGCCCAAGCACCCCTCAGAGTGGGACCACCGCAAGGTCCAGGCCTCCTACTACGCCATGATCGAGCAGATCGACCATGAATTCGGGCGCCTGCTCGACCACCTGGATGCGATCGGCGAGCGCGAGAACACGATCGTGATATTCACCTCCGACCACGGCGAGGCGCTCTGCGACCACGGACTGATCCTGAAGGGCTGCCGTTTCTTCGAGGGCCTGGTGCGGGTGCCGCTGATGATCTCCTGGCCGGGCCGGTTCGAAGCCGGTCGGGTGTGCGAGGGGCTGGTCGAACTGACCGACCTGGTGCCCACCCTCTACGAGGCGCTTGGAATGGAGGTCCCCTACCACGTGCAGGGCAAATCGCTGCTGCCGGTGCTCGAGGGCTCGGGCGACGGCCGCGACCACCGCGACTACGTCCGGACCGAGTTCTACGGGGCGATTAACCACGCCGACCAGACCCACGCCACGATGTACCGCACGCGCCGCTGGAAGCTGATCACCTACCACGGCAAGGACCTGTGCGAGCTCTACGACCTGGAGAAAGACCCCTGGGAGCACGCGGACCTCTCGCGCGACCCCGGGCACGCCGACATCCTGCAGCGGCTGCTGCGCGAGGCCTACGATGCCCAGGCGTTCGCCCGGACCAATCCGGTTCCGCGGACCTACTCCTTCTGACCGGGTAACCGGCCGCGGGGGACCCTTTGCTCAGGATCGAATACGCGCACAAGCGGTTCGGCCAAATCCACGCCCTGCGCGGGGTGGACATTTCGGCCGAAGCCGGCCGGGTGCTCGGCCTGCTGGGACCCAACGGTTCCGGCAAGACCACCGCGATGCGGGCGATCTTCGACCTGGTCACACTGGACCGCGGCCGGGTCACCTGGCGGGACCGCCCGATCGGCCGGCGCCAGCTCCAGCGCTTCGGCTACATGCCGGAGAACCGCGGACTCTATCCGCGCGCCAGGGTTGCCGAGCAGCTCATCTACCTGGGCCGCCTGCGCGGCATGGACCGGGAATCGGCCGCGGCCGCGGCCGAGCGCTGGCTGGCGCGGCTGGGCCTGGCCGACCGCGCGCGGTCCGCGCTCGAGAGCCTTTCCAACGGCAACCAGCAGCGGATCCAGCTGGCCGCCGCGCTTCTGCACGATCCCGAACTGGTGGTCCTGGACGAACCGTTCGCGGGGCTCGATCCGCTGGCCACCGAGACCCTGTCCGAGCTGGTGCGCGAACGCGCCGCCGCCGGCACGGCGGTAATCTTCTCCTCCCACCAGCTCGACCTCGTCCAGGGGCTGGTCGACGACGTCGCGATCGTCGACAACGGCCGCCTGCTCCGGTTCGGGCCGGTCGACCGGATCCGCTCGGGTTCGGCCTACCGGCGCCTGCGGGTCGAGCTCGACGGACCGGCCGGGCGCTGGTGGGGCTCGATCGAGGGGGCCGAACTGGTGGCCGCCGACGAGGGTTCGGTGAGCCTGCGGGTCGGTTCGGATCTGGACCTGGACGCCGCGCTTTCCGCCGCGCGGCGCGCCGGCGGGATCGTCGAATTCGCCTACACCCGGCCGACGCTTTCGGAGGTATTCATGGAGGCGGTGCGCGGGCGGGAATCGGAAGTTGACTGATCCGCGCGGCATCTGGTACGGGATCCGGGTCGTGGCCGCGTACGAACTCTACCAGCGGCTGCAGAGCCGGCGCCGGCTGATCACCCTGGGGCTGCTGCTGGCGCTGCTGATCGGCGTGCCGCTCGTCCTGACCCGCTTCCTGGCCCCCGAACTTCCGGACGAGTTCGAGGTGGAGGAGCTGGCGCTGGGCCTGTCGGGCTTCTCGACCGTGTTCATGTTCGTGGCGATCACCCTTTTCGCCAGCGACGTGCTCAATTCGGTGGTGGCCGACAAGAGCAACCGGGTGATCGAGGTCCTGCTCTCGAGTCTGCGCCCCTATCAGCTCATGGCCGGCAAGATCATCGGGGTCGGGGCGTACGGGCTGATCAGTTTTTCGATCCTGGTTGTCGCGGTCGCGATCTCGGCCGGCCTGATCGTGCCCTCCACCCTCGGCTTTCGGCTGACCGTGGACCCGGTATCGTTCTGGATCCTGCTGCTGACCGTCTTCTGGTTCGTCGTCGGCTACTTCCTCTTCGCGGCCCTGTACGCCGCGCTGGGGGCGACGGTCTCAAGGATCGAGGACGTGAACCAGGCGGTGCTGCCGGTCACCCTGGTCTCGGTGGTGGTTTACATGGTCGCCTACATGCTGGTGATCACCCCGCTGGGGGAGACGCCCTGGGGCCAGGCGCTGGCCATGGTTCCGATGTTCTCCCAGTTCGCGGTGCCCGGACTCGTGCTGAACGGGACCCTGTCGTGGCCGCTTGCGCTGCTGGCCGGCGCGATCAACGTCGCGATCCTGCCGCCGGCGATCTGGTTCTCGGGCCGGGTCTACTCCGGATCCGCTCTGGCGGTCGGCGCCCGGGTGCCGCTGCTGCGCGCATGGCGGGGCCAGTTCGGCCCGGACTGATTGCCGTCCGGGGACCCGGGGCGAACTCGACAGACGTTGCCGGTCCGTTTCGGGCGGACGTTGAACCAATCGCTTGCCCGGGCGACATGCCGGAGCTGCGACGATATGCCGTCGCGCTGGAACATCGCCCCGAATCCGCTTTTGCGTCGGCTCCTGCCGTCGACGCATTGCAAGCAACGATTGGACGAGGGCGCGCCCGAATTTGAAATCCGAATTGCGAAATCGGCCATGCGATCGCCGGACCGGCGCCGAACGCGATTACGCGTGGGTGCCGCGCGATTGCCTCTTATCCCTGGCCCAGGGTCCGACGCACGGATTCGACTGCACGGGTTTCACGCTAAGCCATCCGTATTGGCCCATTTCGGAATGTGACTACGAAGACCAGCTTCTATTCCCGCGGCGCGAAATTGGCCGTGGTCGCCGATCTGCTGCACGCCGACGAGCCCAAAAGCGGCCAGGACATGCTCTCCGATATGCCTTGCGGCATGGAGTAGGACGGCGGAGCCGGTCTGCCATTCGCCGAGATCGATTTCGGTTGCAATTGGCGGCAAGTCTCCCTCGACAGGCCTGATTCCCGGCGATGGTTGCGGAGATGTGGCCGCGGCTGCCAATTGCCCCAATTCGACCCCGTTGGGCGGCGTATGGAATTGGACGCTGAGCGAGGCGCGCCCATCGACCTCGCAGTAGCGGCCAGCCCATTCGGAAACGGCCTTTAACCCCACCGCAATTGCGAACACGGTTTCGGTCGCGGTGATGCACCGGGGCCGGCGCGAAGTCCGGGGTCCGCTTCCCTTCTCAAACGTTCGGATCGGCGAGAGCCAGGCCGAGGACCCGTTCAGCCACAACTTCCCGCAGGCGTATTCGCCCATTCCGGGGTCGGCCTTGATGACCCTGTAGCTGAGGAAGTCGCGCTGAACCTCGAGCGCCGGTGCGCCGGGCGTCGCCGTTTGCGCGATAGCCGTGAACGCTTCGCTCAACTGGGGAAGGGAGGCCTGGAGGAATTCGTGGCGGCGGCGCGGTTGGTTTGGTCGGAGGTGGAACGTGAGGGCGGCCGATTCCGGCAGCTCACCAATTGCGGAAATCGCCTGTTCGTGCGGCAACGATCCCTCGGCCACCGCAATTGGCGCGGTGTGCGAAGGCAGATCTGGCGTTGCCGCCGTCCACAAGGACTTGACGGGCAGGGCGGTAATTCGTTCCCCTAGCGGGAAACTTCGCTCCCCCGGGTGCAGGACGAATCCGTGGACGAACGTGCCGCCGGCGCGGTCGACTTCGTCCCGAAGTTTGGCCAGGTCACTGCCCGACCGCCTCGCCGGGGAAGTGCTGGCTTTGGCTTCAAACCCCAGGATCCGTCCGTCGGAAGATTCGATTACGAAATCCACTTCGGATTGCCGGACCGTCCGCCAGTGGTACAGGCGGGCGTTCGTGTTGCCCCAGCCAAGCTGCTTTAACAGCTCGACCCCGACGAATGTCTCCAGCGCCTGGCCGCGGTAAACATCGGTGCCTTGCGACAACGCGAATCCGTCTTTCCCGACGAGATGGCAGGCCAGCCCCGAGTCGGTCACCAGGATCTTTGGCGACTTGATTTGTCTCCGGGCGAGCGAACGGCGCCAAGCCGGGACCAAGTGGACCAAATGTGCTGCGTTCAGCCAACCCAGGTATTGGTTTGCGGTCTGGCGTGCGATTCCCGCGGCCCTGACCAATGATTGGAGGTTTAGCTCCTGCGAACTGAGCGCGGCGCATTGCGAAAGCACGCGGGAAACCGCCGCCTGGTTTGCAATCCCGCCCAGATCGGCGATCTCGCGACTGATCGTGGACTCGATCAATTGATCGAACCAACCGCTGCGAAAAGCCGGTCCCCGCTGCTGGACTTCGGGGTAACCTCCCGTGCTGATCAGCTCCCAGTAGTCAACCGGCTCCGATCGCCGGTGCGGGGCTCTTGAAATGGCCGCAGCGTCGTCGAATGCGGCGTCGATGAATGACGACGCTTCCGAGGCGCTCGACTCCCCCTGCGAGAACGGATAAAGGGTTGAAATCGCGATTCGCCCCTGGAGCGATTCGGAAATTCGGGGGAGCATCAGGTAGTTGGCCGAACCGGTCAAAAGGAACTGCCCCCGCCGGCCGGTCTGATCGATTGCCGCTTTTATCGACAGCAACAAATCCTCGCCGCCCCGCTGAACCTCGTCAATGACCATTAGCCCGTTTGCGGCCGGCTCGACAAATAGCCCCGGCTCGTCTGTCGCGGCCGCGCGGTGTTCGGGTTCGTCCAGGCTCACGTAAGTCGCATTCAGCGTCCGGGCTATACGCGTGGCGAGTGTCGATTTTCCGGACTGACGAGGCCCCTTTACCATCACGGCTCTAAATTCGGCCAGTTGCCAATTTATGATCGGTTGAAGATAACGTGAAACATATGGTCCGAAGGATCCGAAGTTACCGGAAATGGACTGCGTTCCCGCCGATCCTCTGTTAATCGCTCTGGAAGACATGTATTTGGTTCGGCGCTGGATTGGACAGAATGTAGGGAACTGTCAATTTGGCACCACAAGGACTTGCTATTTGGTGCGTCCATTGTAGTTGATTGCAGGCATCGCCGATAGACGGCCACCAAAACCGCCGTCACTGGGCGAGATTCAACTCACCCAACAGAATCAAGGATTGTTGCCCGGCACCGCATCGGGCAATCGCCAGTAACGTGCTCGCTGCCGCAAAAAGGCGCAGGCCCATACTTGCAAGATGGCGCCAAGGGGGCCTTGGGCACCGGGGTCGGTCCGGGGGGCGCTCGGCCATTGGAGGTTCAATCTCCCGATCGGCGACAGCCGCCGCCTCCCGCCCCCGCCGTCTGTCAGGCGTCGATCAGCCGGCTAGGTGGCCACTCCGAGCAGGTCGCCATGGTCGTTGAATTCGAAACATTCGGAATCCCCGGTCCGCTCGGCCCGGCCCTCCGACTCCAACTGATCGGCTACCGGTTCGCTGGCCCAGAATTCCTCGAGTTCCATCGTGTTGCGGATGCGGGCCATGCGCGGCGTTCCGCGATTGGCCAGCCGCGAGGCCGCGCCGACCGCCACTTCCAGGGTCCCCTGGTCGGTCGGGTAATTCATCGGGATCCGCGATCCCGACACCACCAGCGAGGTCGTTCCGTTGATGTAGGTCTGGTCTGGGTCCATCGCCTCCACCAGCTTGCCGGAGACGAAATCGGCCATGCCGACCCCGGTGGCGTTCCCGCCCGACTCCTCGGTCAGCCGCAGCGTCGCCAGGTAGTGGTAGTCGGGGCGCTTTTCGCCGTGCCCCAGCAGCCGCCAGAGTCCGACCACGTTCGTGTCCATTCCGGCGCCGGAGATGTTCTTGCCCATCTCGTCGACGACCAGAAGCTGGAGCTGCTCGATCGGCAGGCGCGCCAGCAGTTGCTCGGCCTCTTTCAGCAGCCGCCGGTCGGTGGCGTGGAACTGGTCGGGGGTCACCACTTCGCAGTGCGCGGGACGGTCGTAGGCGTTCTCGACCAGGGCCACTCCCAGCAGCAGGCGGCCGTAGTCGATCGCGACCTGGGCGCCTTCCGGGATGGTGCTTTCCAGTCCGGTCTCGTGGATTCGTTCGGCCCCGACCTGCTTGCCGAGTCCGACCGCGGTCATCTTGCAAAGGCCGCTCTCGATTTGGCCGCGGAAGTCGGTGTGCGGCTTGACCCGGCCGATCACCACCACGTGGTCGGCGTTGTAGGCGTTGGCGTCGCCGAAGAACGTCTGGCCGCTCGGTCCGCGCCCGAGCTCGATCACGTCCATGGTGGCGCGCACCGGCGCCCCCACGCCCTCCAGGGTTATCCCGTACTCGGCCAGCACCGCTTCCTGGCCGGCCGCGGTAGCCCCGCCGTGGCTGCCCATCGCCGGGACGATGAAGGGCTCCAGGCCGGCCCGGCCCAGTTCGTCAACGATCGTGCTCACCACCTCGACGATCGGGGAGACGCCCCGGCTGCCGACGCCGACGGCCACGCTCTGGCCGGGGACGGCGTCGCTGGCGGCGAGCCTGGCGCGCAGCTGCTCGCGCAGGCATCCTTCCAGGTCGGTTATGTGGGCGCCGTCAAGCTCCTGGCGCATGCGGATCAACTGGGGCCATTGCATTGCGACGGGACCGCCTTCCTGGGTGCTAAATGAAGGGCGCCGGCGCCGCCGGACCCTCGGTTACTGCGATCCTTCGGCCAGCACCCTTTCCGGGGGTTCGCGCAGATCCCAGATCAGTCGCGTCCAGCTCAGGATCGTAAGCAGGTAGTGGGTGATGTCGATCTCGTACCAGTAGAAGCCGTTGCGCTCGGCCCCGGGGTAGCGGTGGTGGTTGTTGTGCCACCCTTCGCCCAGCGTCAGCAGCGCCAAGAACAGATTGTTGCGGGAATCGTCATCGGTCTTGAACCGCTGGCTGCCCCACATGTGCGAGCCCGAATTGATCATGTAGGTCGTGTGCATCAGGGCGACCGTGCACCAGACGAATCCGAACACGAAGAACTGGGCCGCGGTCGCGCCGGACCCGGGAAACGCGTACTCGAACCAGAAGCCGAACCCGATCACGAAGGCCGCGTAGAAGAGCGCCCCCAGCGGGTAGCGGTTCTCCAGCCAGCGCAGTTCGCGGTACTGGGAAAGGTCCTTGACCCGGTCCCAGCGCGTGTCGTTGCGGTCGTCCTCGGTCAGCCAGCCCACGTGGGCCCACCAGAAGCCGCCCTTGCGCGGCGAATGCACATCGTCCTCGTCGTCGGAGTGGGAGTGGTGATGGCGGTGATGGCCGGCCCACCAGAGCGGGCCCTTCTGCATCGAGAGCGTCCCCAGCAGCCCCATCACGAACTGGAACGGGCGCGAGGTCTTAAAGCTGCGGTGCGAGAAGTAGCGGTGATAGAAGCCGGTAATGAAGAAGACGCGGGCCCAGAACGTGATCAGGGCGAAGGCCACGACCGGCCAGCTGATGCCGGTGAACACCGCGCTGAGCGCGCTCACGTGCAGCAGGAAAAACGGGAAGTTGCGCTTCCAATAGCCTTTCGGCTTGGGGCGTGGCTTCCAGAAGAATTTGCGCTTCCGGTATCCGGCAGGATCTGCGGCCAGAGATTCTTGCGCCATGATTCCCCTTGATTTAACGACTTGGGAGCAACTCGCCGAGGCGGTGCTGCGGGCGCGTCCCGATTCTAGGTCAGGTCCGCAGCGTTGCCCATTATTCAGGTTCCCGCCCGCTGCAAATGGAGCTGGACGTCGCGGATCGAGCGCGCCTCGAACGCGCCGGCGCAGGATGAAAGGTAGAAGTCCCACATCCGGATGAAGCGGTCGTCGAACCCGATCGCGCGCACCTGCGGCAGGGCTTTGAGGAAGCTCTCCCGCCATTCGAGCAGGGTCCGCACGTAGTGCGGTCCGATCTCCCGTTCGTGCTCGATGCTCAGGCGGCCGCCCGAGCGCTGCAGCGACTCGTCGATTTCGGCCACCGCCGGCAGGATCCCGCCCGGAAAGATGTACTTGGAGATCCAGCCCGACGCGCGCAGGGCGTTGTCGCGGCCCGAATCCGGGATCGCGATGGTCTGCATCAGCATCTGCCCGCCGGGGCGCAGGGTCCTGCCGCAGACGGCGAAGAATTCGTCCCAGTACTCCTTGCCGACCGCCTCGAACATCTCGATCGAGACGATGTGGTCGAACTGGCCGGCCAGGTCGCGGTAGTCGCAGTATTCGATCGAAATCTGCCCGGACAGGCCGGCCGAATCCACCCGTTCGCGGGCCAGGCGCTGCTGCTCGTGCGAAATCGTGATCCCGGTGACGCGGCAGCCGCGCGACCGGGCGGCGTGGATCGCGAACCCGCCCCAGCCGCAGCCGATTTCAAGCACGTGGTCGTCCGGGCCCAGCCCCAGGCGCTGGCAGATGGCGTCGAATTTGCGCGCCTGGCCGGCCGCCAGGTCGTCGCCGGGTTCGAATATCGCGCACGAGTAGGCCAGGGTGTCGGGGTCCAGGAACAGCCGGAAGAATTCATTGCCCAGGTCGTAGTGGGCGTGGATGTTCTCCTCGCTGCCGGCGCGCGAATTGGCGCGCCGCCGGTGCCGGGCCAGATCGATGGCCCGCCGCCCCAGCGAGAGCGGACCGTCGAGCCGCATCGCGGCGGTGTTCTCCAGCGCCGCCGCCACCAGCCCGGGCAGGTCGTCGGTGGTCCAGTCCCCGTCCATGTAGGACTCGCCGGCGCCGGTGGTGCCGGCCTGGACGATGCGCAGGAACGCCCGCCGGCGGTGGACTGTGATCTGGAATTTGCGCCCGTCGGCCGGGCCGAACCGGCGCCGGCCGCCGTCGGGGAGTTCGAGCACCAGCTGCGAACCGCGCCAGCGCGCCAGCGCCCGGCACAGCAGCGATTGGGCTAGGGATTCGAGCGGGTTCATGGCGTTGGTCAGGAGAGGTAGAGCGCCTCGAATTTGCCTTCCAGGTATTCCAGCAGCGGCTCGGCCGAGAGCTCCTCGCGGAGCTCGGCGCGGGCCAGCTGGGTGGCGTTCCATTTTGACCCGTGCCGGTGAACGTGCTCGCGCATCCAGGCCAGAAGCGGAGAGTATTCGCCGCTGCGGTACCCCGATTCGATCTCGGGGTCGGACGAGAGTGCGGCCCGGTGCAGCTGGGCGGCCAGCAGGTTGCCGAGCGTATAGGTGGGGAAGTAGCCCATCGCCGCCTGCGACCAGTGAACGTCCTGCAGGCAACCGCGGGCGTCGTCGGGCGGGGTTACTCCGAGCAGCTCGCGCGAGAGCTCGGCCCAGCGGTCGGGCACGTCGGCCGCGGAAAGGCGACCGGAGATCAGGTCCTGCTCGATCTCGAACCGCAGGATCACGTGCAGGTTGTAGTGCAGCTCGTCGGCCTCGACCCGGATGTGGCCGGCCCCGACGCGGTTCACGTCGCGGTACAGACGGTCCGGCGTGACCGATTCGAAGCGCTCCGGGAAGTGCTCCCGCAGGTGCCCGAGCAGGCGGTCACTGTAGGTCCGCGAACGCCCGACCAGGTTCTCCCAGAGGCGCGATTGGGACTCGCAGACCACCAGCGACTCGCAGTCGGAAAGCGGCGTTCTGGCGAGCGAGGCCGGGACCCCCTGCGAATGCATGGCGTGTCCGGCTTCGTGGATCGATGCGAACAGGGCCATGCCCAGGTAGTCGTCCTCGGTCCGCAGCGTGACCCGGACGTCGCCGGACCCGACCGAGACCGCGAACGGGTGCACCGTCAGGTCCTGGCGCCCGCGGTCGAAGTCGTAGCCAAGCTCCTCGATCACGGCGCGGGTGAGCGCCACCTGCCGGTCGGGGTCGAATTCCCCGTGCATTACGGTGCGCGGATCCGGATCCAGATTCGGCCCGATCCGTTCCAGCAGGGCCGAAAGCCGCTGGCGCAGCGGGGCGAACAGTTCGTTGATGCGGGCGGTCGTCATGCCCGGTTCGTACAGGTCGACCAGCGCGTCGTAGGGGTCGTCCTCGTAGCCCAGGTATTCGGCCTTGCGGCGCTGCAGATCGATCAGTCGGTCCAGGTGCGGGGCGAACGCGGCGAAATCGGATTCGGCCCGGGCGCGGCTCCAGACGCCGACCGATTCGGAGGCCGCGCGGGCCAGCTCGGCGACGAACTCGCCCGGCAGGCACATGGCCTGGCGGCGGTGGCGTTGGGCGACCCGGCAGCCGGCGGCCGAATCATCGTCGCGGCCGTCGGCCGAATCTGCGGCGGCCTGCAGCAGCGCGCCGTACGCGGGATCGACGGTCCGCTCGTGAATCAGGCTCTCGATCGTGGCGATCTGGTGCCCGCGGGCTTCGAGCCCGCCCGGCGGCATCTGGGTCCGCTGGTCCCAGTAGAGCAGCGAAAGCACGTTGCCGAGATCGGCCAGCTCGGCCGAGCGGGCGGCAAGATCCGGGGCGGCGGAATCGTTGGCCATGGTCAGTCCAGGTCGTCGGTTGGTGAGGGAGTGGCCGGGGTCTTGCTGCGACCGCCGGTCGCGCCGCCGCCGGTCGTGGCTGGAACGCTTCGCGCGGACGGCCCACCATTATCTTGAAATATGGGTCCGGACACGACTACCGGACCACATTGGAGGCGGCGCGCCGATGCGACTAGGTTTCAGGTTTCCCCGGCGCTGGTTCCCCTACCGGCACCGGCCGGGCCGGCTGATGCCGCCGCAGGTCATGCGGGAGATATTCGGCTGGGCGGCCGCGGCCGGGTTCTCGGGCTGCGAGCTCTCGACCGCGCACCAGGACTTCCCCGGGTTTTCCGACGGGCAGCTGGACGAGGTGACCGGGCGGCTGGCGGACGCCGGCCTGGGGGCCGCCGCCTACAACCCGGGCGGGTTTCGCCTGCACGGGGCGGGCGGGGACGCCGCGGCCCGGACGAAGGCCCTGGTCGGGTCGGTTCGGATAGCGGCCCGGCTGGGCGCGCCCACGATCAACCTGACCCTGCCCGGCCCCGGAACCGGCGGCGGGCCGGGTTCGGTGCCTTCCGAGTACCTGGTGGGAGCCCGGAATCCGCTGGGCAGCGGGCGCGGGCGTCCGCCGGCCGAATCGGCCGCCCTGGCGCTTGCCCTTGCCGAGCTCGCCGACGCCTGCGCCGGCGAGGAGATCGAAGTGTCACTGGAGATTCACCAGAACTCCTACATCGAGGATTCGGACGCCGCCCTGGCGCTGCTCGGGGACATCGACCGCCCCAACGTGGGCCTCAATCCCGACCTGGGCAACATCCTCTGGGCGCGGGCGCTGCCCGCCGAGAGCAGCGAGGACGCGATCGAGCGCCTGGCCCCGCACGCGGTCTACGTGCACATGAAGAACCTGCGCCGGGTGTTCGTGGCCGGGCTCGACCGGGCCGCGTTCGTCCGGACCTCGCTGCTGGAGCGCGGCGACATCGACTGGCGCTGGGCGATCAGCGCACTCAACGCCGCCGGCTACCGGGGTTACCTGACGTTCGAGGGCGACTATGCCGAGGGCTGGGATTTCCAGCTGGCAATGGAGCGCAACGCCGAATACGTGGCCGGGCTTCTCGCCGACCTGGAATAGGCCCGCGCCTTCCGCGGGGGCGCCGGGCGGCCGGTCAGATCAGGTCGCGGAGCCGGCGCACCCGTTCGAATTCGATCGCGGCCGGGCCCCCGGCCGACTCCACCGACGCCGCGCCGGCGGCCGATCCCCAGCGGCAGGCCTCCTCGATCCGGTGCCCGGCGTTGACCGCCGCCAGCAGGCCGCCGGCGAAGGCGTCGCCGGCGCCGATCGGGTTTTGCGCGGCAACCGGGGCGGCCGCGATTCGCAGCGGGTCGCGGTGTCCGGGGCGGTAGAGGTCGAGCCCGTCGGAGCCGCGTTTGATCACGATGTGGCCGGGGAATATCCCGCGCAGCCGGTGCATCCGCATTTCCGGGCGCTCGCCCAGCACCAGTTCCCACTCGTAGCGGGACCCGATCATCACGTCAACCGACCGGTCGAGTTCCGAAAGCTCGTTGAAGGAGAGCATGTCGTCGCCGGCCTGGCCGATGTCAAGCGCGACCAGTCCGCCGCCGGTATGGGCGATCGCGGCCAGTTCGATCACGCCGGGCGTGATCGGGCGCGTGACCGCCAAATTCAGCCCCGAGAACAGGACGTGGCCGCCGGCCCAGGCGCGCGGGACCGAATCGAGTTCGATGTGCTCGCCGGGGTAGAAAAAGGCCTGGCGCAGGCCGTCGCCGGAGTTGGCGATCACGTGGGTGCCGGTGGACTGGTTGCCGGTGGGGGCCAGCTCGACGTTCCCGTCTGAAAAAGCCGATCGCAGGGTCCTGCCCAGCAGGTCGACCCCGATAGGTCCGGCCAGCCGGGTGGGGCCCGAGAGCGCGGCGCAGGCCAGGGCGGCGTTGCCGGCGGTCCCGGCCGCGATCAGCCGGGCCGGTTCGCGGTGCCAGACGTCCGATCTCCGGGTGAACTCGGCTTCGGCGACCGGGAAGCGGTCGAGTCCGGTGATCGAGATGTCGCAGACCAGCGAGCCGACGCACAGGGCCGGGCTGCCGCTGGCGGGGACCAGCATCGGGGCCTAGCGCACCCCGGGCGCGGTCATCGGCGCCGGGTCCAGCGCCTTTTCAAGCTCGCCCTCGCTCAGATCAGTCAGCCGGCGGGCGACCTGCGGTATCGACTCGCCGGTCCGTACCGCCTCCTTGGCGATCTCGGCCGCCTTGGCGTATCCGATGCGCGGGGCCAGCGCGGTCGCGAGCATGGTGTTGCGCTCCAGCCAGTAGGAGAGCATCTCGGCGTTGGCCTCGAGCCCGGCCACGCAGCGCTCGGCAAACACGTCGGACCCGCTGGCCAGGATCTGGATCGATTGGCAGAGGTTGTAGGCGATCACCGGCATCATCACGTTCAGTTCGAGCTGGCCGGCGGCGGCCGCCTGGGCGATGGTGGCGTCGTTGCCGAAGACCTGCAGGCAGATCATGTTCATGCACTCGGCCATGACCGGGTTCACCTTCCCCGGCATGATCGAGGAACCGGGCTGGACCGCCGGCAGGCGCAGCTCGTCGAGCCCGGTGCGGGGGCCGGAGCCGAGCAGCCGGAAGTCGTTGGCGATCCGGGTCAGGTCGACCGCCAGGTCGCGCAGCGTCCCCGAGAGCCTGGCAAAGCGCGCCATCGACTGCATCGAATAGAACAGGTTCGCCGACGGACGAAGTTCGGCGCCGGTGATTTCGGCCAGCGTTGCCACGATCGCCCGCTGGTAGCCTGGTTCGGCGTTCAGGCCGCTGCCGACCGCGGTGCCGCCGATGCTCAGTTCACCCACCTCCGCGGCCGCGGCCGCGATCGCCGGCCTATGGCGCCCGATCGCCTCGGCGTAGGCCCCGAACTCCTGGCCCAGGCGGACCGGGGTCGCATCCTGCAGGTGGGTACGGCCGGTCTTTACGTACCCGTCCCAGTCGGCCGCCCTGCCCGCCAGTTCACCGGCCAGTTTTGCAAGCGCCCGGTCCAGGTCGGGCACGATCTCCAGCGCCGCCAGGGCGATGGCGGTGGGGATCACGTCGTTGGTCGACTGGGCCATGTTCACGTGGTCGTTGGGATGCACCGGCGCGTATTCGCCGCGCCGCCCGCCGAGCAGCTCGTTGGCGCGGTTGGCCAGCACCTCGTTGGCGTTCATGTTGTGCGAGGTTCCGGCCCCGGCCTGGAAAACGTCGACCACGAACTGGTCCAGGTGCAGGCCTTCCCCGAGAATCTCGTCGGCGGCGGCCACGATCGCATCGGCCAGGCGCGGCTCCAGGCGCCCGCTCTGGCGGTGGACAAGCGCGGCCGCTTTCTTGATCGAGACCGTCGCCCGCACGAACGCGGGGTGCGGCCCAAGGCCCGAGATCGGGAAGTTCGAGCGGGCCCGCTCGGTCTGGATTCCCCACAGGGCCTGGTCCGCTACCGCCAGTTCGCCCAGCGGGTCTTTTTCGGTTCGCATATGGCCTCGCCAATCAAATCCGGCTGCTCAATTGTTGGGCAACGCCGCCGCCGCCGGGGAAATCTCAGGGGTCGGGGCCGCGTCCGACCTGCGGACGCGGCGGCGGGCGATCAGATCGCCAGCCGGACCACCAGCGCGGAGACGAGGAAGAAGGCCAGCGCGGCGGCTACCGTGAACCGGTACAGGACCAGGTCGAGGCCGCGGCGGGTGGCGCGGAAACTGTCCGACTGGCCGAACGCGGATCCGAGGCCGGTGCTGGAGTTCTGCATCAGCACGGCGCCGACCACGGAGATTGCCAGCACGATCTGGATTATCTGCAGGACAGATTCCAAGGAGCGACCTCGATTTATTTGGGGTGTTGCAGGATTTTAGGCGGGCCGGCTGCGCAGCCAGCCGATGCCGTCGTAGATGGCGGCCGGGTCGCCGAATCCGCCGGCCTTGGTCACCACCGGGAGGCCGTCGCCGGTCCCGCCCGCAAGGACCGCGCCCGGGATGCCGGGCTGGATCTCGCCCGCGATCGTGATCGAATCCACCGCCAGGTGGTCGAGCGCGATCGCGGCCGTCTCGCCCCCGGTCAGCACGAACCCGGTGCGGCCGCCCGCCCCCAGCGCCCCGGCCACGGTGCCGATCCAGTCGATGATCCGGGCCACCGACGAATCGTCGATCGAGGCGCCGACGTGCCCGGGATGGGCGATCCAGACCCCGTCGGCATCCAGGCTGCGGCTCGCCTCGGCCAGCGCCCGGCGGGCGGCCCCCGACTGCTTCAGGTCGGGCCGAAACGGCGTCTGCCCCAGCAGGCCGGCGGCGACGTCGACCTGCTGGGCGGTCTCGGCCGTGAACGATCCGGCGATGACCGCGACCCGCTCGCAGACCGGCCGCGCGATGGGCGAGATCCCGGTCAGGAGCCCCGGTTCGAGGTGATCGGCCAGGCCGGCCGAGCCGGCCACCAGGCGGTCCAGGCCGGCCAGGCCGGCGGCGACGGCGATGTTGGCCAGGTCGGCGTCGCTGGCCGCATCGGGCACGATGACATCGCTGCCGGCCGCGACCCGAACCTGCATTTCGCGGGCCAGGTCGGGCGCCGGCAGCCGCACCGAATCGAGCGGGATGGCGGCGACCCGCAGCCTGCTCGCGCGGACGATCGATTCGACGATGTCGGCGCTGGCCGGCGCGCGCCCGGGGTCCGTTCCCAATTCGGTGGCCGCGGTCTCCACCCCGGCGACCAGCAGCCGCCCGTTTACGACCGTCCGGCCCTGTCGGGGAAAGGCCGGGTTGAGGACGCAGGCGTCGGCCCCGGTCACCGCAAGCACGGCCTCCAGCTCGCTGGCCACGTTCCCGCGCATGGTCGAATCGATCTTCTTGTAGACGCGCCGCGCCGCCCGGCTCGGTCCCTCGACCAGCGCGCGGACCTTGGACCGCGCGCTCTCGGGGTCGTCGGCGCGCGACCGCGAGGAGAGCACCAGCACCCCGGCCCGGTGTCCGGATGCCGTCGCGGTCGAGAAAACGGTCCGGTGGCCGCGCTTGGCGAACTGCAGCCCGCAGTCCATGGCGCCGGTGAAATCGTCGGCGACTACGAGCCACTCGTACTCGGGCATTGCCTTGACGCGTTTTGCTAGCGGTCGTCGCTTACCGGGTTGGAAAGCACCCCGATCCCGCCGATCTCGATTTCCACCACGTCGCCGCTCTCGATCGGGGCGACCCCGGCCGGGGTTCCGGTCGCGATCACGTCGCCCGGCAGCAGGGTGGCGGTGCGCGAGGCGTCGGCCACCAGGTTTGGCACGTTAAAGATCAGGTCGGAGGTGGAGGCCGATTGCCTTACCTCCCCGTTCACGCGGGTCGAGATCGCCAGATCGGATGGGTCCAGGTCGGTTTCGATCCAGGGGCCGAACGGGAAGAAGCTGTCGAACCCCTTGCCCCGGAACCACTGCGATTCGCGGCGCTGCCAGTCGCGCGCCGAGACGTCGTTGCCGCAGGTGTAGCCCAGGACGTAGTCGAGAGCCTCGGATTCGGGCACGTTGCGCGCCCGGCGCCCGATCACCACCACCAGTTCGCACTCGTGCTCGACGTGGCTCGAAATCGCCGGCAGCAGGATCTGATCGCCGGGATTGGCGATCGCGGTGTGGGGTTTTAGGAAGAACATCGGAAATTCCGGCGCCGTCATCCCGGTCTCGGCCGCGTGGGCGGCGTAATTGAGGCCCACGCAGATCACCTTGCGCGGCTCGCAGGGTGCAAGCAGGGCAACGTCGGCCAGCGGACCGATCTGGCTCCCGGCCGAGCAGTCGCCGTAGGGGTCGCCGTCTAGCGCGTGAACGACCCCGTCGACCAGGGTGCCCCAGGCCGGGCCGTCATCGGCGCGGTAACGAAGAATTCGCATCTCAGGATTGACCTCCTACCAAGTCCCAAGCATTTAGCAGTTGCAGCGCCGCTTCGCTGACCCCGTCCGGGTCGGTAGCGAGCAGGCCGGCGGCGCGGTCGGGCAGCGTTTTCAGGTACGAGTGCCGGATCGCCGAATCGACCATCCGGGCGACGAACCGGTCCTCGTCGGGCGCTTCGCGGCCGGCCACCACCAGCGTTCGCGCGGTGATGTGCGGCAGCAGCTGCAACAGATCGGTCCGGGCCAGCGACCGGCTAAGCGCGACCGCGCAGTCGCGGTCGGCGCCGACCGCGATCTCGGCCGCGCGGGCAAGCTTGTCCTCGTCCAGGCCCGGATAAAGGTGCCTGCCCAGATACCCGGCCAGGGCTTCTTTTTCCCAGTCGAGCCCGGAGAGCTCCGCGGCGGCTTTCTCGGCGGCTTCGGGGTCCAGCGTGATCGGTCCGGGTTCGATCAGGACCAGCTTGAACACGAGCGAGGGGTAGCGCGCGGCCAGGCTCATGGCCACGGACGCCCCGGCGCCGGCCGCAAGCACGCTGCAGCGCTGGATTTCGGCCCCGTTGATCGCCGAGCGGACCTCGTCGGCCAGGACGTGGACGCTCAAACCGGTCGCTGACTTGTCCGAGTTCCCGAATCCGCGCAGGTCGAATCCCAGGACCCGGAACGCCTCGTCGAATCGGGGCAGGGTCTCCCGCCAGCTCGCCGAGCTGCCCAGGAACGGGTGCAGCAGGACGACCTTGTGGATCCCTTCGGGATTCTGTTCGGTGTAGGAGTAGCGGCGTCCGCGGCAGCGCAATTCAGGCACCTTCGGGTTCCTCCAGCAGTCCGATGAACGGCAGATTGCGCCACTCCTGGTCAAGATCGAGGCCGTAACCGATCAGGAAACCGGGTTCGGCCCGGATCCCGACGTAATCGACGCTGAAGTCCGAATCGTCCCGGATCCGCTCCAGCAGGCAGCAGGTCCGCAGCGAAGAAGGACCCAGGGTCTTCAGGTACGCGACCGTCTGGTCGATCGAATAGGCCGTGTCGGATATGTCGTCGACCACCAGCACGTGACGCCCCCGGATGGGGCCGGTCAGGTTAAGTGTCTGCTCCAGCGCGCCGGAGGACCGGCGGCCGAAGTAGCTTTTCTGGGCCAAGAATTCAAGCTCCAGCGGGAAATCCAGTTTGCGGATCAGGTCGGCCGCGAACATGAACGAGCCCTTCAGCAGGACCACCACGACCGGGTTCATGCCCGCGAGGTCGGCCGATAGCCGACCGGCCAGCTGCTCGATCGCGGCGTCGATCTGCCGGGCCGAGTAGCGGACCTCGACCCCGTTGCCGTACCCGCGCCCCAATCCTTCTAGCGCCCCTGGCCGAACCGCTGCGAAAGCGCGCGGGCGATGTCGGCGGTCAGGCGCTCGGCCCAGGCCGCTCCGCGCTCGAACTGGGCGACCGGTTCCACGACCTTCTCCTCGACGACCGACTCGAACCGCTCCGAGGCTTTCTCCACCGTCCGACGGTGCTGGCGCAGGCTGCGGCGGGTGAGCGCGGTGGCCTCGACTATCGAGACCGAGGCGACCACCGCCACCACCGACAGGGCCACCAGCAGCACCAGCTGCATGGCGATCAGGACGATTAGCGCGACGCTGGCCGCGTCGGACATTATTCGCGTTTGCGCGGGCGGCGCTGGCGGCGGGCGAACCGGGACCGGATGACGGCCTCGGCGTCGTTGGCCGCCTGCTCGGCGTTGGACTTAAAGGTCGCCAATCGCTCGCCCACTTCGCTGACCGATCGGCCGCGTCGCACGCCCAGCATCACGGCCGCCAGTACATTGCCCAGGACGAACCCGATCAGTCCGCCCAACATCGCATACAACATCAGTGTTTACCGGTTCATCTCCGGCGGAGAAAAATGCCGAGCAGCTGCTGCAGCGCGGTGGTGGAAAGAATAGTCCGCAATGCCGAACCGGCCCGCGATTCGACCGTGGTGTTAACGACCGATTCGAGCGTGGACGCGGTTTCGGCCAGGCTTTCGACTATCGGCAATAGCTCGCGCCGGAGCATGTTGACGAAACGCCAAAGGACGGCGACCGTGATCAAGGCGGTCAGCGTCGATAGCACGGCGACTGCCGCGAGCAGGATTACCGCAGCGTCTCTAACCTCGCCCAACGTCAAGTTGGCGACCCCCGTCCAATTCTTCTAATCCACCGGCGCAATACCAGCTTGTGCAGCGCCGGCCGCAGCCTTGTCCAGGCTGTTTCCACTCGGTGCCTGTCCGCCGGGTTCAGGCGACCGGGGCCGTAGATCGACCTTGCGTAGTGCTGGGCGATAACTTCTGGCGGGCGTAGTCCGGGGGCGTCTTCCCAGGGGCCGTCTAGGGTCGCGTTCTCGACCAAATCGGCCACCTGAATGGCAGATTCCAGCGGAGTTTTGGCCGCCGAAAAAGTATATCCGCCGCGCCCGGCCAGGCCGAGCATGGAGCGGTAAATGGAGGCGGTTCGCGAGGCCGAAGACTGCAGCCGCGACCGCAGCCAGAGCCCCAGCGGAATCACCAGCACAAATCCCGCCACGCTGGCCCCCACCGCGATCATGATCGGGAGGACATCGCCCAGCTGCGTGCTCAGGCGCTGCAACAGGAACTCGTCCTCCGGCGCCAGCTCCTCGAAGTCCTCGAATTCGAGGCTGTCGAGGAGGTCGGAGAAGTCGATCTCGGACGGGTTCTCGATCACCGGGTTCGCCGCTCCGACGTCGGTGCTGAGGCGGGCCACCGGAGCGCGGTAGCCGGACGGCTCGAACGGCACCCAGCCGTAGCCGGGGAAGTAGACCTCGGCCCAGGTGTGCACCTCTTCGGGCCCGGCCACCCAGGCGCCGGCCTCCTCGTCGAAGAGGCCGGTGACGTAGCCGGTCGCCAGGCGCGAGGGCAGGCCGTTAAGGCGCGCCAGGACCGCCATCGCGGTGGCCGCGTACTCGGCGTGGCCGCGGCGGTACTCGAACAGGTAGAGGTCGACGACATCGTCGCCGAGCGAGGGCGGCGGCAGGTCGATCGCGAACGGATAGCGGCGCAGGAAGAACTCGATGCCCTGGGCGGTGTCGAAGTTGTTCTGGCCGGAGGCGCCGAACCGGTTGGCGAGTTCGCGCACGCGCGGGCTCACGTCCGGGATCTGCAGGTAGCGGTCGACCCATCCGGGGTAGACGCTGGGCGCCCCGGCCAGCTGGCCGGGCGTGGCCGCCGGAATGGTCGACTCGGCCGAGTAGGCCAGCCGCTGCCCAACCCGGCGCGTGGCCCGAATCGTTGAGAACTCGGTCAGCGCGCCTTGCTCGGGGCTCTGCACCAGGTAGGGGCGGTTGACCGAGACTGCGTCGCCGGGGATGTAGAGGATCGAGGAATCGGAGTTGTATATCTCGAAATTGGCCTGGACCGCCACCCGCGCGGCCGACTCGACGACTTCGCTGATGCGTTCGTCCGGGGCCAGGGTCGTCAGCTGGTTGGCGGTGTTCTCCCAGCGGTCGCCCAGGAACCGGTCGTAGGTGGAGCCGCGCCAGTAGTAGGGCTGGGTGGAGCGGACGATCAGCAGGGCGCTGCGCGAGAAGGGCAGCGAGGCGCCGACCGAGAACGACTGCTGGCCCGAGAACGCCGAGATCGAGGAGGGGTTGGACACGCCCGAAAACAGCCGGGTCGTGGCGGCCTCGACGTCGCTCCAGCCCTCGCCCAGGTAGTTCCAGAACGCCGTCGCCAGCGGATTGGTGGTCGCCCGCGGCAGGGCCACCGAAATCCCGACCGCCAGGACGATCGCCACCAGCGACAGGGCGGCCATGTTCACCTGCAGTTCGGGCGCGTATTCGGTCCGCCGCGCCTCCCAGCGCCGCGCCAGCGAGCGCATGTTCACCAGGACCATCAGCAGCAGCAGCGCGACCACGAACACGACGAACGGCATCCGCACCGGACCCAGGTAGGTGGTGTTGATCGCCAGCGTGATCCCGGCCGGCAGGGCCGCCAGGGCGGCCGAGCGGCGGCGCAGGATTCCCCAGGAGGCAAAGTAGCCCATGCCCCAGGCGCTGGTGGCCATCCAGAAGACGAAAACCTCGTTGTCGGCCGAGGGCGAAAGGTTCGCCATCGCCTCGAACCAGTCCAGCAGGCGCACCCAGAGCTCGGACCCGAAGCCGATGCTGGTCGTGATCGCGCCCAGCAGCGGCTGCTGGCCCGCGGCCTCGCCCTCCACGGTGTCCCGCAGCCAGTCCCAGGTGCCGGCGCTCATCTGGCTGAAGCTCGGCCAGAGTTCGGCCGGTCCGGGGAACACCTCGGCCGCGACCACGAAACTGATCGCGACCCCGACCAGGACACCCAGCGCCAGGACCACCGACCCGGGGACGCGGGTCCGGCAGACCGCCGCGCCGAGGCCCAGTCCCAGGACCGCCAGCGGGAACATCACGAACGTCTTCTCGACCCAGCGCGCGTCGTGGACGGCGTAGACCGGCGCCAGCACCACCGCGATCGCCAAAAGGGCCGGCAGCCAGTCGATGCCGCGCTGGCGCAGGCCGGCCTGGTCGAAGCTGCCGGTTACCGAAGCCACCGGCCGCCTAGCCTCCGGCCGCCATGGTCGCCGGGATCCCGGGCGGGGGCTCGAAGTCCGGCCGGATGCTGGCGAACTCCTGGCCCGCGCGCAGGGTCCGGATGCCGATCCCCGAGAGTGCCGCCAGGGAGACCAGGTCGGCCTCGGTGGCCGGCCCGCCGAAGCTCTGGGCGTCGATGTGGACCGCGGTGCAGTTGATCCGGCGCCGGGTGAGCTGGCCCAGGGCGCTGATCCACTCCGGATCGGCCTCCGAGGAGATGGCCACGATCGAGACGCCGGGCGCCAGGCCCTGGCCCAGTTCGGCCAGGGTCAGCGGAAACGCCTCGCGGCCGCGGGCGCGCAGGACCGCCAGGTGCTCGAGGATGCGCCAGAGCTGCTGCGGCCCCTTCTGGGGTTCCAGCACGACCCGCTGGTCGCCGCGCGCGGCCAGTCCGACCGCGCGCCCGGCGCGGATCTGCTGGTAGGCGACCGCGGTGGCCACGATCACCGCCAGCTCCTCGGTCGTGTCGGCCCCGCGGCCGGCCAGGACGGCGCGGTTCAGGTCCAGCGCGATCCAGACGCTGGCGGCCGGCTCCAGGTCGAATTCCTTGACGGTAATCTGGCCGCGGCGCGCGGTCGAGAGCCAGTGGATCCGCTTCATCGGGTCGCCGGGCGCGAAATCGCGGATGCCGGCCGCGTCGGAGGTGATCTGCTGGGTGCGCGAGGACGAGCGCGAGGAGCCGAACTGGTGGCCGGCCGGCACGGTCAGCTCGGGCATCAGGGCGATCCGCGGGTAGACCACGAACGAGGTCACGCGCGGGAAGTTGAACTCGGCCGCAAATATCCCGAAGGGGTCGCCGGTGCGCACGACCATCGGCCCCATCGTGAAGATCCCGCGCCGCAGCGCCTTGCCGCTGCTCTGCCAGACCTTGGTCTGGCGCGCGTCGAGGTTCTCGGCGATCGAGGCCGAATAGCCGGGGAAGTTCGACTGGTCCTCGAGTTCGACCATCAGGACCGGCAGGCGGCCCAGGTTGGTGAGGCGGAATTCCTCGGCCACGTCGTCGCCGGCGAACGCCGCCTTGGTGACCAGGGACCGGTCCATCCGGAGGTTGGTCACCGAGCGCGAGACCCAGTACCAGGTAAGGGCGACCAGCGCCGCGGTCACGTAGAAGAACCAGTAGACGATCGCCGAGGTCGTAACCAGCGCCAGCACCCCCAGCACTCCCACCGACAGGAGCGCCAGCGGCCGCAGCAGGGTCACCACCGGTCGGTCGGGACTGAGGAGCGCGCGCCGCATGGAGGCTAAAGGTCGACCGTCAGCGCGATCTCGTCACAACGGTCGTACTTGGGGCACTTGTAGCACTCCGTCCAGACCTTGTGGGTCAGCGCGTCGCGCTCGGAGACCCTGAACCCCAGCCGCTCGAAGAACCCGGGCTGCAGGGTGAGGGTGAAGGCCTGGCGGATTCCCAGCGCGCGCGCCTCGTTAAGGCAGCGCTCCACCAGCTCGCGGCCCAGGCCCCGGCCCTGCCAGGAACCGGCGATCGCCAGCGCCCTCACCTCGGCCGTGTCCGGCGGCATCAGGTGGAGCGCGGCCACCCCGACCAGTTCGTCCCCGTCGAACGCTACCTTGTAGTCGCGCAGGTTTTCGATGATGTCGGCGACCGGCCGCGGCAGCATCTGATCGGCGCGCGCGAACGGCTCGATCAGGCGCGAGATCGCGCCGGCGTCGAACAGGGTGGCGGGCCTGATCAGGGCGGGAGCTTGGGACTCGGTCAACTGGGCCAACGTCGGAACCCGTGAAATCGGATACGGCAGTGCCCGATTTTCGCCCCTGCCGAAAGCCGGACGGCGCCCGCCCAACTAGCATTTGGTTCGGGGAAATTACGACCGGCATGAACGATTGGACGCGTCCAGGTAAATGGACCACCCCAGCTACCACGATGAATCGCTGAACCCCGAGCAGCTCGAGGCGGTTCGGCACGTCGACGGGCCGATGATGATCCTGGCCGGGGCCGGATCGGGCAAGACCCGGGTCATCACCCACCGCGCCGCCTACCTGGTCGGCGGGCTGGGGATCGACCCGGAACGGGTCCTGGCGGTCACCTTCACCAACAAGGCCGCCTCCGAAATGCGCGAGCGCGCGGTGGCGCTGGGCGGGCCGATCCTGCAGGCGGCCCAGATCTCCACTTTCCACCGCCTGGGGGTCCGCCTGCTGCGCCGCTTCGGGGACCGGATCGGGATCGATCCGAACTTTTCGATCGCCGACGCCGACGATCAGCGCAGCGTCCTAAAGCACGTCCTGGCCCGGCGCGACCTGGCCAAGGCCGGTCTGGGCCGCAATGTCGAGCGCCACATCATCGCCAGCATCGCCCGCGCCAAGGACGAACTGGCCGATCCGCTCGAGCACTACGCGGCGACCGTCGACTACCGCCTCGATCCGGACCTGTTCGGCGAGATCGCGGCCGATTACGAGCGCGAGCTGACAGCCTCCAACGCGCTCGACTTCGGCGACCTGCTCTCCCGCCCGGTGAGCCTTCTGACCGAGCACCCGGAAATCCTCGAGCGCCTCCAGAGCCGCTACGTTCACCTGATGGTGGACGAATACCAGGACGTTAACCGGGCCCAGGACACGTTGATGGGGATGCTTGCCGAGGCGCACCGGAACCTGGTGGTGGTCGGCGACGACGACCAGTGCATCTACACCTGGCGCGGGGCCAACGTCGAGCTGATCCTCGGCTTCGCGGACCGCTACCCGGGCGCGCGGGTGGTGCGCCTTACCCGCAACTACCGTTCCTCGGGCAACATCCTGGACTGCGCCAACGGGCTTTCCGGCGGGATGAACCGGCGCCACGACAAGGAGCTCTGGACCGAGCGCCCGTCCGGCGAAAAGATTACCGTGATCGAGGCGTCCGACACCGGCGACGAGGCCGAGGAAATCGCCCGCGAGATCGCCCGGCTAACCAACGAAGGCGTTCCGGCCCACCAGATCGCGGTCCTCTACCGGGTCAATTCCCAGTCGCGCGAACTGGAGACCCAACTGCGGCAATTCAACATCAATTACGTGGTGCGCGGGGCCCCGGAGTTCTACCAGCGGCGCGAGATCAAGGACCTGATCTCATATCTGCGCTTGCTGTACCGCGACGAGGACCTGATTTCCTGGCGACGGGTGATCAACACTCCCCCGCGCGGGATCGGCCCGGGAACGCGGGCGCAACTGGAGGATTTGCGCGAGGATCTGGGCCTGCCGATGGGCCGGGTGCTTGCCCTCCTGGCCAGCCAGGATCCGGACTTGCCCCCCACCGGTCTGAACTCCCGCGGACGCGGCGCGCTGGCGCGCCTGTCGGACGTGATCGAATCACTGCGCTCTGCCGCTGCGACGCTGGCCTTGCCCGAGCTCCTCATGGCCGTGCTCGAGCACACCGGCTACCAGCGTTACCTGACCGAGGACGAGCGCGGTGAGGACCGGCTGGAGAACGTGCATTCGTTGCTCGACGGCATGTCCGCCTACGCGGGGCTCGAACCGACCGAGGCGCTCGGCCGGTTCCTCGAGGACGTGGCCCTGGTCGCCGGCGGCGACGACGGCGCCGGGACGGGCGCCGAGCCGGTGGAGCTGATGACCCTGCACCGGGCCAAGGGCCTGGAGTATGACTGCATCTTCGTTTGCGGTTTCGTGGACGGGTTGATTCCGTTCCAGCGCGGCCAGGACATGGACATCGACGAGGAGCGGCGCCTGGCCTACGTGGGAATGACCCGGGCGAGGAACCGGCTTTATCTTTCCTACTCGGCCCGGGCGCGCCGGTACTGGGGGCAGCAGTCCCAGGACCCCTCGCGCTTCCTGATCGACCTGCCGTCCGACCTACTCGAGTACCGGGCGACCGAAAGCTACGGACACGGCGTCGGGATGGACCTGTTCGCCCCCCGCCGCACTCCGCAATTCGAGCCCCCGCCGGCGGCCGACCCCGAGCCGCAGTTCGAAGCCGGCCAGGCGGTGCAGCACCCAACTTTCGGAACCGGGGTGGTGCTGGAGTCCCAGATCGCGCGCGGCGAGGAGATCGTCAAGGTCCGGTTCGATACCGGCGAAACCAAGAAACTGGCCGCCGCCTACGCCCGGCTGGCCCAGGTTCCCGAATCCGAACTCGGGTAGCGCGGCCGCCGGCCGGCCGGCCGGTGCTCAGCCTTCGTCGATGCGGTGCAGCACCAGGGTCGTGATTTCCAGTTTTTCCAGGAATTGCTCGACGCTCATCACCGGGATCTTGAATCTGCGGGCATTCCGGGTCTTGCCGGAGGCGCTGGACGGATCGGCGGCGACGAGCAGGTCGCAGCCGCGTTTCGTGACCCCGGACACCGGCTGCAGCCCGATGTAGGCCGAAAACTCCTCCAGGAGTTGCCGCTTCACCGCCCGGCCGAAAACGCTGGCCTGGCCGGTAAAGCAAACCCTCATCCCCTCCCGCAGATCGTCCACTGCGGGCAAGCTCGAAACTTCCGGGCGCAAAACCTCTTCGACCCCGAGCACGTCGGCGACCCGGTCTATGATCTCGGCCTCCGCGGCGGTCGTGACTCCGTCACGCTCCGCGGCGGCGATTATGGAGGTCAGATAGGCGTCGTGGGCTTCCTGGCGGGTTTCGTCGGAAACGCCCAGATCTGAGGCGATCTCGTCCAGCGCCGTCTGCTCCTCCCGGTCAATCCGGTAGTCGTCCAGCACCCAGTCCAGGGCGTCAAGGTAGGCCAGGACCGCTTCGTCCGAATTTGGGTAGTAGGCGTGCGATACGACCCGCACCAACTGGCTGGTGGGGTTGTCGCGGTCGCCCCGCCGGTGCGTTCTGGGGTTCAGCGACCTGGCGATGTGGCCGACTTTCGCCGGCGCGCGCCGGCCTTCGAAATCGTTGGCGACGGTTCGCGCCAGCTGCGCGGTGGCGCGGGCGTCGCCGAGAGCGCGGTGTTGCTGCGACATTGGAATGCCGAATTGCGCGCATGCGACCTGGAGCTTGTAGCGCGTCGCCTTGTAGGTGCAGAGCCCCAGCCCGGCGTCAAATTGCACGCGCAGCCGGGAAAACTCTGACGCGAGCATCCGCGCGTCGAAGGGGAGGTTGTGGGCGATCAGGGTCGCGCGGTGCAGCCGCCGGGCCAGCGCGGCCGCGATTTCCTCGAATGTTGGGGCCGCCTCGACCATGGATGCGGAAATCCCATGGACGTTTACCGGGCCGACATCGCGTTCGGGGTTGATCAGGGTGTCGAATTCGTCGACTATTTCCCAGGTTTCGGGGTCCAGCGTCACCGCCGCCACTTCGACGATCCGGTCCCTGCGCGAGAACCCGGTTGTTTCGACGTCTACGACCGCAAGGCGCTGACTCATTTTTCGATCGACCACCGCTTCAACTGACGTTTTTCAATTTGCGAACGCGCCGTCCGGAACCGCTTTCGCGCCGGGCCGCCGGAAACCAGGACGGGTACCTGGCTTTCAGTTGCCCAAGAGACGCAGCAACTCGTCCTCTTCAAGTATTGAAATCCCCAGCTCCTGGGCGCGCTTGAATTTGCTGCCCGGTTTTTCGCCGACGACGAGGTAGTCGGTTGCGGCGGTCACCGAATTGGTGACCTTGCCGCCGGCGGCCTGGATTAGCTCGCGCGCCCGGCGGCGGGGCATCTGTTCCAGGGTGCCGGTAAGGACGAACGATTTGCCGGACACTTCGGGCAGGAACAGTTGCAGCTGGACCTTTTCGGCCGAAAGCTCCAGTCCGAAGCCCCGCAGCCGCTCGATCAGGCGCTGGTTGGCCGCGTCGTTGAAATAGCCGTGAACCGCCGCGCCGATGACCGGGCCGATGTCCTCCACGTCGGCAAGTTCCTCGACGCTGGCCTTGCAGATTGCGTCCAGGTGGCCAAAGTGCGTGGCCAGCAATTGCGATGCGCGTTCGCCGACGTGCCGAATGCCCAGTCCGTACAGCAAGCGGTGGAGCGGAACCTGCTTGGACCTCTCAAGGGCCGCGACCACGCGTTCGGCCGATTTGTCCCCGAATCGGATCTTGTGAGGGATTCCCTCGAGCTGGCCTGGCTCAAGCCCGTAAATGTCGGACGGCCTTCGGATCCGGCCCAGTTCGACCAGGCGTTTGGCTTTGATCCCTCCAAAGCCTCCTACGCCGCCGGGAAGGTCGCGGTCGTTCAGGGGCGCGGTGACTCGCTCGAAAAAATCGGCGAGCCTGGCTGCAGGCCAGGGACTCTCTTCGTCCATCCGTTTCGCCCCCACGTCCTTGTTCGCAACGAACGGCGGTCCGAACGCAAGCAGGTCTTCGGCCAACCGGCGATCCTGGGGATCGCCGAAGAACTTCCGCAGTGATTCGAGCTGGCGCTTGGATGCCTGATCCGCGATCGAGTCGAATCCGGGACCAGCGGACCAAAAATCGGCCAATGTCGCAAACCGCCCGCCGATCAGCTCGGCCGACTTTGCCCCTATTCCAGGGATCTTGAGCGCGTGCAGGACCCTGCCCACGCCGACCTGGCCCTTTGCGTCGGACAGCCGTTGGCTGAATAGGGCCGCCTGCGAGCTGGAAAAAAGGAACGAATCGGCGTCCAATTCCGCGACCTGGGCGGACTTGAGGTCGTAGAGGTCTGATAGGTCGCGGACCAGGCCGCGGTCGACCACCTCGTTGGCCAGCCATGCGCCAAGGCCGTCGATGTCCATCGCCGCGCGCTGGCTGAAGTGCTCGATCGACTCCTTCAGGCGCCCCGGGCACCCGGCGTTCGGGCACCGCCAGACCACCTCCTCGTCGGGTCGTTCCAGCGCGCTCGGGCAATCGGGGCACACGCTGGGAACCGGAATCTCCCTGCGCACCGAGCCGTGCTTGATGACCCGAAGCACCTTCGGGATGACGTCGCCCGAGCGCTCGACCAGGACCGTGTCGCCGATCCGAAGTCCGAGGCGATCGATCTCGTCGAAGTTGTGAAGGGTCGCGCGCGCCACCGTGACTCCGCCGATCCTTACCGGTTTCAGGTGCGCGCGCGGCGTGACCGCGCCGGTCCGGCCGACCTGGACGTCAACTTCTTCTATGACCGTTTCGGCCTGCTGCGCCAGCGGCTTGGCGGCAATCGCCCAGCGCGGCGCCTTGGCGGTCGTGCCCAGCTGCCGCTGGGTCCGGGTCGAATCGACCTTGAAGACCAGGCCGTCGATCTCGTATTCGAGCAAATCACGCCGGTCCATCCAGCGATCGCGGAAACCGCGCAGTCCGTCGAGCCCTTTGAGGAGCTCGCGATTTCGATTGATCTTGAACCCCAGGGCAGCCAGCAGGTCCATGCCCTGCCAGTGCGAATCACCCCACGGGCGACCGTTAACCAGCAGGCTGTAGCAGTAGAAGTCCAATCGGCGTCCGGCGGTTACCGTCGGGTCCAGCATTCGGAGCGAGCCGGCGGCGGCGTTGCGGGGATTTGCGAATACGTGTCCGCCCTCGGCGGCCTGGCTCTTGTTGAGCGCCGCAAAGGCGGATTTGGGCATCACCACTTCACCGCGAACCTCGAAGCCGGTTTCGATCCCGGCTTCCGTGAGCGCCGGGCGATCGACCGCCAGCGGCAGCGAGCGCAGAGTCCGCGCGTTGGGTGTAATCACCTCGCCCGAAACTCCGTCGCCACGGGTCAAAGCCAGTGCCAGGCGACCTTCGGCGTAGCGCACCGACATCGAAACCCCGTCGAGCTTGAGCTCGCCGACGTAGGAGATAACCTCTTCGCCGGCGCCTTCCCTCACGCGGCGGTCGAACTCGGCCAGCTCGTCGTCGTCGAACGCGTTGTCGAGGCTGAGCATCACCGACGAGTGGTCGGCCTTTTCGACTCCCGGGCGCGGAGCTCCGCCAACCCGCTGGGTCGGCGATTCGGGGGTTATCAGCTCGGGAAATTTCTCTTCCCAGCCTTTCAACCGGTTCATCAACCGGTCGAATTCGGCGTCTTCGATTAAGGGGTCGTCGAGCACGTAGTAGCGGTGCTCGTGCTTGACCAGTTCGCGGCGCAGCTCCGCGATCTCTGCTTCGGCCTCGCGGATTTCTGGGCCGGCGGGAGGGTCGGCTGCGGTCACTTGTCTAGGCTGCCCCGGTGCTTGAGCGTGCGGCCAAATACCGGGCCGCATCGTCTGCAACGATTTTCCATTCGCCCATAACCGTGCGGGGATCGACACGGTCCCCATAACCCCGTGGCTGACCGGCGCTCCCACCCGAGGTTCGATTTCCAAGGTCGTCTGCGCGGCCCGGTGGTTGGTCGCCGCTTTTGCGGCGTCGTCAGATCGAAATGGCCTCCGCGATCAAGGCCGCGTAGGCGTTCTGCCCGTCCTTGGTCAGGTGCACCTGGTCGCCCGTCAGCCAGTCCGGTCGATCGGCGCTGATCTTGTGCCAGTCGACGAATCTGACCTTGCTCCAATCCGCGGTGGGGGCGAGCTGCTCGTTCACGAACGACTCCCAGGAACGGGGCGCACGGACGTTCAATACCACCAGTCGATCCAGCCCGATGCTGAGCCGGCGCAGCTCACCCATCTGGGCGGGGTCGAATACCCCGTTCGTCCCCAGGTGCAGCACGACCACGTCGGAGCGCTCGGCCGGAGGCTTGGCAACCTCGGCCCGGATCCGGGCGACCCCCTCCGGAAACTGGGCCGATTCGAAGGCTTCGATGCGAATCTGCGGCAACTCCGCCAGCAACGTGTTCGCCGCCCCCAACATTACCGAGTCCCCTATGGCCAGGACGCGCTGCGATTCGACCGGAGTTTCCGGCACCGGCCGGGCCTGGGCCGTGCCGGGTTCGTACTGGATCGAGACGACGTCGCTGGTAAACGCTGAAACCGGGCCGCTGGCGGGCCGTTTCGGCGGCGACTCCGACTGCTCCAGAACGGCATTCGCCCCCGTCGGTCCAGGGGGAGCGATGAAAGTTTCGACCGCAGGTTCGCGTTCTGCGAGCGACTCAAGTGCCGGAATTGCGACTCCGGCCTCGAACTCGGAATCGCTGGCCGTGACCGGTGCGAACGAGGTTGTCTGCTCCGACGTAAGCGCCGCCGTTTCCGGGCCCGGCGCCTGCTGTCCGGCGGCGGCGAATCCGGCGTAGGCGCCCAGGAGAACCAGGCACAGCGAGGACGCGACTACGCCCGGGAACTCGGAACCGAAGCGGGCACGGATTGGCCGCAGCAGCCGCCGGGTTCGGGGCAGCGGGGGACCCTGCGATGGAGCGATCTCCCGGCGCAGCGGGATTTCGAACAGGCGGAAAGAAAACTCCGCCAGCGCTGCCAGCATCCCCAGGCGCAGCAGGAGTCCGAGCGGCTCGGGCAACTCCATTCCGGCCAGGACCGCCGGCGCCGGCAGCAGGAACAGCGGCCAGTGCCAGAGGTAGATGCCGTACGAGCGTCGGCCGATCCAGCGCAGCGGCCGCCAGCTCAGCGAACCGACCAGCGGATTGCCCTCGGTAGTGGCGATCACGACCACCAGGCCGGTCAGGATCGCGATTCCCAGGTAACCGCCGCGGTAGAGGAATCCGTCCCACTCGTGCAGCAGCGCCATGGCGGCCGCGATCCCGGCCAGCGCCGCCGCGCCGAGGATGGTCAGAACCACCCGGTTGCCGGGTACGACCTGCGGCCGGACCCGCACCAGCACGGCCAGGCCTGAGCCCACCGCCAGCCCGAAGGCGTGCGTGTCGGTGCCGAAGTACACGCGCGAAACATCGGTGAACGGGACGTGCAGCAGCCCCATCAGCAGCGCCGAGGCTAACGCCAGGAACGCGGCCAGGAGGCCCACCGCGCGTTGGCCGCCGAGGCGCAGCGCGGCAACGACCGCCAGCGGCCACAAAAGGTAGAACTGCTCTTCGACCGCCAGCGACCACAGATGCGTGCCGAGCGAGGGTTCCCACTGGGCAAAGTAGGGGACGTCGCGCAGGATGAAATCCCAGTTGGTGACGAAGAAGAGCGCGAAGCGAACGTCCTGGACAAAGCGCGGAATCAGGTCCGGCGCCGCCAGCAGCAGGTAGGCGGCAACACCCGCCAGCATCAACACCAGGGCCGGCAACAACCGCGCCGCGCGCCGCCGCCAGAACCCTGCGAGCGATATCGCGCCGCTGCTTTCGCTCTCGCGCAGCAGCAGGGTGGTGATCAGGAATCCCGAAATGACGAAGAAGACGTCCACGCCCAGGAATCCGGCCGGCAGCCAGAGCGCCCCGGCGTGAAACACGACCACGGCCAGGACCGCGAGAGCCCGCAACCCGTCCAGGGCGGGCCAGTAGCGCGGTCGGGGGACTGCGGAAGTCGTCATCATTTATTCGGTGCGTCCATCGTGGGCGGACGCGGCTCGCCGGTGGCTACATCAAGCCGGAGTGGCCTGGAGCTGCCGCAGGCGTTCGGTCGCGGCCACCATGTTCCGCAACGCCGGTTCGACCTCTTCCCAGCTCCTGGTCTTGAGGCCGCAGTCGGGGTTGACCCAGAGCTGCTCGGGCCGCAGGTGCTCCAGCGCCGCCTGCAGGCGCCGCTCCATCTCCTCGGTCGACGGGATGCGCGGCGAATGGATATCGTAGACGCCCGGCCCGATCTCGTTCGGGTAGTCGAATTCGACGAAGGACTCGAGCAACTCCATGTTCGAGCGCGACGCCTCGATCGAGATAACGTCGGCGTCGAGCGCGGCGATGGCCTCGATGATGTTGTTGAACTCCGAGTAGCACATGTGGGTGTGGATCTGGGTCGAATCGGCCGCCCCGCACGAGGCCAGCCGGAAGCATTCGACCGCCCAGCGCAGGTATTCGGCGTGCTCGGACTGGCGCAGCGGCAGACCCTCGCGGATGGCCGGCTCGTCGAGCTGGATGACCGATATGCCGGCCGCCTCCAGGTCGGCGACCTCGTCGCGCAGGGCCAGCGCCAGCTGCTGGCAGGTCCGCTCGCGCGGCTGGTCGTCGCGGACGAACGACCACATCAGGATCGTCACCGGCGCGGTGAGCATTCCCTTCACCGGCCGTTCGGTCAGCGATTGGGCGTACTCGGACCAGCGGGTCGTCATCGGCTCGGGCCGCCAGACGTCGCCGAAGATCAGCGGCGGCCGCACGCAGCGGGTGCCGTAACTCTGGACCCAGCCGTTGCCGGTGAACGCGATTCCCTCGAGCTGCTCGCCGAAGTACTCGACCATGTCGGTGCGTTCGAATTCGCCGTGCACCAGCACGTCGATGTCCAGGTCTTCCTGGGCCTTGATGGTGCGGGCTATCTCGGCCCGCAGGAAGTCTTCGTACTGCTCCAGCGTCTGGCGTCCGCGCCGGTACGCCTGCCGCTCGCGGCGGACTTCGGCCGATTGCGGGAATGAGCCGATCGTAGTGGTCGGCAGCGGGCGCAGGTTCAGGTGATCGCGCTGCGAAACGGCCCGCTCCAGGTAGGGGGAGTGCCGGCGGATCATCTCCGCGGAAATTCCGGCCAGGCGCTCGGCCACGGCGGCATTGTGGATCCGCTCCGAACTAGACCGCGAGCGCTGCGCGGCGCGGGCGCTTGCGAAGGCGTCTTCGTGGCCCGGCTGCTGGTTCATCGAACCGGCGACCGCGGCGATCTCGCCCAGCTTCTGCCGGGCGAAGGAGAGCCACTGCCGCAGCTCGTCGTCCAGGTCGGTTTCGTTGTCCAGGTCGACCGGGGAGTGCATCAGCGAGCAGGAGGAGGCGATCAGGACCCTATCGTCCCCGAGCTCTGCGGCCGCGGCGCGCGCCGTAGCCCGGACCCGGTCCAGGTCGGCCCGCCAGACGTTGCGTCCGTCCACCAGGCCCAGCGAAAGCGACCAGTCGTTGGCCTTGGCGGCCGCGATCGCCGGCTCCAGCTGTTCCGGGGCCCGGACCAGGTCCACGTGCAGCGTTTCCAGCGGGAGGCCGTCGAGGACGGCGAGGTTCTCGTTCAGGGCGCCGAAGTAGGTCGCCAGCACGATGTCCGGTCCGGCGGCCGCCAGGCGCGGGTAGGCCGACCGGAAGGCGGCGGCCGCGTCCGGGTCCAGGTCGGTAACCAGGACCGGTTCGTGCAGCTGGACGCGTTCGGCCCCATCGCGGGCCAGTTGCCCCAGCAGCTCCTCGTAGACCGGCAGGAGCCGGTCGAGCAGACCGAGCGGGTTGGAGTCGTCAACCGACTTGCTCAGCAGCAGGTAGGTGACCGGACCGATCAGCACCGGAGTGGTCTTTATTCCCAGCGCCAGCGCCTCGGCAAATTCCGAGCGCGGCTTGGCCGATTGCAGCGCAAATTCCTGGTCGCGCGCCAGTTCCGGCACCACGTAGTGGTAGTTGGTGTCGAACCATTTGGTCAGGTCGCAGGCGTGAACGTCGCCCTGCGGGCCCTGGTAGCCGCGCGCCATCGCAAAGAAGACGTCGAGCTCGCTCAGGCCTTCCAGGCGCCTGAACCGCTCCGGCACCGCCCCGACCATTTCGGTGGTGGCGAGGACCTGGTCGTAGAACGTGAAATCGTTGCTGGGAATCAGGTCGATCCCGGCGTCGCGGTGGCTTTCCCAGACGTAGCGGCGCAGTTCGGCGGCCTTGGCCTGGAGGTCGTCGGCGCTCAGCCGTCCGCGCCAGTAGCGCTCGACGGCGCGCTTTAGTTCGCGCTTGGGCCCGATCCGCGGGTATCCCAAGCTCAAGCTTCTGATCATGAAAGTAGCCTGAACGGGCTTGAATGTGAAAGCCGAGGAACCGGGCGGGAAACGCCGCGACAGCTGGCGAAAAATTTTATTTCAGTAGATGCGCCCGCCGCGGAGGCCGCACCCCGATCAGTCGATCGGAAGCCTGGGCGCCGCCGCCTGCACCCGCCCCCGCTCCGATCCGGCCCAGGCCTGGGCCGATTCCAGCTGCGCCTGTACCTGCACCGGGGCGGTGCCGCCGGGCGAGGTCCGCGCCCGCACCGCCCAGCCCGGGTCCAGCCGCTCGAGCGCCGCCCGGTCGAAGTTCTGGTCGAAGGACCGCAGGGTTTTCAGGTCGACCGCCTTAAGGTCCCGGCCCTGCTGCTCGAGTTCGGCCACCAGGGCCCCGACCGCGGCATGGGCGCGGTCGAACGGCACTCCCCTGGCGACCAGGTAGTCGGCCAGATCGGTTGCCGCCGAGGCCCCCATCGCGGCGATTTCGGCGAGCCGGTCGGGGCGGAATTCAAGGTTGGCGACCAGGCCGGTCATCGCCTGCAGGGCGGCGAGGATCTCGTCCTCGGCCCCGTATACGGCCTGCTTGTCTTCCTGCAGGTCCAGGTTGTAGGCCAGCGGCAGCGACTTCAGCGTGGCCTGGAACCCGGCCAGCCGGCCGATCGCGGTCCCGGCCCGCCCGCGCACCAGCTCGGCCACGTCGGGGTTCTTTTTCTGCGGCATGATGCTGGATCCGGTGGCCCAGGCGTTGGGGAGCACGACCGCCGAGAACGGTTGCGAGGCCCAGATAACGACCTCTTCGGCCAGGCGCGAGAGGTTCACCGCCGCCAGGCTGCTCAGCTGGAGGAATTCGACCACGAAGTCCCGGTTGGCGACCGCGTCGACGCTGTTGCTGCAGGAGCGTTCAAAGCCGAGCCGTTTGGCCACGTATTCGGGGTCGATCGGATACGACGTGCCGGCCATCGCGCCGGCCCCGAGCGGCAGTTCTCCGGCCGCGTCCAGCCCGAAGGCGCAGCGCCGGCAGATGCGCCGCAGCGCCTCGGCGTGGGCGAGCAGGTGATGGGCCAAAAGGATCGGCTGGCCGACCTGCAGGTGGGTCATCCCGGGCGCCAGCGTGTCGCCCTGCTCGGCGGCCCGGCCCACCAGCGCCTCGAAAAGGTCGAGCGCGGCCGACCACACGTCGGCGGTGGCCCGCCGGACGTAGAGCTTGAATGCCGTGGCCACCTGATCGTTGCGCGAGCGGGCCGTCCGCAGGTGACCGGCGCTGGGGCCGACCGCTTCAGTCAGCAGCCGCTCGACCAGCGAGTGGATGTCCTCGTCGCCGCCGTCGACCGGGACCCCGTTGGCGGAGAAGTCGGCCGCGATCCGGCGCAGGCCGGCAACGATCGATTTGGATTCCTCCGGGTCCACGATCCCGCAGCGGCCGAGCATTTCGACGTGCGCCACCGCGACCGCGAGCTCCTCGCGCCAGAAGCGCACGTCGCGGCCGAGCGAGGAGGTGAACGCCATCGCGGCGCTGCCTCCGCCGGCGCCAAATCTTCCAGCCCAGAGACTCAAGCCAGGTTCGCCCTCCGCCGCTCCAGGAAAGCGGCAACTGCCGGCGGTGAAACCCTCCGGCACCACGTGTCGCATAGATTTTCGGCCCTGCCGGGCCGCGATGCGGTCGGCCTGCGGCCTTCAGTTGCCGCCGGGCGGGAGGAGCTTTTCGCCGCCGGCGCCGAGCTGCAGCTGGGCCTGGGTCTGCTGGCTCAGGCCGTGCAGCTTTATGAAGCCGACCGCGGCGTTGTGGTCGAAGCTGTCGTCGGCGCCGTAGGTGGCCAGCTCGGGCCGGTAGAGGGCGTCCTCGGAGCTGCGTCCGGTCACCGTGGCGTGGCCCTTGTGCAGCCTGATCCGCACCGATCCGGTCACCTTCTCCTGGTTCGAGCCCAGGAAGGCGGCCAGGTCGCGGTGCAGGCCGGAGAACCAGAGCCCGTCGTAGACCATGCGCGCGTATTCGGCCGAGACTTGCGCCTTAAAGCGCATCTGGTCGCGGGTCAGGGTCATCGTCTCCAGCGCGTAGTGGGCCCGGTGCAGGATTTCGGCCGCCGGCATCTCGTAGATCTCGCGAGACTTGATTCCAATCAGGCGGTTCTCGATGTGGTCGGCGCGACCGATCCCGTGCCTGCCGCCGATCTCGTGCAGGCGCGTGATCAGCTGCACCCCTTCCATCTCCTCGCCGTCGAGCGAGACCGGGATGCCGGCCTCGAACCCGATCTCAAGGTCCCGGGGCTGGTCCGGGGCATCGGACGGGTCGGTCGTCCAGAGCCAAACGTCGCTCGGCGGTTCGTGCCAGGCGTCCTCGAGCACGCCCGATTCGACGCTGCGGCCCCAGAGGTTTTCGTCGGTCGAGTAGGGACTCTCGACCGTCACCGGGATGTCGAGGCCGCGCGCGGTGGCGTATTCGATCTCCTGGTCGCGGTTCATGCTCCATTCCCGGATCGGGGCGATGATGCGTAGGTTCGGATCGAGCGTGGTGATGGAAACGTCGAACCGGACCTGGTCGTTGCCCTTGCCGGTGGAGCCGTGCGCGACCGCGACCGCGCCGGCCTTGCGGGCGGTTTCTACCAGCAGCCAGGCGATCAAAGGCCGCCCCAGCGCGGTAGCCAGGTAATAGGCGTCCTCGTACTTGGCGCCGGCCTGCAGCGAAGGGAAGACGAAGCGCTCCACGAACAGCGCCCGCGCGTCCTCGACGTGGGCCTCGATCGCGCCGTTGGCCAGCGCGCGTTCGGGCACCCCGTCCAGTTCGCGGCCCTGCCCCAGGTCGAT
>CAXXYJ010000035.1:0-21488 GCA_963664795.2 Chloroflexota bacterium | reverse complement strand
AGGGAGCCGAAGAACGTGCGGAACGCTTCGGGGGCGGCGCGCATGGTCTTCTCGTCGCCGTCCATCCCCGCCCGGATAAATGCTTCAACCTGCGCCGGTTCGAATCCGGCCAGGGAATCCATCGCGGCGTCGGCAAGGGGATCGGTAACCATCGTGTGCCGGACGTAGGCGTCCGCCAGCCCGGGATCCAGGACGCGCGCCTTGCGCCAGCCCTCGACGTAAGCGGACGGGACGTGCAGACTCGCGGCCGCGGTGTTCATCAGGTGCCGACACCATGGATTGGGTGGACGGAAAGCAATTGCTACTACTTTATTCCGTCAGTGGAGCCGGCCCACATGACGGGTCGCCGCCAAGAGACAACCGGAATCGGCAACTACCCGGCCTTGGTTCCCGCGAGGCGACCCGAACGTGTTACCGGAGTGAACCCGGGCAACTGCCCCGGTCGGCAGGGCCGCGCATCGGCACCGAGGGACCCCGGGGCCGCTATGCGCGCCAGGTCGGTGCGCGAATCCCGCCCAAAGGATCAATCCAGGCAGGCAGGCTCAAATCTCGCCCCGCGCGACCGTTTGCGGCGGTCGCGCCCTTGTTCGGATCGGCGCGCCGCGCTACGCAAATCCCATAATTGAAGTCTTGCCTTGAAGGCAACGAATCCGCGATTTGCATAGCTTGGCGGCGCCTCACGAAGCGCCGTCTGACCGGAGTCCTGCGGCCTGCCAATTCAATCAATTTCGGTTCGCGGCGCGAGCGAGCACAACCTCAAGACGGTGGACCTGGACGTACCGCACGAGTCGCTGACGGTGTTTACCGGGGTCAGTGGATCCGGCAAGTCCTCGCTGGCCTTCGACACGATCTTCAAGGAGGGCCAGCGCCGCTACGTCGAATCGCTGTCCAGCTATGCGCGCCAGTTCCTGGGCCAGCTGGAACGCCCGCAGGTCGAGCACATCGAAGGGCTGGCCCCGGCGGCCGCGATCGACCAGAAGACCGCCGGCCGCAACCCCCGCTCGACCGTGGGAACGATCACCGAAATCTCCGACTTCCTGCGGCTCCTCTACGCCCGCGTGGGCGAACTCTACTGCCACGCCTGCGGTTCGTCGATCGAGGCCCTGAGCGCCCAGCAGATCGCCGAGCGCGTGGCCGCCCTGCCCGACAAGAGCCGGGCGCTGCTCCTGGCGCCGGTGGTAAGGCACCGGCGCGGCGAGCATCGCGAGTTGATGGAGCGACTGCGCGCCCGCGGCTTCGTCCGGGCGCGGATCGACGGCGAGACCATGCGCCTTGACCCGACCCCGCACCTCTCGCGCACGCACTGGCACGACATCGACGTGATCGTCGACCGAATCACGATCGGGACCGTCGGCCTGGACCGCATCACCGGGGCGGTCGAGACCGCGCTCGAACTGGCCGACGGGCTGCTGCTGGTCGACTGGGGGGACGAGCCGGTGATGTACAGCTCCGGCCACGGCTGCCCGAGCTGCGGCGCCGGGGTCGAACCGCCCGAACCGGCGCTGTTCTCGTTCAACAGCCGGCGCGGTTCCTGCCCGGACTGCCACGGACTGGGGACGACATTCGACTTCGACCCGCAGAAGCTGATCGCCCACCCCGAGCGCTCGATCGCCGACGGCGCCCTGGCGCTGACCAACCGCAGCGGCTGGACGCTGTACCTGCGAATGGACATGTTGGGCTGGGAATCGCTCGGCGAGGCGTTCGGCTTCTCGGTCGACACACCCTGGAACCAGCTCCCGCAACCGGTCCGCGACCTGATCCTGGGCGGCGCCGGGCGGCGCAAGTACACCGAGCGCATCAACCGCGCCACCAGCGACGGGCGCTGGCGCCGGGTGGCGGTCCGCGAGCGCACCTGGCGCGGGGTCCTGCCCATTCTGCGCAACCGTTGCCGGCGCGGCAACGACATCGCCAGCTGGGCGCTGCCCTACATGAGCGACCAGACCTGCCGCTCCTGCCAGGGAGCGCGCCTTAGGCCCGAGGCGCTGGCGGTGCGCCTGGGCGGGCGCAACATCGCCCAGACCCTGGCCCTGACCGTGGCCGAAGCCAGGGAGGAGCTGGCCGCCCTGGCGTTCAGCGCCCGCCAGGACCAGATCGCGGCCCCGATCATGCGCGAGATCGGGACCCGGCTGGAGTTCCTGGTCAAGGTCGGTCTCGGTTACCTGAACCTGGACCGGCGCGCCCCGTCGCTGTCCGGCGGCGAGGCCCAGCGCATCCGCCTGGCGGCCCAGATCGGGTCGCGCCTGGAGGGCGTGCTCTACGTTCTCGACGAACCCTCGATCGGCCTGCACCAGAAGGACAATCTGGGCCTGCTGCAGACGCTCGGCGCGCTGCGCGAGCGCGGCAACACGGTCGTGGTGGTCGAGCATGACGAAGCCACCATCCGCGCCGCCGACTATGTCGTCGACTTCGGGCCGGGAGCCGGCGACGACGGCGGGGAGATCGTGGTTAGCGGCCCGCCCGCTGAGGTCCAGGCCGCACCGGATTCGCTGACCGGGGCGTTCCTGCGCGGCCAGGAGCAGATTCCCACTCCCCGGCGCCGTCGCGCCGGCAGCGGCGAGCGCCTCAAGGTTCTGGGCGCGGCCGCCAACAATCTGGCCGACCTGGACGTGGAATTCCCGCTCGGCACCCTGATCGCGGTCACCGGGGTCTCGGGATCGGGCAAGTCGTCGCTGGTCGACGACGTATTGCGTCGGGCGCTGGCCCAGCGCCTGCACGGGGCCCTGGCCGCCCCCGGTCCGCACCGCGGCCTAGAGGGTGCGGAGGCGGTCGACAAGGTGATCGAGATCGACCAGGCCCCGATCGGCCGCAACCCGCGTTCCAACCCTGCTACCTACACCGGGGTGTTCACCCACATCCGGCGCCTCTACTCGCAGCTCCCCGAGGCGCGGGCGCGGGGATTTGCGCCGGGCCGGTTCTCCTTCAACGTCAGCGGCGGGCGCTGCGAGGCCTGCAAGGGCCGCGGCTCGCGCCAGGTCGAGATGCAGTTCATGGGCGACGTCGAGGTCGTCTGCGAGGTCTGCGAGGGACGGCGCTTCAACCGCGAGACATTGAAAGTCCGCTACAAGGGCCAGAGCATCGCCGACGTCCTGGCGATGCGGATCGACGACGCGCTGGAGTTCTTCGCCAACCTGCCGGCGGTGGCGCGCATCCTGCAGACCCTGGTCGACGTCGGTCTGGGCTACCTGCAGCTGGGCCAGCCGGCGACCACGCTCTCCGGCGGCGAGGCCCAGCGCATAAAGCTCTCCAGCGAACTGGCCCGGCCGGCCACCGGGCGCACTTTCTACATCCTGGACGAGCCCACCACCGGCCTGCACTTTGCCGACGTGAGGAACCTGCTGGCGGTCCTGGACCGGCTGGTCGACAACGGCAACACGGTGCTGGTGGTCGAGCACAACCCGGACGTGATCAAGTGCGCCGACCGGGTGATCGACCTGGGGCCCGAGGGCGGCGCCGCCGGCGGCCGGCTGATGTTTTCCGGCAGCCCCGAGGAATGCGCCAAAAGCGCCAAGTCGCACACCGGCAGGCTGCTGGCCGGGATCCTGGACCCGGACCGCGACCGGCCCCGGACGCGCCGGCGCCGGCGCCGGCGCCGCGGACCGGAGCGCACGCTGTCCATCGCCGGCGCCCGCAAGCACAACCTGCGCTCGATCGACGTGGAAATCCCCAAGGACCGCCTGACCGTGATCACCGGGGTCTCGGGGTCGGGCAAGTCGACGCTGGCGATGGACACCGTGTTCGCCGAGGGCCAGCGCCGATTCGTCGAATGCCTCTCGGCCTACGCGCGCCAGTTCCTGGGCCGCCCCGACGATGCCCAGGTCGAATCGATCAGCGGCCTGGCGCCGGCGATTGCGATCTCGCAGGAAAACGCCTCGCGCACGCCGCGTTCGCTGGTTGCCACCTCGACCGAGATCTTCGACTACCTGCGCGTGCTGTACGCCCGCGCCGGGCGCCCGTTCTGCCCCAACGGCCACGGCGACATCTCGGGTATGACCTCGACCCAGGTGGCCGACGATCTGGCCGGGGCCCCGGCCGGGACCCGCCTGGTGCTGGCCGCGCCGGTCGACCCGGACCCGGCGCAGGACCTTGGCGAGCAGCTGCGCTCTCTTCTGCGGGAAGGGTTCGTCCGGGCCCGCCTCAACGGCGACCCGCTCGATCTGGCCGCGCTCCCTGACGACCTGCCGGCCGCCGACGGCGCCAGCCTTGAAGTCGTGATCGACCGGCTGGTGGTGCGGCCCGACCGCCGCGACCGGCTCGGCGACTCGGTCGAGCTGACCCTGGCCCGCGGCGCCGGCCGGCTCAGCGCCCAGCTGACCACCCCCGACGGGGATACGGCCGAGCGGGCCTACACCACCTCGGCCGTCTGCCCGCAGTGCGGGGCCGGGATCGGCGCGGACCTGACCCCGCGCCATTTCTCGTTCAACTCCTACCTGGGCGCCTGCCCGGCCTGCGACGGACTCGGCACGCTGCTGCAGATCGACCCCGACCTGGCCGTCCCGGATCCGAGCATCTCCTACGCCGCCGGGGCGGTCGCGCTGATCGAGTCGGACCCCATGGAGCACTGGTGGGGACGCTGGGCCAAATCGCTTTCCACCCACTTTGGGATCGACCTCTACCGCCCCTGGCGCGACCTGCCCGCAGAACACCGCCGGCTGCTCCTCTACGGCGCCGGCGAGGAACTGATCGAGAGCCGCTGGACCTCCAGCAACGAGACCGGCGCGAGCGAGTCGGTCTCCAAGCGCACGTGGGACGGTTTCATCCCGCTGTTCGCGCGCTGGCACGAACGATCGCAGAACCCGGAGCGGCAGCGCAAGCTGGAGCGTTTCATGCGGACCCGGGAATGCAACCGCTGCGGCGGCGACCGTCTGCAGCCGGCCCTGGCGGCGGTCCAGTTCGCCGGCCTCACCCTGCCGCAGGTCCTGCGCCTGGACATCGCCGACGCCACCGGGCACTTCGCCGCCGTCAGCGCCGACCCGGACGCGTTCGGGCTCAGCTCCAACGAACGCGAGATCGCCGCCCCGGCCCTGCGCGAGATCGCCAACCGGCTCAACTTCCTGCTTGAGGTCGGCCTCGGTTACCTGGCCCTGGACCGGCGCACCGCAACCCTTTCCGGCGGGGAGGCGCAGCGGATCCGGCTGGCCACGCAGATCGGGACCCGTCTGGTCGGCGCCATCTACGTCCTGGACGAACCGACCATCGGCCTGCACGCGCGCGACATCGAGCGCCTGTTGCGGTCGCTCTACCGGCTGCGCGACATCGGCAACACGGTGATAGTGATCGAGCACGACGAGCAGACGATTCGGGCCGCCGACCACGTTATCGACATCGGGCCCGGTGCCGGCGAACACGGCGGCGAGGTGGTCGCCAGCGGGTCGACCGCCGACCTGATCGACGCCGGCACGGCCACCGGGAAGGCCCTCTCCGGCCTGCTCGGCCCGACCAAGGTGCGGATGCTGCCGCGCCCCGCGCGCGGACAGCTGCGGGTGCTGGGCGCGGCCCACAACAACCTGCGCGACCTGGACGTGGAATTCCCGGTCGGCTGCTTCTGTGCGGTCACCGGGGTCTCCGGATCGGGCAAGAGCTCGCTGGTCAACGGCATCCTGGCGCGCGCGCTGCGCCGCCGGCTGCACCGTTCCAACGCCCTGCCCGGCGCCCACGCCGGCATCGAGGGTTCCGAGCAGTTCGACAAGGCCATAGTGGTCGACCAGAGCCCGATCGGGCGCAGCGCGCGCTCAACCCCGGCCACCTACGTGGGCGCGTTCGACGCGATCCGGCAGCTGTTCGCGCGCCTGCCCGAATCGCGCGCGCTGGGGTTCGCGGCGCGCCGTTTCTCGTTCAACGAGGGCGCCGGGCGCTGCCCGGCCTGCCGCGGCGAGGGCCAGGTGCGGGTGGAGATGCAGTTCCTGGCCGACGTGGAGATGGAGTGCGAGGTCTGCTCCGGGCGGCGCTTCAACCAGCAGACCCTGCGCGTGCTCTACCGCGGCGCCTCGATCGCCGACGTCCTGGCCATGACGGTCGAGGAGGCGCGCGCCCACTTCGCCAACGTCCCCGGCGCGAGGCGTCCGCTCGACGCGCTGGCCGACGTGGGGCTCTCCTACGTGCGCCTGGGCCAGTCGGCGCGCACCCTTTCGGGCGGCGAGGCCCAGCGCGTGAAGCTGGCGGCCGAACTGGCCCGGCCCGCCACCGGCCGCACGATCTACATATTCGACGAACCCACCGTGGGCCTGCACCCGGCCGACGTCCGCGAACTCCTGACCGTCATCGACCGGCTGGTGTCCGACGGCAACACGGTCGTTGCGATCGAACACGACCTGTCGGTGATCGCGCGCGCCGACTGGGTGATCGACCTGGGGCCCGAGGGCGGGGCCGGCGGCGGCGAGCTGGTCGCCAGCGGCCCGCCGCTCGCGGTGGCCGGCTGCGAGGACTCGCACACCGGCGCCTGGCTGGCAAAATTCATCCAGCAGGTTCGGGACCGCCACCGCACGGCGCCGGCGGACCGCGCCGCCAGCGAGCTAGTTTCCCCAGTCTTGACCTGACCGCGAGCAACGTCTATGCGCACCCCACTTATGGCCGGCAACTGGAAGATGCATCACGGACCGGCCGCGGCCGCCGGGCTGACCGCCGAGATCGGCGCGGCGGCGGGCTCCCACCCCGGGGTCAACGTGGCCCTGTTCGTCCCCTTCGTCTCGCTCGCCGCCGCCGTCGGGGCCGCGGCGGGCAGGCTACGGGTCGGCGCCCAGAACGCGCACGAGAGTAAGAGCGGGGCGTTCACCGGCGAAATCTCCTGCGCGATGCTGGCCGAAATCTGCCCCCTGGTGCTGCTCGGTCATTCCGAGCGGCGCCATCTCTACGGGGAATCGTCGGCCCTGATCGGAAAAAAGATTGCAGCCGCGCTTGAGTCGAGCCTGGAAATCGTCCTTTGCATTGGCGAGACCCTGGACGAACGCGAATCCGGAGCCACTCTGGAGGTCATATCCACTCAGCTGGCGGCCGGCCTCGAGTCGGTCGGCGGGGAGCAGATTTCCCGTATCACGATCGCCTACGAACCCGTTTGGGCGATCGGGACCGGTCGTAACGCTACCCCGCAGCAGGCCGGCGAAGCGTGTCGCGCGGTCCGCGAGTGGTTACGCGACGGATACGGTGACGCGGCCGACCTTCTCCGGGTCCTCTACGGAGGAAGCGTGAATCCCACGAACTGGGCGGAAATAGCCGCCGAACCGGACGTGGACGGGGCGCTGGTCGGGGGCGCCTCGCTGGAAGCGGAGAGCTTTATCCGGCTGATTGCGATCTCCGCGGCCGCGTGAAACGCGCGCCAGGACGGGATTCCTGGGCCCGCGCACCTTCGTTTTTGCGCGGCACAGCCATATGCGGCTCGTCAGCTTCAACCAGAGTCGGAAGCAACCTCGAATTCAAATTGGATGCCCGGTTCACTACCGTTCCGCGCCCCGCACAGTTTCGGGCTATGGAATAGCGGCTCCAGCCAACTTGAAATTGCGTTGCACGGGCTTTAGGAGGCGGCGGAATCTGTTGAAGCGGTTAGCGGCGCTGGATTGCCAAAAACGGGTTGCGCCGGAGGATTGCTGGTAAGGCCCTGCAGAAGGCTAAACGAGCGACGAGGGTGGGAACGCCCCAGTACTTCAGGCCCCTTCCTCACGTTCGGCGACGACGGGATCGACCAGTTGTCCATCTGGCGGCATCAGAGTTAATTGCTCGGAGGTGAACGCTTCAATCCGATTTCGCTCTTGGGCGGCAAGAGAATTCCGCGTTCGATGAGCGAGGCGATCTGCTCACGCTGGACCGCCGGATCTATCGATTCGATCTTGTCAGGCATTCTGCCCCGGTGGGTCAAATGGACGCATGCGCCGCGCCGAGTCGTCTACGGCAGTACGCCTGAACTTCGGCATGGCTTCGCAGATCCTAGGGGAATGACCGTTCGGAAGGCGCGCTACCGGGCCGGCTCAGTGGACAGGTTCAGGAAACAAAGCGCTAGAAACCTGGTCGGCGATTCCCTCGGCGTCCACCTGCAGCCGTCGCCGCTGGTCGGCCGCAGCCCCGTGCTCGATGAACGAGTCGGGCATGCCGATGCGGTGGACGAGCGTTTCGGTCATTCCAGCCTCGGCCAGGGCTTCGACGACCGCCGACCCGAATCCGCCGGCCAGCACGTTCTCTTCCACGGTGACGATCCGCCCGGTCGTTCGCGCCGCGTCCAGGATCAGGTCGAGGTCGAGCGGCTTGACGAATATCGGGTTGGCAACGCCGCACGAGATTCCGCGCGCCTCGAGGATTTCGGCGGCTTCGCAGGCGGCCGAAAGCGATTTGCCCAGACCGAAGATGACGACGTCGCTGCCCTCCCTGATCATGGCCCCCTTGCCGATCGGCAGCTCTTTCAGGCCCGAGTCCATCGGCACCCCGACCGACTCGCCGCGCGCGATCCGAATCGCGAATGGACCGGCGTGCTTGTAGGCCGTGTATACGAGGTGCTGTAGCTCGTTCTCATCCTTCGGCGCGGCCAGGACGATGTTGGGGAGACAGCGGATGTACGAAATGTCGAACGCGCCGTGGTGGGTCTTGCCGTCCTCGCCGACTATCCCCGCCCGGTCCGCGATCAGGGTGACCGGCAGGTTCTGCAGGCAGACGTCGTGGACTATCTGGTCGAACGAGCGCTGCAGGAAGGTCGAGTAGATCGAAACGAAGGGCGTGATGCCGGCCGAGGCCATGCCCGCCGCCATGCTGACCGCGTGCTGCTCGGCGATCCCGACGTCGAAGACCCGGTCGGGGAACTCCCGCCGGACCCCGACCAGCCCGGTTCCCTCGAGCATGGCCGCCGAGATCGCCGCCACCGACGAGTCCTCGCGCATGATGCGGGCGAGGGTCTCGGCGAACACGGCCGAGTATGTTGGCGCCCCGGATCCGCCGTCCAGCGGCGAACTCGGCTGATGGAACCGCACCGGGTCGTCTTCGGCGGGTTCGTAGCCGTGGCCCTTGTGGGTCACTACGTGGATGATCACCGGTCGGTCCGGGACCCTGGCCTGTCGCAGGGTCTGCTCGAGCTGGCCGAAATCGTGCCCGTCGATCGGTCCGAGATACTCGAAACCCATCTCGGTCCAGAACATCGTCGGAACTATGAATCCGGCCAGGGCGGTGTTGAACCGCTTGACCAGGCTGTAGATCAGGTCGCCGGTGGGCACGCGCCTGGAGATGGCCTTCATCCGGTCCAATATCCCCTGGTATTCCGGATGGGTGATCAGGCGCTTGCGCCAGTTGGTGAGGAACCCGATGTTCTCCGAAATCGACATCCCGTTGTCGTTGAGAACCACGATGAACCGCTCGGGGTTCAGGTGCACGATGTTGTTCAGCGCCTCGAAGCTCGAACCCGAAGTCATCGCCCCGTCTCCGACGACGGCGATCGTCCATGATTCCTGCTTGCGGTTGGCGGCGCCCTCGGCGATGCCCAGCGCTATCGACAGACCGGTCCCGGCGTGCCCGGCGGCCATGGCGTCGTGCGGACTCTCGCTCGGTTCTCCGAATCCGGACAGCCCGCCCTCGAGGCGGATGTCCTGGAACTCGTCGCGCCGGCCGGTCACCAGCTTGTGCGCGTACATCTGGTTGGTGGTGTCCCAGACCAGCCGATCGGTCGGGCTGTCGAAAACACGGTGCAGGGCCAGCGTGAGTTCGACCACGCCCAGGTTGGAGGCCAGGTGCCCGCCGCGCTCGGTGATGACCGAGATGATCGTGTCGCGGACCTCCTGGGCGACCTGAACCATTTCCTCCTGGCTCAGGCGCTTGAGATCGCCGGGCTCTTCAATCCGGTCCAGGTATTGGCGGTCTATCAGTCTTGTCCTATGGCTGGATTTGCTGGCATCAGGCCAAGTACGGAAACTAGGTCCTGAGTTCGTGCGGAAGCAGGAAGTTCACGTCCTCTTCGACCCCGTCGAGCGAAGTAACCTCGGTCGGCCCCAACGCGCTTATGACGTTGAGTATCAACTCTTCCGGGGTCGAGGCGCCCGAGGTTATGCCCACGCTTTCGGCGCCCGCGATCGACTCCGGATCCAGCTCCTCGGGCCCGTTGATCAGGTAGGCGGGAACGCCGTCGGCTTCGGCCACTTCGCGCAGCCGGTTGCAATTCGAGCTGTTGTGGGCGCCGACCACCAGGACCACGTCCACTTTGGCCGCCAGTTCACTGACTGCGAATTGGCGGTTGGTGGTGGCGTAGCAGAGGTCGTTGCGGACCACGACATCGTCGAATGACTCCTCGATCTTGGCCACCGCCGCGCGCGTGTCGCTCACCGACAGGGTCGTCTGGGTGATCACCGCCACCGGCTCGTCCCGGTCCCAGCCCGGCATGTTGTCCTCTTCGCGGTCGTCGACCAGGTGCATGTCGGCCTGGCCCATCGTGCCCTTGACTTCCTGGTGGCCGCGGTGGCCGATCAGGACCACGTTGCGGCCGTTCTTGGCGAACCGCTTGGCCTCGCTGTGCACCTTCGTGACCAGCGGGCAGGTGGCGTCGATTACGTGGAGGCCGCGCTCCTGGGCTTCCCGGTAGTCCTCCGGCGGGGAACCGTGGGCCGAGAAAACGACCGTGGCCCCCTCGGGGATTTCCGAAACCGATTCGACGGTTCGGGCGCCCTTGTCCTCGAGCGAGCGGACCACGAACGGGTTGTGCACGATCTGGTGCTTTACATAAACCGGATGGGGATATTTTTTCAGCGCCAACTCGACTATCTCTATGGCCCTGACAACCCCCGCGCAGAATCCCCGCGGGACGCTCAGCAGAACTCTCACCCGTCCGCACCTCCGCTCGCGTTGCGCAAATGTCTCCGGCAATTGCGAGTTCGCACAACTATATTCCCGCTATTTGTCATTATGATGCCCGGTTACTTAAGGAAGTATCCGACAGTGCCGGGGCCAATTTTGCACGCCCGGCCTTAACTTCGCCCAGCCCAAGATTCGGCGTCCGAGGGGCGGACCAGCGCCAGGTCCATTGAGCCCTTGCGGCCGGCGTCGCCCCGCCCCGAGCGAGGATCGGGCCGCCGAATGCGCCGGTCGACCATTCCAATCCGCGGATGGCGCCGGCGCCGCGCGAACGTTTGCGAACCCGCGGCGATCCGGATTCCTTCCGGTGAATGTTTCGAGTCGCGCAGCGCTCCGCTACCACCCGGACCGTCCGCGCGGGCGGGAACCGGAGGCCATCGAAAGGGCCAGTAGGGCCAATACGGCCAGGCCGCCGGCTTCCCAGGCCGGATCGGAGAAGTCCCCCAGAATGCGGGCCAGAAACAGGAAAGCGCCGGCCTGGAGGGCGCGGTACACATAAGCCCCGTTCAGGCGGGCCAGCGAAAGAAGCATTCCGGCGCCGACGTGCAGTCCGACCAGCAGGACCCCGACCAGCGCCGGCAACAGCAATTCCCCGCTCAGCCCGCCGGCGAAGTCCTCCGGCAGCCGCAGCTGCAGAACGTAGGCGCCGATTCCGATTCCCAGGCCCTGGCCGGCCGCCAGGGTTGGTTCCGGCTGCGTTCTGACCTGCCCCAGGACGTACACGGTTGCGAGCGCGGCGAGCGCCAGCACCTGCTCGATCAGGATTGCGATCAACCGCTGCGGGTGCGGATCCAATTGCGACCCCAGCCCCAGCCCCAGCAGCAGGTCGGTAACCGCATCGCCCACGTTGGGTTCGATCCAGGCCGAGTAGAGCCAGGCGACCACCACGCCGGCGCCGATCGCGAGCCAGAACCCCCACCGGTCCAGGCGGGGAGGTCGAAACAAGCGGGTCCAGAGCAGCGCCGCGGCCACCGCTAGGACGGCCGGGCCCCAGTGCAGGCCGGCCAGCGATTCGGACCCCCAGGCGGAGATTTCGGTCACCGCGAATCGGTCCCGCGCGGCCGGTAATTCTTAGCTCTAACTGTTAGACTCCCCTGCCGTTGTTGACGGCACCCTCCGGGTCGGTGGGTGAGCGGCTAATACCACCAGACTGTAAATCTGGCGCCTTGAATGGCTACGCAGGTTCGAATCCTGCCCGGCCCACCCAGAATTACACAGCATCGCAACCGTGCGCGGCAGGGGCGTTTCGACGCCCACACGTGATTGTCAGGGCTGTTCCGCAAACGGGTCCGCCGCCGTGCGTCCATTCACGATCGCCCAAACGCCGGCCGCGAGTCCGATCAACCCATTCCGGGCCCGGCGCCGGCGGAGATCAGGCGGGTTCCCGCAGCAGCCTCCGGGCCGCGGCCTGGCCGCTCCGCACCGCACCCTCCATGGTCCCGGGCCATCCGGTCTGGACCCACTCACCGGCCAGGAGCAGGTTCGGCACCGGAGACCCGGCCTGGGGCCGCAGGCGATTGACTCCGGGCAGGCAGCGGAAGGTGGCGCGGGGGTGCTTGATCACCAGGGCGCGGCGGACTTTTGCGGCGCGGGCGCGCGGCAGGGCATTGGCCAGTTCGGCCAGCAGTTCGGCCTCGATCCGCGACCGCGGCGTCCGCGCGTATTCCCAGGCGCCGCTGATCGAGACGCAGATGTACTGGCCGTCGCGGTCGGATTCGCCCTGCATGCGGGTCCGGTTGAACACCCACTGCAGGCTGCTGTCGCTAAAGCAGGCCAGCGCGTCATCCATCACCGGGCGGTCGTACCAGACGTGCAGGGCCACGATCGGGGCGTGGTCGATGCGATCGAAGCGTCCGAAGAATTCGTCAGCGGCCAGGTCCGCCGGCAGCAGCGGCAGCAGCACGTCGGGCGGCAGGGCGGACACGTAGGCATCGCCCTGCAGAAGACCGCCCGAAGTCTCCACCCCGCGCACCCGCCCGTTCCGGAGGCGGATTGACCTGATCCCGGTTCCCAGCCGCACCTCCCCGCCGCGAGCGCCGACGTAGTCGATGGCGGCCTCGGACACAAGTTGCGAGAGTCCGACCTTGGCGTAGCCGATGCCGGAGCCGGCGCGGCTGGCGAACACGCCTTCCTGGAAGACCATCAGCCCCATGGCCGCGCTCACGTCCGATATGTCGTCGTTGAGCGTCGGCAGGGTGATCAGATTCCAGAACCCGTTTATCGCCGCCTCGCTCTGACCGTGCCGCCGCAGCCAGTCGGCGAAGGTCTCGCGCTCGAGCGCGGCGTTTCCTGCCCGGTCGGCCAGCTGAATGCAGACCCCGCCGTATAGGACCCGCAGACGGTCGAGCCGGCCCAGGTGCCGGTAGCCGAGCAGCGAGGGGACCAGGTGCAGCGGGGCCGGCAGGTCGGCGCCGCGCAGGCTGCCGCGGCGACCGCCGCGGTCGTAGATCGGCACGTCCAGGCGCTCCGCCAGATGGGTGTTGCCGAGCGCCCCGAGGCGCTCCAGGAGCGAGATGTAGGCGTGGCAGCACCCGAGGAACACGTGCTGGCCGTTGTCGATTTCCTGCCCGGTCTCGGGTTCGGGGAAAGAGAACGCGCGACCGCCCAGGAACGGTCGTTTTTCGACCAGCAGCACCCTGCGGCCGGCTTCGGCGAGCTCGCAGGCGGCGGCGATTCCGGCCAGGCCGCCGCCCAGGACTACTACAGACCCGATCTTGGTGCCAGAACCCTGGGCCATATCCGGGCCGCCAGCAGCAGTTTCTCGGCGGTGCCGAGACTCACCCGGCCCCGGTAGACGTCGTAATCTCGTTCCTCGATCCGGTCCAGCAGGCGCGAGTAGGTCGCCTCCAGCATCGCCGGGCAGGCGCGCGAGAGGACCGGCAGCAGCGGGAGCAGCTGCCGGGCGGTGTCGAAGTAGGCCCGCGCCCGCCCCACCTGGAATCGCATCAGATCGCGGAACCGCTCGCCCGCCGGACCGGCCAGCAGCTCGGGTTCGGTGAGCCGGAACCGTTCCAGGTCTTCCAGCGGGACGTAGATCCGGCCGCGCCCGGCGTCCTCGGCGATGTCGCGCAGGATGTTGGTCAGCTGCATCGCCATGCCGAGGTCGATCGCGTGGCGCCGCGCGCCGGGATCCTCGTACCCGAATATCTCGAGGCAGACCAGGCCCACGCAGCAGGCGACGCGGTAGCAGTAACCCTCAAGTTCCGCAAACGTCCGGTAGCGGGTCTTGGTCGCGTCCATTTCGACCCCGTTGACGATTTCGCGCAGGTGCCGGCCCGGAATCGAAAACCGCCCGATCGCGTCGGCCAGGGCGGTGTAGACCGGGCCGCCGGGCTCCCCGTCAAGGGCCTGTTCGAGCAGCCGGCGCTGATCACCCACCCGGCGCAGCTGCTCGTCCGGGTCGTCGGTTTCGTCGGCGGCGTCGTCGCAGAGCCGGCAAAACGCGTAGACCGCGTAGATCGCCCGCCGCCGCGCCGGCGGCAGGGTGATGAAGCCGTAGTAGAAGTTGCGCGCCTGCGTGCGGGTGAGCAGCCGGCAGTGTTCGTAGGCGGCGGCCAGGTCGTCGTTCACCGCCATCGCGCCCGCCTGCTCGCCGGCCGGACCATCTAGCGCCCCACCGCCGACCGCGCCGCCGCCCAGAGCATGATCCGCAGGCGGGCCGGCTTCGACAGCGTCGGCCTGGTGGAAAGGACGTCGTATTCGAGTCGTTCGATGGCGTTCAGGATGTGCAGCCCGCCCAGGGTAAAGAGCCTGATGTCGAGTCGGGCCGCGCCCTTGACCCGGGCCGGCAGTTCGGATCCCCGCCCGAACAGCTCGCGGGTGCGCTCGACCTGGAACCGCATCAGGTCCCGGAAATTCTGGTCGGAACGCCGGGCGGCGATCTGGGCCTCGCTCACCCCGAAGCGGCCCATCTCCTCCTCCGGCAGATAGATCCGCCCCATCTGGTAGTCGCGGCTCACGTCCTGCCAGAAATTCGTCAGCTGGAGGGCGGTGCAGGTGCGGTCGGCCAGCTCCTGCCGCCGGGCGTCGCGGTATCCGAACAGGTACAGGAACAGGTGGCCGGCCGGATCGGCCGAGTGGCGGCAGTACTCGAGCAGTTCGGAATAGTCGCGGTAGCGCTGCTTGCGCTGGTCCATGCGGTTGGCTTCGACCAGCTTCAGGAACGGCTCGCGGGGGATCGAGAAGCGCCGGATCGTGTCCTGCAGCGCGATTGCGATCGGGTGGCGCGGCCGGCCCCCGTAACAGGCGAGCAGTTCCTTTTCCCAGCCGTCCAGGTGGGCCAGCCGATCTCCCGGCGCGGCATCGCCCAGATCGTCCACGAAGCGGCAGTAGGCGTAGATCGCGAACACGTGGCGGCGCAGGGTTCGGGGCAGGAACCAGGAACCGACCGTGAAGTTCTCGTAATGTCGGAGCGCAATCTGGCGGCAATGGGCGTACGAGCGCTCGAGCGTCCATTCCGACTGGCCGGCGGCCAAGACCGATTCCACGTTCCCTCGCTATGCCTGGAAGTTCCCGAACGCGGCGGGCCGGACTCGCCAGCGGCAGGCGGACGTTGGCGACTCGGCATCGCCCGGCAATTCTCCGACGCGACCGGTCTGCATCCGTCCTTAATGTGAAGATTCAGTTGCCGGGGCCGCAACCCGCCATGGGCAGCAAAGAAAATAGAGAGCACCACCTAGGCGCGCCCGCCAACTCCAATCGCAGCCGAGGAGCACCCAATTGACCGACGCACTGGCTCGAGCCGGCATTAGCCATCCCTGGCTGACAATCGCGGCCTGGGTGGTTGCGCTGGTAGTCGGTCTGGGCCTTAACGCCTCGCTGCTGGCGAGTGCGACCACGACCGAACTGACGTTGGGCGGCGGGGTCGAATCGGACCGGGCGGCCGAGATTCTGGAAGCGGCGCGCGGCCCCGATCCGCTGGTGGAGCTGATCGTCGTCCAGGGGACGGGCTCGACGGTCGCCGACCCGGCATTTGAGGCCAAGGTCGGAGCGGTGACCGCCGAGGTCGTCGCGCTGGGGCCCGACATCGTCGCCGGGGCCGCAAATTACTACCTGACGGGCGACCCGTCCCTGGTCTCGCCCGACCAGAGCGCCACCATGATCCAGGTCGTCCTGGCCGGTGAGTTCCGGGAAGCCTCGGTCAACGTGGGCGAGGTCCTGGAGGTCATCGAGGCGCAGAACCACGACCCGGCCTTCGAAGTCCTGATGGGCGGCGCGGCCAGCATCTCGTACGAGCAGAACGAACTGGCCACGCACGACCTCGAGCAGGGCGAGCGGGTCGGGGTTCCGGTCGCGATGGTGATCCTGCTGTTCCTCTTCGGAACCGTCGTCGCGGCCCTGGTGCCCCTGGGGCTGGCGATCGTGGCGATCGTGGTCGCGCTCGGCGTGGTCGCGCTCATCGGGCAGGTGTTCGAACTGGTCTTCTTCGTCACCCTGATGATCACGATGATCGGTCTGGCGGTCGGGATCGACTACACGCTGCTGATCATCACCCGCTTCCGCGAGGAACTCGACCGCGGGCTGGGTGTTCCGGCGGCGGTCGAGCGCGCCGGCGCCACCGCCGGGCGTACTGTCCTCTTCAGCGGCCTCACGGTCGTTATCGCCCTTCTCGGCATGCTGATCGTCCCGGCGGCGTTCTTCCGGTCGCTGGGGATCGGAGCGATCCTGGTGGTCCTGGTGTCCCTGGCGGCGACGCTTACGCTGCTGCCGGCGGTTCTGACCCTGCTGGGGACCAGGATCAATCGGCTCCCCCTGCCGCTGGTCGGGCGGCGGCGCTCCTCCGGCTCGGAAGCGCCCGGAGGGTTCTGGGACGCGATCACCCGCGTGGTCACGCGGCACCCGGTAATCAGCGTCGCCGCGGTGGGCATCCCGATGGTCGTGGCTTCGGCCTTTTATTTCCAGATCGAGACCGGGCTCAGCGGGGTCGACACATTCCCCGAGGGCACCCAGACGCGCCTGGCGTTCGAAGCCCTGGAGGAGAAGTTCTCGTTCGGTTTGGTCAATCCGGCCGAGATCGTAATCGACGCCGATCTGACCGACCCCCGGGTGGCGGCCGCGATCGAGGCGTTGCAGGCTTCGATAATCGCCGACCCGCACTTCCCGCTGCCCCCGGTGCTGACCCCCAGTCCGGGCGGCGACCTGGCGATGCTGGCGGTGGCCATCCCCGGCGAACCCAGCAGCCAGACGGCGGTCGACTCGCTGGCGATCCTCAAGGACGAGCACATCTCCGCCGCCTTCGCGGGGGTCCCGGGCGAAGTTCTGATCGCCGGAACAACTTCGATCACCGCCGACCTTTTCGACGTCGTCGATTTCTACACGCCGATAGTGTTCGCGTTCGTGCTCGGCTTCAGCTTCATCGTTCTGATGCTGGTATTCCGCTCGATCGTGATCCCGATCAAGGCGGTGATCATGAACCTGCTCTCGGTCGGCACCGCCTACGGGTTGCTGGTGCTTGTCTTCCAGAAGGGCGTGGCGCGTGACCTGCTGGGGTTCAACGCGGCGCCGTCGATCGACGCCTGGATTCCGCTATTTTTGTTCTCGATCCTTTTCGGGCTTTCGATGGACTATCACGTGTTCCTTCTGAGCCGCATCCGGGAACGCTTCGACCATTCCGGCGACAACGCCGAAGCGGTCGCTTACGGCCTGCGCTCGACCGCGCAGCTGATCACCGGGGCGGCCCTGATCATGGTCGCGGTGTTCGGCGCGTTCGCGTCGGGCCAGACTATCGTGAACCAGCAGGTCGGATTCGGCCTGGCGGTGGCGGTGTTTCTCGACGCCACACTGGTTCGCTCGGTGCTGGTTCCGGCCAGCATGGAATTGCTGGGCAGCCGCAACTGGTACCTTCCGCCTTTCCTCTCATGGCTGCCGGATCTGCGCATAGAGCCGGCCGAAGACTGATTGCGAAGCAACTTTTGCCGCTATCGGTGAGGGCGAATCCCGGCGCATGATCACTCCGACCGACTATTTGGCCAATTACGGTGCTGCCAGGCTCCAGAATCCGGTAGTTGCCGACAACTACGTCGCCCATACCACGATCGGCGATCCCGTGGCCGACGAGGCCCTGGCCGCATTGGCCGAAATTGGCCCGCGTGAAGCGCACCGCTTGGTGCAGTTAGGGCTCGACGATCCGTATTCGGCCGAGCTGGATTGCGCCCCGGCAGCGGTGCGAGAGTTTTTCGACAGCGCCAAAACGGTGCCGGAGTGGGCCGCCAACGCCAACTTCCAACCCGGCATCAGGATGTTCCACCGCAATTCGCAACTGGTCCTCGGCGCGATGGTCGGCGGCACCCTGGTGGAGGGTTTTTCGACCAATATCGCCAAATCTTTCTTCATCACCGGACGCTTGCGCGAGCACGGCGTGCGGAGGCTGCAGCAAAACAATCGCCACATGGTGGAAATATTCATCCCCGGCGGCCTGGAAATCGGCGGGGACGGCTGGAAACTGTCGGTCCGCGTCCGCCTGATCCACGGCCAGGTCCGTCGTCTGCTGGACATGTCGGGCGAGTGGGACAAATCCGCCTGGGGAGTTCCTATCAGCGCCGCCCACGTCGGGTTCGCGATTACCGCGTTCTCGGCCCGCCTGGTCGGTCACCTGAAGGGCCTGGGGGCCCGGTTCAACGAGGCCGAACGGGCCAGCTTCATGCAGGTCTGGCGCTATGCGGGATACCTGATGGGAATCCCCGAATCGATCCTCTTCAAGGATGAAAAGGAAGCGCTGGAGATTTTCCGGGTCGGCGGGGTTTGCGAACCCGATCCCGGCCCCGAATCGATCGCGATGGCAAACTCGCTGGTCAATTCGGCGCCGCTGATTGTCGGGATCTCCGATCCCCACGCCCGCGGCAGCCTGTCCAAGTACATTTACGTGATCTCGCGCGCACTGATCGGCAAATCGCTGGCCAACCGTTTAAAGTACCCGCGCAATCCGACTTTCGGAGTGCTGCAGTGGTTCCGGTTGCAGAAGCGTTACGCGCGCTATGTGGGCTGGATCGTGCCCGGTTACGCCCGGACCCAGAGTTTCAACGAGTTCACGGCCCTGCTGGAGGTCTCGGCCTTCGACGAGGAAGGCATCAGCTATAAACTTCCCGACCACGTCTACGACGAAGAGGGGGGCGAGTGGTGATGTCGCCTCGCCCGGTCAGGACGCGCTAAAGTCGATTCGGCGACAGGCATTCAAGCTTGCCCAGCCACCCTTAAACTTATTGGCCGCGCGTCCAATTGGGCGTTGCCGGAAGGGCGAGTGCGCCCGCAACCCAGGTCCCGTGGTGCAGCGGCCTAGCATACCTCCCTGTCAAGGAGGAGATCGCCGGTTCGAATCCGGTCGGGACCGCCAGACCCGCTCGCGCTGCGGGTCGGTTTCAAGGATTGATTTCTTGGCCGGTTCGCTGACTTTGAATTCCATTTCCGGCGCGGGCGGCGGCAGTTCGACCGCCTTGGTCTCGACCGGCTCCGCCGGGGACTCGCCAAGACGCTGGCGGCGGCGGTAATACAGGCGCGTTAAGGCGATCCCGATCGCCAAGCCCAATCCCCCGGCCACCCAGGGATTGCCGAAAACCAGTTCCAGGATTCCCGACACCTCGGTCCAGCGCGAGCCGAAGTACCACCCCAAGGCGGTGAAGAACCCGGCCCAGATGGTGGAGGAAATGCTGGTGTAGAGGACGAATTTCGGAAACGGGACCCGCGCCAGGCCCGCGAACACCGCCACCGCGATCCGCAGCCCCGGAATCATCCGCCCGACGAGGATCGCCAGTCCGCCGTGCTGGCGGAACCAGTTCTCGAAGCTCTCGATCTTGCCTTCGTCGACGCGTATATAACGCCCGAAGCGGCGCAGCATTTCCAGGCCGAGGCGGCGGGCCAGCCAGTACAGCACCGATGCGCCGGCGGTCGCCGAGGACGCCGCCACCAGCACCACGCCCACCGGATGCGCCGACCCGAGCGCGATCTGGGAGCCCATGAACATGATCGCCAGGTCGCCCGGCAGCGGTAGCGGGACGCCCGCCTCCTCGATGCCGATCAGCAGCGCGAGCGCGTAATACTGGTTGGCTTCGAGGAATCCGAGCAGCAGATCGCGGATCTGCTCAAACAGGTCGGCCACGCGTCAGCCTAAAGACATTCCGGGCAAATTGATGACATAAATTCCGAGTGGGGCGGTATTGATTCTCGTATGCAGAGCCCCTTCTTGCCATTGCGTGTTTGAATTGATTGGCCCGCGCGTGCCCGATCTTTTGCTACATCTGTGAGGCGTCCCCCGGCATGCATCTGAATCTTCACCGGAGCTTCAAGTCGGCGGCGCCGGCGGTGATTCTGGCGGCGGTCGCGTTGGGCGCCGCCCTCTACCTGCTCGCCGACCAGCGGGGGCGTGCTGCGGTGATCGAGCCGGCCGAGGATGCGTCGGGCCATTCGGTTGCGGCAATCTGCGTCGGTCAAAGCCCATCTGTGCCCTATCTGGCCGCTGAACTTCTGGACTCCTGCGCAACTGGTGAAGGGATCGGCCTCAATCGCTGGATTGAACTTGATTTCTCCAACCAGCGCATCCTGTCTACCTTCGCGCCGGCAAAAGGGGAGCTTGACGGCCTGTATCCGGGCGCCCGGATAGACCTACGAGGGACCGGCGTCAACCAGGGGGAGATAGATTTGAGCGAGGCGATCGCTGATTCCGAAGGTCGGCTCCATAAAGCGCTCTCTGGGAAATCTACGAAGCCCAGTACATTCAACGGCGATGACCCGACCTACTACCCGCCGACGTTCCTGCTCAGCGGCGGCGACGACGACCGGACCGGGCTGGGCAACCTTCCGACCTCGGTCGACGAAGGCGGGATCCTCTACGTTCCGTTCAATTTCGGGAATCGCCCACGGGGACTGAGTTTTCCGGTCACCAATGGGGTCACTTGCGGTCAACCCGGCGGCGCGACCTGCTCGGTTACAGGTGGAGGAACCCCAAATGGGAGCCGTGGCATCGGCAACAGCGTCGAGCGCTTCGTCGCTTTCGAGATTACGGTGACCCACCGTGGCCTTGACATCGATGATCGCGAGATTTACGTCATGGCCTCTTCGCGCGACCCTGCCGACACCCTGTACGTGGTGCCGATTCTGATCAATGGCGACCAGACCATCGACGAGGACGAGGACGCCCGGGTCGAAGTAACCGATGTCCAGGTGGGCCGCAACCAGAATGGCGACCCTTCGGCGCCGTGGAGTGATTCGAATCCGAACGGCTTCGACCTGGATTACCTGTACGACCGGAATGCAGTGCTGGAGGACTACGACCGCGAATACGAGGACAGTCTTTCAACTGCCGCCGATACGGTGAGGGTCGAGGACACCGATTTGCCCCGTTACCCAGTGTGCGATCGCCATCCGCAAGTAGTCGCGGTTATCGAAGCTGCCCCCAATATGGATCGATGTCGCCGTATTGCGCTGCACGATCTGAGCACGATCAAGCAACTGGCCATCTACCCCGGCGCCCCCGATGTCGAAGACCCGCTTGAGGAGATCTACTATTCGGACCTCGAAGGGCTAACGGGGTTGACTTTCCTGGACCTGGCCGGAAATGAAATTAGAGACCTGCCTAACAATGTTTTTCGCGACGTTGGGACTGCTAACCACGTGTCCGAACAAAAGCAAGTCGCGCTCATCGATATGCGGTTTAATCCCGGCAGGAGGGGTAGCGACGACTTTCTGGC
>CAXXYJ010000034.1:0-18834 GCA_963664795.2 Chloroflexota bacterium | reverse complement strand
GGTTCGCCGTCGCGGAATATCGCCTGCACCCGCGCGGCGTCCAGCAATTCGGACCGGTAGCCGCAGAATTTGCTCGGCCCCGGACCCTGCGGGAGGCGCTTCTCGGCTCGCACGGCGCCGCGCGAGCGGCGGCGCTGCTCTTCCATGGCCGCCTCGAACCCTGGCTCGTCGACGCTGAGTCCGCGCGCGGCCGCGGCCACCTTCAGGTTCTCGATCGTAAGACCCAGGGTGTCGTGCAGCCAGAACGCCTGCCGGCCGTCGATCTGATCGATCCCCGACTCTCCCACCACCCGCCGGTCGAGATAGCCGATCGCATGCCGCAGGGTCGCCTGGAACCGTTCCTCCTCCTCGCCCACGACGGACAGGATTTCAGACCGGCGGCGCCCGACCTCCGGGTAGGCGTCCTGCATGGCCTCGATCGCGGCCTCGCTCACGCCGGCCATCAGCGGCTCGCTGACTCCCAGCTGGCGCGCCGCGCCGACCGCCCGCCGCAGCAGCCGGCGCAGGACGAACCCGCGCCCGTCGTTTGACGGCAGGACTCCGTCGCCGATCAGGAAGGCCAGCGCGCGTCCGTGCTCGGCGACCGTCCGCAGGGCCCGTAGCTGCTCCGGGTCGCCGGTGTCCGGTTTGAGGATGTCGGCCGCGACGGCGACTATGTCGGCGTACAGGTCGGTCTCGTAAACCGAGCTCTTGCCCTGCATCAGGACGACCCAGCGCTCGAAACCGGCGCCGGTGTCGACCCCGGGCGAGGCCAGGTCGGCAAGGGTCCCGTCGACGTCCTGCTCGAACTGGTTGAAGACCAGGTTCCACAGTTCCAGGAACCGGTCGCCTTCGCTGGCGGTGCCGGTCTCGGCGACCCCGGCCGGAGGCGGACGCAGGCGGTAGTGGATCTCGCTGTCCGGACCGCACGGGCCGCTGTCGCCGGTCGGCCCCCCAGAAATTCTCGGAACGGGGATGGAACTCGATCCGCTCCTCGGGTATGCCAACCTCGTCGCGCCAGATTAGGAACGATTCGTCGTCGCGCGGCAGATTGTCCTCGCCGGCAAAGCAGGTGACCCAGATCTGGTCGGGGTCGAGCCCCAGGCCGGCGGTTAGCAGCTCGTAGGCCCAGATGATCGATTCGCGCTTGAAATAGTCGCCGAACGTGAAGTTCCCGAGCATTTCGAACAGCGTCAGGTGCGAGGCGTCGCCGACCGACTCGATGTCCGAGGTCCGAAAGCACTTCTGGGCGGTGGCGATGCGCGGGTGCGGGGGCTCGACCGCGCCCGAGTAGTAGGGCTTGAAACTGCTGCATGCCGGCCGAGGTGAAAAGCACGCTCGGGTCGTCGACCGGGACCAGCGACGAACTGGGCAGGACCAGGTGGTCGCGATCGGCGAAGAAATCCAGGAAAAGGGACCGGACCCTGTCCGCCGGGAAGGTCATATCTCAGCTCTGACCGTGATCGGATGCGCTGCTGCTGGCGGACGGCCCGCCTGGGGGCCGGCCGGGGCGGCTAGCTAGCGCGGGCCCGCCTGCGGGGTGCAGAGACGAGGGCGACTGGTGGCGCAGAATCCGGTAGAGGGCGCCGACGACCAGCGCCACCGTGAGCGAAAGCAGGAATTTCCGCATTGTTCCTTGCAGCTTTCGGAATGGTCCAGCCGACGGGAATATCCGTCAATCCCAAGATTAGCCAATCGGGGCAACCCCCGCCGCGGCCCCGATCAGGCGATAACCAGGTGCAGCAGCGCCAGCGCCAGCAGGGCGCCGGCCAGCGCCGCCGCGGCCTGGACGTCGCCCAGCTGCAGCAACGTCAGCCCCAGGCCGTTGCCGGCCCAGTTGCCCGCAAAGAAGCCGGTCAGCCCGAAGGGCAGATACCAGAAAGGCGAGCGTTCGCGGTGCCCGATGACGGCGTAGAAGAGGAGCGAAACCGCCAGTCCCATGACCGTGCCCAGATACACCCAGGGCGGGATTTCAATTAGCAGGTCGGTCACAATCCCAGACGCTCTTGTCCATCGCGGTCGGAAACTAAATCAGGAAACATTATTGGAGAATGACCACTCGCCGGCCTGCCGCCGGGAGCGGGATTTCCTCGGAGCGCCACTGCCAAATGAATGAAGCCGCCAGCCTCAAGGGCGTTGACTTCATAGATATCGCCGACATCTCGCGGCGCCAGCTGGAATCGCTCCTGGCCGGGGCCGACCTGCTCAAGCGCGCGCTCTCCGGCCAGATTCCCCACCGCCTGCTGGAATCGCGCTCGCTGGCCCTGATATTCGAAAAGCCCTCGCTCCGGACCCGGACGACATTCCAGGTCGGGATGACCCATCTCGGCGGAGTCTGCATCGACCTGGGCCAGGAGCACATGCAGATGGGGGTGCGCGAGTCGATCGCCGACATCGGGCGCAACCTGGAACGCTGGATCGACGCGGTCATGGCGCGGGTGTTCGAGCACGACACCCTGCCCCGGCTGGCCGCATCCTGCCGGGCTCCGATCATCAACGGCCTCTCCGACCGATCCCACCCCTGCCAGGCGCTGGCCGACCTGCAGACGATCCGCGAGTGCTGCGGCGGCCTGGACGGCCTGCCGGTTGCCTACGTCGGGGACGGCTTCAACGTCGCCAATTCCCTGGTCGAGACCGCGCCGCTGACCGGCATCGACCTGCGCCTGGCCTGCCCGGAGGGTTACGAACCGGTCGCCGAGATCGTCGCCGCCGCCCGCGCCGCGGGCGGAAAGATCCACATAACCGCTAACCCGCGCGAGGCGGTCGCCGGCGCCAAGGTCGTTTACACCGACGCCTGGATCTCCATGGGGCTGGAGGCCGAGACCGACGCCCGCCGCCGGGTTTTTGCGCCCTACCAGGTCGACTCCGAGCTGATGGCCGGCGCCGACGGCGACGCCATATTCATGCACTGCCTGCCCCGCCCACCGCGGCGAGGAGGTGACCGACTCGGTCCTGGACGGCCCCCAGTCGGTCGTGTTCCAGCAGGCCGAGAACCGCCTGCACGCCCAGAAGTCGCTGCTGGTCCACCTGGTCCGGGGCGAATCGGCCCTGGCCGGACTGGACGTGTTCACCCGATGACCCAATCGCGGCCGGCCCATGGTTGACCAGATCACCTACCTGGCCGGCGAGTTCTCGTTTTTCGCCGCAATCCAGATGGTGATCGTGGGCGCGGTTGTCTACGTGGGGCTCTCGGTCTTCCAGAACACCCTGGCCGACATCCTGCTGCGCGGGGTGCTGGTGCTGGTCGTGCTCCTGTTCGTGTTCGGATTCATCTTCCAGTTCCCGCTCACGACCTGGCTGGCCGGCGTGGCCCCTTCCCTGATCCTGGTCCTGGCGGTCGTTTTCGCGCCCGAAATCCGCCGCGTGCTCGAGCGGCTCGGCCGCAGCAGCACCACCCTGGGCCTGGCCCTGCACATGGGCGCCTGGGAGGACGACGAGACGATAGCGGCCATATCGCGCGCAGCGGCCGAGCTCTCGCGGCGTTCGTGGGGGGCCCTGGTCGTGATCGAGCGCGACGTCGGGCTGGCCGACTATTCGAACGCCGGCTGCATGATCAACGGCCACGTCTCGGCCCAGCTGCTGCTCTCGATCTTCTTCCCGAACTCCGAGCTGCACGACCTGGCGGTGATCATCCACGGACGCACGATCGTGTCGGCCGGATCGATGCTGCCGATGTCGACCGAAACCTCCTCCACCCGGCACCTGGGTTCGCGGCACCGCGCGGCGATGGGGATAACCGAGCAGACCGACGCCGTGGCGGTGGTCGTATCGGAGGAGACCGGGGCGATATCGCTGGCCGCCGACGGCCGCATCGCCCAGCACCTGACCGAGGAGCAGCTCCGCCGCCGCCTGCGCGCCATTTTGATCCCTTCCCGAACGACGCGACGCCGTCGCTGGCTGCAGCCGCGCTCATGGCTGGTGCGCAATCAGGGATAGGAACCGCCAGCTAAGCCGCGACCGGGCTCGCCGCAGGCTGGCGCTGCGCCTGCGGCGCCTGGTGCGCCCGGGCAGCAACTGGCGCATCTGGGCCGCGATCGTGTTCGGAGTCGCGGTCTGGGTCGGAGTCACCTTGGAGCAGAACCCGCGCGTGACCAACCACGCGGTCGACAACATCCCGGTGGACCTGCAGGGGCTGGAGCCGGGGCTGGTCTCCACCCTCGATCCACTGCCGGTAGACGTGCTGCTGCAGGGTCTGCGCGACGACCTCGGCGAGATCAGCGTACGCAATTTCCGCGCCACCCTGCCGCTGGCCGGTGTCGGACCCGGCAACCACCTGATCGCGGTCGAACTGGTCTTGTCCGGGCCCGATTCGATCGAAATCGTGGAGGTTCTGCCGGCGGCCCTGCCGGTGACGCTGGTCTCGATGCGAAACGAGCAGCGCCAGATCGAACTCGACTTCGAGGTAAATCCCGAAATCGGCTACGAACTCGTGCTCGAGGACCTGCGCCTGGAACCGGCGACGGTCATTATTTCCGGCCCGGAGCCGGCGGTGAACCGGGTCACCCGAATCGCCGCCACGGTCGTGGCCGAGGGATTAAACCGCACCCAGGGCCTGCAGCTGCGGGCCCGGGCCTACGACATAAACGGGGCCGAGGTCGACGACGTGAACCTTGATCCGAGCCTGTTCGTGGTCGTATTGCCGGTACGCGAGATCGCGGTCCACAAGACGGTGCCGGTGAAGGTCGAAACCGCCGGCAGTCCCGCTCCCGGGTTCGCCCTGTCGGAAACCAGCGTCACGCCGTTCTCGGTCGAGATCAAGGGTTCGGCGGCGGCGGTCGCCGCAGTCAGCGAAGTCCGGACCGAGCCGGTGGTTCTGCGCGGACAGCGCGAGGCCGGAACATTCCCGGGCCGCCTCGTCGTGCCGGCCGGAGTTGAACTCGCCCTGCCCGAGCAGGACTACGAGATCGGCATCGACGTGACCCCCATCGATTCGACCGTGGCCCTGGCGGACGCGATCGAATACGAACGGCCCGAGGGTTACGTGTCGACGATCTCGCCGGCGGTGGCCAACATCGTCCTGGAGGGGCCCAGCCAGCGCGTGTTCGGACTTTCTCCGCGCGAGGTGGCCACCTGGATCGAGGTTGACGGCCCGGTCGAAGAGGGCGTCCACATCCTCACCCCGACGGTCCGGGCGCCGGCCGGAATCCAGGTCGTTTCGGTCGAACCGGTGGTGGTGACGCTGACCCTGACGCCGCGGCCGGTCGAGCCCGAACCCGAGCCCGAACCCGCCGTCGACCCAGGGGACGAGCCAGCCGCCGACCCCGGGGACGAGCCGGTCCAGGATCCCGCCGACCAGCCCGCCCAGGAACCCGAGGCAGCGGTCGAGTAACCGCCGGGCCGGCAAGGACTCGGGCGCCGCTTCGGGAAGCGGCCGGGTCGTTAGTTGGGGGCGGGACTGCGGAGCGCCATCGCCCGGGCGTAGATCCGCTCCAGGCTCCGGGCGGCGTTCATCGGCGCCAGGTCGCCCTCGATGCGCATCCGCGAGTAATAGTCAATATCGCGGTCGCGCGGTCGCAGCAGAAGTTCGCGCAGTGCCCGCGCCATGCTGCGGACGCTGCCGCCCGCCGGCAACAGCCGCCCGTTGCGGCCCGGCATCACGTAGGTGGACGCCTCGCCGACGTTGTGGGCAACGATCGGCACGCCGGCGGTGAGCAGGTCCACGTAGCGGGCCGGGCAGGCGGCGGCGTTGGCCACGTTGTCCAGCGCCGGCATGCAGGCGGCGTCGCAGCTGGCCAGAATGGCCGGCAGGAGTTCGGCCTCGGTCCAGCCCAGCTGCAGGACGCCCTGCGCAAGGCCCTTGCGGACGAGGGCCTTGTTGAGGCGCCCGGCCTCGCCGCGGTCGCCGTCGCCCAGGACCATGACCACCGCGGACGGGACCGATTCGCGGACGGCCTCCACCAGTTCGGCGTACGAATCGATCGGGTACTCGGCGAACCGGGTGTAGATGAGCACCGCCGGCGACCGCTCGGGGATCCCCAGCGCCGCGCGTCCCTGGTCGCGCAATCCCGGCCGGGACCAGTCGCGGTGCCGGACCGGGTCGGCGAAATTGGGGATCTGGGCCTGCGGGCGGTCACGGCCGCCGCGGCGCAGCAGAAACGCGCTGGCGGCGGTGAAGGCGTCGTTGGTGCGCCGGTAGGTGCGCTCCTGCAGGTCGGCCCACCAACGGCGGATGATCGAAGGAAACTCCAGCGGAGACATACCGGCCGCGCCCTCGTAGGCGTCCGCGTCCAGGACCACGGCCGGGCCCGGCCGCAGGATCCAAAGCAGTGCGGCCGCAAACCCGGTCGCCCCGGTCGGGCGAAACAGGTGGACGACGTCGTAGCCGCCGCGGCCCAGCCGCCACGCCCCGGCCAGGGCCAGCACCAGGCCGGTGAGAAAGCCGCCGACCAGCGGCCAGCGGCAGGGCCCGGCGTTCGCAAGGCCCTTAAGGTTCAGGTTCCCCCGGTCGGGACCCGGACCCGCGTAGGCGGGCACATGCACGTCGACGCTGTGGCCGACGGCCGCCAGGGCCCGCGCCATCGGCAGCACCCGCGCCGCGGTGGTCCCGGTCGCCGCCAGGGGCACCGGCGCCAGCATCCCGATCCGAAGCGCGCTCAACCCGGCCTCCGCCTTCGCACCAGGCCCAGGACCAGGAGGGCGCCCACCGCCAGCGCCGAGACCGCGCTGATCGCCGCCCCCGCCTGAAGCCGCAGCTCCTCGTACTCGAAGGAAACGCTGTGCCGGCCGGGCGGGACCTGCACTCCCAGGAACATCGAATCGGCCATCAGGAGCGGGGCTTCGGACCCGTCGACCCAGACCCGCCATCCCGGGTAGTGGCTCTGCCGCAGCACCAGCAAGCCTCCGCCAGGGTCATCGACCTGCACCTCCATGCGCTCCGGCGTCGCCGCCACAAGGACCGCCGCCCCGGACCGCACCGGCCCGGTCGGCCCGCCCCGCAATTCCACCAGATCGGCCTGGTCGCGCAGACGGTAAATCCGCACCGAACCGATTTCCTCCAGGTCGAATGCCGGACCGAAGGCGCGCCCGTCGGGCCGGGCGGCGATGCCGGCCAGCGGGATTGCGCGTACGCGGTTTCCGTCAAGCAGGCTGACCGCCGACAGGTCCAGGGCGGCGGCTGCTTCCAGCCGCAGCGAGCTCACTTCCCCGGGTTCGGCCAGCGGGAAGACCTGGACCGGACCGGATTCGGCGGCAAAGTACCCCAGCGCGCGCTCGGCGCCGTCGCCGGAAGCGGCGTGGAGCGAGGCGATCGGTCCGGTGTGATCGCCCGCGATCGCCAGGGCGACGGCGTCGGCCCGGACGGGATCGTCGAGCGAGAGGACCAGCTGGCCGCCGACCGGCAGTGAGGCGGAGGTGTCGACGTTCAGCCGCAGGCGCTCGCGGTCGGCGAGCTCGGCGCCCAGGTCCGACCAGTTGTCGGCGATCACGCTGCCGGTCCCCAGCGAGCGCAGGAAACCCTCGTCCGGGAACTGCTGGCGGATGACGAACTCGTGCTGCAGGCGGGAGTCCTCGGCGCCGGGCCGGGCCGGGAGCTGCAGGTCGCGGAAGGCGACGTAGCGGCGCAGCGGCAACAGGCCTCCGCCGTAGCCGTCGGGGCTGGGTATCCGCAGCACCGAGGACTGGTTGGGCGAGAGCGAATCGCGGTACTTGACGGTCGAGGCGTAAGCCTCCAGCACGCCCGCTCCGTAGTGCCCGAATTCCAGGTGGCCTTCCCTGAAAAAGCGCGGCGCGTGAACCTGGTAGAAAGTGTCGGCGACCGAAAGCGCGCGCGCGGCGCCGGGCCCCTGCTCGAGTCGGGCGGCCACCGGTCCGGGCTCGAGATAGGCCCGCGGCGGCGTGGCCAGGTTGTTGGCGTCGAGCGAGTGCTGGGCCAGGACCAGTTCCAATATCAAGAACCCGGGCAGGACGATCGAGCCCGGCAGACCGCCGTAGGCGCAGTAGCGCAGCACCAGAAACGCCACCGCCCCGCCGGCCAGCCAGGCCGCCAGCTGAAGATCTGACGACCACCCCAGTCCCCAGCTGGTGATCGCCGCGCCGGCCCCGACCGCGCCGGTGGTGGCCAGTGCCCGCCCGGCGGCGGGATACCACCGCGTCTGGGCCAGGTTGGTGGCGTAATCGGTCCCGATCGCCGCCAGCGCGGCCAGCCCGAAGCTGGTCAGCAGAAGCCAGCGCGCCGGAACCCGGAACAGGTCGAATCCGGGCAGGTGATCGGACAGGAGGCCGAACAGCGGCGTCGCCAGGCCCAGCGCGATCCAGCCGCCCAGGACCGCCAGGCCCAGCAGGACGAAGGCCTCGAATCTGCGGGTGCGGTCCAGCAGCGCAAGACCCGCCAGCCAGAGCGCCAGCAGTCCGACGTAGCCCAGGTATTCCTCGCTCAAGCCCCGTTCGACGAAAGACGGCAGCAGCGCCTGACCGATCGCCGACTTGGGCAGGGCGAACGCGTTCTGGTGCCAGATCGGCAGCGCCTCCTGCCGCAGCGAGAGTTCGCGCAGGCCGAGCGTGGGCAGGATCTGGACCGCGCTCAGGCCAACTCCCAGCGCAGCCGCGACCGCCAATCCGCCGAGCGACCGCGCCAGCCGCGGGATGGCCTCGGCGCCGGAAACAAACGAGATCCGGAACATCCGCGCGGCCAGGAAGAGCCCGCCCAGGGTCAGCGCGATGTACTGGGCCTGGAAGTGACCGCCCAGGTACTGCAGCGCCAGCAGCAGCGCCAGGATCCCGGTGCCCAGCAGGCGCGGCCGCTCCACCAGTCGGTCGCCGACCAGCAGAATCCAGGGCAGCCAGGCGAGGACGGCCAGCTGGTTGGGCAGTCCGGTCCGGGCCGCCATGTAGCCGCCGAAGGCAAACGCCAGGCCGGCCACCAGCGAACCGACCCAGCCGCAGCGCAGGCTGGAACGGGCGAACGCGACCATTCCCATCCCGGCGATCCACGAGTGGATGAGCACGGTGGCGGTGAGGGCGTACACCGGCTCGAGCCAGGCCAGGGCCAGGTTGACCGGGTAGAACACCCCCGCCTGGGGATTGGCCAGGAACGGAACGCCCAGGAACCGGTAGGGGTCCCAGAGCGGAAGCCGGCCCTCGGCGAGGGCCTGGTAGAGGTGGGAGAGGTTGGCGAAAGCGTAGTTCTGAAAGTCGTAGCTTCCGGGCACCAGGCCTTCGAACAGGAAACGCCGGTAGAAGAGGGCCAGCGCCAGGCTGAACCCCAGGACCGTCAGCACGGCCGGCCGGCCCATCAGGGCGCTGCGGACGCGCCGCCGCATCGTCATGGCTCCGGTAGACCCTCGGCGGACGGGTTTTGGTCCGCCGCGCCTACAGGTTTTCGGCCAGCAGCAGCGCCTTGGCTACCTGTTTCATCGGGATGCGCCGGTCCATGCTGAGCCGCTGTATGCGCTGGAATGCGTCCTGTTCGGTGATCGAGTGCTTGCTCATCAGCAACCCCTTGGCGCGCTCGATCAACTTGCGCGTTTCAAGGCGTTCGTTGAGATCGTCTACTTCCTTGACCAGCAGGCGGTATTCGCGGAAGCGCGAAACCGCCACCCCGATCGCCGGCATCAGGTCGTTGTCGCGGATCGGTTTGAGCACGTAGGCCATCACTCCGGCGCCGATCGCCTGCTCGACCAGCTCGCGGTCGGAGAACGCCGTCACCAGCACGACCGGGGCGACCGCCCCGCGGGTGAGTTGTTCGGCGGCGGCTATACCGTCCAGGCAGGGCATCTTGATGTCCATCACGACCACGTCGGGCCGCATCTCGCGGGCCAGGTTTACCGCCGTCTGGCCGTCGGCGACATCGGCCACGATCCGGTGCCCGAGGTTTTCGAGCCGCTCGCGCAGGTCCAGGCGGATGATCGTCTCGTCCTCCGCCAGCAATATGCGGAGCGGGGCGAGCGAGGGGCGGCGCGGGGTCTGTACGGACAAAGCCAGGACTTTACTCGGGCGAGGCAAGATCGATTTTATTGGGGCGGGGGCTGGGTGCGCCCCCTCCCCGGCGGCGCCCCAAGAGTCCGGTAATAATTGGCTCCACATCAGGCAAGTTCACGGACTCTCGATTGAAGATCAATTGCGCCCAAGACCTTCTGGCCAGGGCGCTGGGCACGGTGTCGCGCGCGGTCGCGGGTCGTCCATCGCTGCCGGTCCTGGCCAACGTGCTGCTCACCGCCGGCGACGGCCAGTTGCGGCTGGCCGGCACCAACACCGAGATGGCGGTCACGCAATCGCTTAACTGCCAGGTTGACGTCGCCGGCTCGATCACGGTTCCGGCCAGGCTGCTGGTGGAATACATCAGCTCGCTCCCGCCCGGGCCGATCGATCTTGAAACCGACGCCGAACGGCTCGAGCTCAAGATCGTGGCGGAACGTTCGGACTCGGCCTTCAAGGGGATCGATTCCGAAGAATTCCCTCCGCTGCCCGACGTTGCCGCCGAACCGATCCTGAGCGTCGACCCGGCCCTGCTCAAGCGGATGATCGACGTGACCGTGAACTGCTGCGGCGACACTTCGCGCCCGGTGCTGGCGGGAGTCTGCATCTCGATCCGGCCCGACGAACTGGTGCTGGCCGCCGCCGACGGTTATCGCCTGGCCGTAAAACGCCTGGACTGCGACACCGGCGTGACCGAGAACGTGGAGGTGGTGGTTCCGCAGGGCTCCCTGCAGGAGCTTTCGCGCGTCCTGGGCTCCCATCCCGACGAGGTCGCGATCCGGATCGCCGATTCGCGATCGCACATTCAGTTCGACATCGGATCGGTCACCCTGATCTCCAACCTGATTGAAGAGCAGTACCCCAATTTCGAATCGCTGATCCCGCAGGAGCATACGACCCGGGTGATCGTCCCCCGCGGGAACCTTGAAATGGCCACCCGGCTGGCGTCGATATTTGCCCGGACCGGGTCGCGCGTCATCCAGCTCGAGACCGAGGAGTCCGGCGGCTTGCTGGTCTCGTCGAATTCGGCCGAGGTCGGAAACCACGAGGAGCGGATCAACGCCAGCATCGAGGGCGAGAACTCGGTGATCGCCTTCAATTCGAAATTCCTCAGCGACATGGTCGGGCTGGTCGAATCCGATGCGATCGAGATCAAGCTCTCCGGCTCAACCAATCCGGGCCTCTTCGCCGCCGACGCCGATCCGACCTATTGCCAGGTGATCATGCCCATGCACGTGGCCCGCTGACCGCGGACACGGCGCAGGCCCGCCTCGGCGGGCCGAACCCCTAGGCGGCCAGGTCGCGCCGCTCGAAGAATATGACGGTTGCGATCAGGCCGACGGCGGCCACTGCGGCGTAGATCACCAGCGGCGCCCAGGTCCATTCGAACCCTTCCAGCAACAGCCCGGGGTCGTAGTAGTGAAACAGGGTGTAGCGCCCCAGGAAATTCCAGTCGTCGGAGATCTTGGAAACAACGTCCATCACGTACTGGGCGATGACGATCACCGCCAGCGCGATCTGGGCGCGCTGGGATGAAAGCCAGAGCACCGAGAAAAAGACGCCCACGCTGGCGAACGCCCCGCCCAGCATCCCCATCACGATTCCGGTGTAGATGAACCGCGCGACCGGGAGCTCCACCCCCTGGATGAGTCCCGCCGCGATCGAGAACACGACGCAGGTGAACCCGATGATCAGCAGCGGCAGCAGCAGCCCCAGGTACTTGGAAAGGGCGAACAACCAGCGCGGCACCGGTGAAGAGAGCACCACGTCGATGGTGCCCCGTTCGACCTCGCCGGCGATCTGCGATCCCGACGCGACCAGCGCGTAAACGACCAGGGCCAGGCCGAACCAAGGGAAGAACTCGAACGACATGAATCCGGCGTAGGAAATCTCCGAGGCGCCGAGCACCGAGGAGGACATTCCGAACGCGGCCAGCATCTCGGGCGGGAATTCGTTCAGGTAGCTGGTCAGGTCGATCGCGGCCAGGATCACCTCGTAGAGGACCCCTATCAGCAGCGCGATCAGCCCGCCGGCGATGGCGAACCAGAACGTGCCGGTGCGGCGGGTCCGCATCGAGGAGACCATGATTCCGCGGGCGGCGGCGAACCCGGGGGTCCGAATATCCGGAACGCCGCTCCGGGCGGCTAACTCTGGACTACTCAATTCCCGCCTCCTTGTCTGCTCCGCGGCGGTCTGATTCGTACAGGTGCAGGAACGTCTCTTCCAGTGAGGGCGGCACCGAAACAAGATCGGTCACGGTCCGCTCGGCCAGCGCCTTGACCAGCCCGTCCATGCCCGTGGTGACCGCGAACGTCAGCCGCGATCCCTCGCCGGCAGTGACGCTGATTCCATCGACCCCCGCGAACGCGGCCGGATCGACCGGATCGGCGAATTCGACCTCGACCGGCTTGACCAGGCGGTTGCGCAGTTCGGCGATCCTGTCCACGGCGACTATCTTGCCCTCGCGGATGAATGCCACCCGGTCGCAGAGTTCCTCGACCTCGGAGAGGACGTGCGAGGAGAAAAACACGGTCGTCCCGCGATCGGCCGCCTCCCGCAGGTAGCCGTGGAGTTCCTGCTGGATCAGGGGATCGAGGCCGGTCGTGGGTTCATCCAGCACCAGCAGCGGCGGATCGGACTGCAGCGCCCCGGTAAGGGCCAGCTTCTGCTTCATCCCGCGCGAGAACCGGGCGATCCGCGCCGACGGGTCGAGGTCCAGCCGCTGCAGCAGTTCGTCGCGGCGGACCGCGGTCCGCCCCGAGAGCGATTCCAGCAGTCCCAGCATCGCGCGGCCGCTGAGCTGGTCGTAGTGGCTGGCCTCGCCCGGAAGGTATCCGGTCATGCCGCGGATGCGGATCGAATCGGCGCGCGAGTCGCGCCCCAGGACCTTCACCGAGCCGCCGCTCGGGCGGATCAGGTCGAGCATCACCCGGATCGTGGTCGACTTGCCCGCCCCGTTGGGGCCCAGAAACCCGAAGATCTCGCCCTGGCTGACTTCCAGGTCGATCGAGTCGAGCGCCAGCGTCGAACCGTAGTACTTGGTCAGCGATTGGATTTGGATTGCCGGGATCGGACCTGCGTCCACTCCTTGACTCCTTCCCAACAGGCGAGCCGCCCTATTTGACCCTAAGCGGGCGCCAGGATCGCGTCCAGCATCAGCCCACAGAACCGGTCCGGATCCAGGTCATCCATAAAGCGCGCCGGATTCGGTCCCTCGACGAGCCGCATCCGGCCGGCTTCGACCTCGGCGCCGACCCGGCCGTCCCGCCAGCGGTAGAGTTCGGGCCAGATCAGATCGCCCAGGGTGGCCCCGTCGAACATCGGGGTCCGGACCCGGTCCCTGACTCTGAGGTACTGGTCGAGCATGCCGGCCAGGCTCGCGCCGATCGCCAGTCCCGAATCGCGCATCCGGGCGCTCTCCCGGGTCCCGATCTGGGCCCGGCGGGTGGGGCCGATCAGTCCGAGCCAGTTCTCGGCCCCCGATTCGATCACAACGCGGGCCGCGTCTGGATCGCAGTTGAAGTTGTATTCGCCGCGGGGTCCGTCGGGAAATTCGCCGCCCATGATCAGCAGCCGCGCGGCGTTCCCGGCAAATCCGGGATCCTCCCGGATAGCGTGCGCCAGGTTGGTCAGCGGGCCGACCGCGCAGACGGTGATGCGGCCGGGCGCGCCGTTGACCAATTCCAGGAGCGCATCGACGCCGTCGCCGGGCTCCACGCGGGCCGCTTCGGGCACGAAACCGGCGCCCGAGTCCATCGACGTGCCCGCCGCCAGCCCGGAACAGTTGGGCCTTTCGCCCGCGTACACCGGAACGTCCTCGCGGCCGCACTCTTCCAGCACCCGCCGCGCCAGGCGCGCCCGCGCCCGGGTGTCCCCGTGCGCGGTGATCACCGCGCGCAGGTCGATGCGCGGGCTGACCGCGGCCAGCGCGATCGCAAATACGTCGTCGACATCGTCGCCGGTATCGGTGTCCAGCACCACCGGCACGGCATCGGGATCGCGATCAGGGTAAGCGGACAATGGAATTCCTGAGGGATGGGCAGAGCATCAGCTTGGACTCCGGTATTTTGGGCACAACATTCGATCATTCGGCGCGCGGAGCGGTCGTGGGCGGGCGCGGCATGGTCGCGGCCGGTCACCCGCTGGCGGCCGGGGTGGGCCTGCAGACGCTCGCCCGGGGCGGCAACGCATTCGACGCCGCGGTGGCCATGGCGGCCGCCATCGCGGTCGCCGAACCGGCCATGAACTCCATCGGCGGCGATGCGTTCGCCATCGTCAAGTCGCCCGCCGCCGCGGATCCGCAGGCGCTTAATTCCTCCGGCCCGGCCCCGGCCGCCGCGTCGGCGCGCGACTTCGGGGACGGAATCGCCCCCGAGGGCCTGGCCGCGGCCACCATACCGGGCGCGGTGCTCCTGTGGGAACGCCTGCACCAAAGATACGGACACCTGGAATGGGCCGACCTGCTGGCCCCGGCGATCGAATTCGCCGACAGCGGCGTTCCCGTCTCGCAGCTCCTGGCCGGCCAGATCCGCGACAACCAGGCCTCGCTGGCGCGGTTCCCCGACAGCGCGCGCACCTACCTTCCCGGCGGCAGTCCGCTGCGGGCGGGCCAGACCCTTCGCCAGCGGCCGCTGGCCCGGACCCTTGCGGAGGTCTCCGAGAAGGGGGCCGCCGGCCTGGCCGAAGGATCGTTCGCGGGTGCGCTCGAGAGCTACGCTCGGGACCTGGGGCTGGCCCACCGGCGCAGCGATTTCCAGTTGCTGCGCTGCGACCGCGGGGCGCCGCTCAGCATCCCTTACCTGGGCCACACCGTCTGGGTCCAGCCCCCGGTCAGCCAGGGCTACGTGACCCTGGCCGCGCTGGCCATCGCCGAACTGGCCGGAGCGGGCGAACTGGATTTCTCCGATCCGGCCCGGGTTCACATCGCGATAGAGGCCAAGAAACAGGCCTTCGGGCTGCGGCACCGGTTCCTGGGCGACCCCGACCAGGTCGCAGCCGTTCCGGAGGAAATCCTCGGCCGCGACCTACTGGCCGACGCGGCCGCCCGCATCGACCGCTCGCGCGCCGCCCGGTCCGGCGTGCCGGAAGTTCTTCCGGCCGGGAGCGATACCACCTGCCTGGCGGCGGCCGACGCAATGGGCAATTCGGTCGCCTACATCCAGAGCATCTTCGCCGCGTTCGGTTCGCGCGCCATCGTGCCGGGGACCGGGGTGATGATGAACAACCGGATGACCGGTTTCTCACTGGATCCCGGGCACCCCAACTATCTGCGCGGCGGGCGCCGGCCGATCCATACCCTGATGACCTGGATGGTCACCGACGAAGGCCTGCCGGTCGCCTTTGGTTCGACCGCCGGCGGCCACTACCAGGTGCAGACCAACCAGCAGATCGTCGACAACCACCTGCGGTTCGGGATGGGACTGCAGACCGCGCTCGAGGCGCCGCGCTGGGGTCACGATGAAATCAGCGGGCAGGTCTATGCCGAGGAACGCTTCAACGGGCCGATGGCCGCGCCCCTGCGGTCGCTCGGGCACCAGGCCGCCGGGGCGGGCCTTTGGGGCGCGGGTTCGCGCGCCCTGGCGATCGGCCGCGACCGCTCAAGCGGCAACCTTTTCGGGGCCAGCGATCCGCGCTGGCACGGGGTCGCGATCGGGCTCTAGAAACCGGATTCAGACCGCTGGTACCGGCCCGCCTACCGACCCAGCGCGTAGTCGATGATCAGCTGGTTTACGACCTGCTCGACCGGGGCCAGGTCGTCGGTGAACGCCCCTTCGGCCGAATCGACCTCGTAGTTGTCGATCTCGCGCGCCGCGATTTCCCTGACCGCCGGGATTTCGGCGGCCCCGGCCCGGGCCCTGACTTCCTCGAAGGCGACCGGCCGCTTGAGGGCGTAAACGAGGCTGTTGGAGGTGGTATCGGGCAGGGTCACCACCACCGCCGGGAAGACCGACCGCAGGGTCGTGGCCATCAGGTCCAGCAGCTCGTTGTCGCGGGCCGGTCCGCGCCCCACGTTTGAAACCAGGACCCCGTCGGGGGCCAGCTTGTCGGCCACTTCCTGGTAGAACTCGCGGGTAGTGAGGTGGAAGGGGATGTAGGGCGGCCGGTAGGCGTCCAGGATCACCACGTCGTAGGTCTTCTTCGACTGGTTGAGAAAGACCCTTCCGTCCTCGGCGATCGCGTTCAGGCCCGCCTCGTTCATCGCGAAGTACTCGACCCCGGCGTCGATCACGCCGGGATCGATCTCGACCCCGTCGATGCGAACGTGGGACCCGTAGTTCTCGGCGTAGAGCTTGGGAGCGGTGCCGGCGCCGAGGCCGATCACCAGCACGTCGGTCACCTCGCCCGGGTTCTGTTCGCGGAAATACGGCGCCAGCAGGAAATAGTCCCAGGGGCCGCCCGAGAGCGGCTGCGGCGAGCGGTCCGGCCAGTAGACCGAATGGGTCGCCAGCCGCTCCTCGTTGTTCAGGATCAGGCGGCGCGGCCCGCCCTCGGCCTGGACCACCTGGATGTAGTTGAACAGCGACTCGTCCTCGTAGATGAGTTCGCCCGTCTCGGCCGGCTTGATCGGATCGATTGAAACGTTGCCCCAGACGGTGAGCGCGATCGCCAGCGCCAGCAGGGCCAGGACCGGAGGGCGCCGCAGGGCGGCGGCGGCGATGACCAGCAGGAGCAGGGAGAAGAACAGGAACGTGTTGCGGGTGCCCAGGTTGGGGACCAGCAGCAGGACCGGCAGGAACGCGCCGATGATCGAACCGACCGTTCCGATCGCGTACACCCGGCCGGCCACCTGTCCGGCCGATTCGACCTGGCGCGAGGCCAGCCGGATCGCGAACGGGGATACGAACCCGAGCAGGGTGATCGGGACCGCCAACAGCACCAGCACGCCGAACAGCGATCCCAGGAACAGGCCGGCCGAGACGTTCGAGAGTCCGGTGACCGAAAGGGCCAGGATCGGGCGGGCGACGAAGGGCACCACGGCGATGGACGCGGCCGCGACCGCCACGATCCAGACCAGGAGCCGGTCGTCGGGGCGGCGGTCGGCCAACCGGCCACCCATGAAATAGCCGGCCGAAAGGTACAGCAGGGTCAGGCCGATCACGTTGGCCCAGACGAACAGGTTGTTGCCGAAAAACGGGGCCAGCAGGCGCGAGGCGGTCAGCTCCACGCCCAGGACCGACATGCCGCCGAAGAAGACCATCAGCAGCAGGAACCGGTCCGAGTAACTGCGTCTGGTCTGCACTCCCTGCTCCATTCAGACCGCCCGCTCGGATACGGCCGAGAAAGCCCGGCGGACCGGCGTGCGTCGGTGCGCGCTCATTCCCACTCGAACCGCCAGGTCGCGACCGCGAACCCTCCGACAACCCAGACCGCGAGCACCGAAATGTTCAGCCACATCTCGTAGCGTCCCTCGGCGTCGATCATCAGCTGGCGGACGGCGTCGGCCATGTAGGTGAGCGGGAGCAGGTTGGCCAGCCACTGCATGATTTCGGGAAATACGTCCAGCGGGAAAAAGACCCCGGCCAGGATGAACATCGGCAGCGAAACCAGCTGGGCGATCGGGAACATCGCCTCCTCGGTGCGCGCGAACGAGGAAGTGGTAAAGCCCAGTCCCACAAAGACCAGCGTGCCCAGCAGCAGGACCCCGATCACCGCCAGCGGGTTGAAGAAGTCCAGTCCGAAACCCACGACCAGGATCGCCAGCTGCATGCCCGCCTGCACGGCCGCGATCATCACCCGGTGGATGATTCCGGCGACGAGCACCATGGACTTGGTGGCCGGGGTCGCGCCGAGGCGCTTTAGGACCTTCTTTTCGCGCCGCGCGACCAGGTTGATGGCCGAGAAGATTCCCAGCTGCATGATCGAAAAGCTGACCAGCCCCGGCCCGACGAAGTCGATCGTGCTCAGGTTCCGGGTGGAGTTCGGGGTCGTTACCACGTCGATGCGGGGGAAGTTGCCGGCCAGCGCCCGGTCCACCCCGTCGACGATCGCCCCCAGCGCCGGGATCACGACCCGGATCGCGTCCTGGTCGCGGTTGTCGAAGAGGATTTCGACCTGGGCCCGGTCCTGGGCTTCAAGCGAATTCCCGAACCCTTCCGGGATGACCAGGACCGCCTTCAGGTCCCCCTCGTCCAGGGCCGCGGTCTGGGTCGCTCGATCCCCGATCGAGAGTTCGAAGACCGGGTTGGCCTCGATCGCGGACACGATTCCCTGGGAATGGGGCGAACTCTCGCCCAGGACCAGTCCGACCGCGTGCGACGGGGGCTGGGAGAACGCGCCGATCAGGAAGCCGACGATGATGGTGAAGATCGGCGGAAAGACGAACGTGAAGAAGAGCGCGGTCCGGTCGCGCACGAATTCGAGCGAGAACCCCCACAGCAGTCCCGCGGTGCCGGCGAGCCTCAATCCCTGATCCTTCGACCGGTGAGCTTTAGGAATACGTCCTCGAGGTTGGGCCGATGCACGTGCACGTCGTCGAGCACCGCGCCCGAGCGGGAGGCCAGGCTGAACACCTCCGGCAGGGCGATGGTGGCGTCGATCACCGAGAGCTCGTATTCACCGTTGGCGGCGATCACCGCGTCCACGCCGATCAGCCTGGCCAGGTCCGATTCGGCGAGGCTGGACGAGGCGGTAAAGGTCAGGGTCGCGCCGCCGAAGTTATCGCGGATCAGGCCCGGCGGGGAATCGGCGGCGATGACCTTGCCGTTGTCGATCACCACCAGGTAGTCGGCCAGGACCTGGGCCTCGTCCATGAAGTGGGTCGTAAGGAACACGGTCGTGCCGCGCTCCTTCATCTGGGTCACGACCTCCCAGAGCCGGCGCCGCGCCTGCGGGTCGAGTCCGGTGGTCGGTTCGTCCAGAAATACCAGTTGCGGGTCCGAGAGCAGGGCCAGGGCCACCGCCAGTCGCTGCTGCTGCCCGCCGGAAAGGTTCTCGCTGTAGGCC
>CAXXYJ010000033.1:0-1534 GCA_963664795.2 Chloroflexota bacterium | reverse complement strand
CGGCGTCGGCCCCGACGATTCCGGATTCGGCCAGTTCGGCCCGGATCTGGCGCGGCAGCGGCGGCATCTCCGCCCTCAGCCGCTCTACCGTTTCAGGGGAAACGTGCAGGGGCGGCAGGTCGGGGTCGGGGAAGTAGCGGTAGTCGTGGGCGTCTTCCTTGACCCGCTGCGAAAGGGTCTGCCCGCGCGCCTCCGACCAGCCGCGGGTCTCCTGCACCGGCGGCGCCCCGGTTTCATCCCAGACCCGGCGCTGGCGCACTTCCTCGTATTCAAGCGCGCGCTGCACCGCCCGGAAGGAATTCATGTTCTTGATCTCCACCTTGGAGCTGCCCATCGGCTGACCCGCCGGCCAGATGGAGATGTTGGCGTCGCAGCGGAACGCACCCTCCTGCATTTCTCCCGAGGAAACCTCAAGGTGGACCAGGATGTCGCGCAGTTCGCGCAGGTAGCTGCGGGCCAGTTCGGGCGAATCCATGTCCGGCTCGGAGACTATCTCCATCAGCGGGATGCCGGAGCGATTTACGTCAACCAGGGACCGCTCCAGCCCGTCGGGGTCGCGATCGTGGATCATGCGCGCGGTGTCCTCCTCCAGGTGCACGCGCGTGATCCCGATGCGGCGCGGCTCCCCGTCGGGGCCGGCCACCTCCAGCTCCCCGCCCAGGCAGAGCGGCAGGTCGTACTGGGAGATCTGGTACCACTTGACCAGGTCGGGGTAGGAGTAGTTCTTGCGGTCCCACTTGGTCGCGTCGGCAATCTCGGATCCCAGCGCCAGCCCGGTCCGCAGGGTCATCTCGACCGCGGCGCGATTGGCCACCGGCAGGACCCCCGGCAGGCCCAGGCAGACCGGACAGACCGCGGTATTGGGCTCCAGGTCGGCCACGTCGGCGCGGCAGCTGCAGAACATCTTCGACGCCGTCAGCAGCTGGGCGTGAACCTCGAGCCCGATGACGGTGTAGTAGTCCGAGGCCATCGCCTAGACCGCCCGCGCCGGCGCCCGGTGGGCGACGTGGGCCGCGCGCTCGAAGGCGTTGGCCGCCTGCAGCAGGGTCTGCTCCCCGAGTTCGCCGCCGATCAGCTGCAGGCCCACCGGCAGGCCCTCGGCGAATCCGCAAGGGACCGACATCGCCGGAAGGCCCGCGATGTTGGCCGGGATTGTCAACACGTCGGAGAGGTACATGGAAAGCGGATCGTCGGAACGCTCGCCGAGCGCGAACGCCGTCGTGGGACTGGTTGCGGCCAGTAGCAGGTCGCACTGTTCGAAAGCCCGGTCGAAATCGGCCCGGATCAGGGTCCGCGCCTTCTGCGCCTTCAGATAGAAGGCGTCGTAATAACCGGCCGAAAGAGCGTAGGTCCCGAGCATGATGCGGCGCTTGACCTCGTCCCCGAATCCTTGCCCGCGGGTGCGCGACATCATCGCGTCGACGTCCTCGCCCTCCACCCGCAGGCCGTAGCGCACGCCGTGGAATCGGGCCAGGTTCGAGGACGCCTCGGCCGGGGCCAGCAGGTAGTAAGTCGAGAGCGCGTAGCGGGTGTG
>CAXXYJ010000032.1:0-4932 GCA_963664795.2 Chloroflexota bacterium | reverse complement strand
CGCCCCCGGCCTTCCGGGACGAGGCCGGCGTGGGGGTGCCGCCGGCGCTGGCCGGCCTGGCGATTGACCGGGCGGGCAACCTGTTCGTGACCGACCGGTCCAACAACCAGGTGATCCAGATCACGTTCGACGGCCGGATCGAGCGGATCGCCGGCAACGGGACCAGGTCCGATTCGGGCGACGGCGGGCCGGCGCTGCTGGCCGGGCTGCGGGACCCCGGGGCCATCGTCGCCGATTCGCGCTTCGGCGTCTACATCGCCTCGAATTCGATGATTCGCCGCATCGCCCCCGACGGAACGATTTCCCGGCTGGCCGGGTCCGACGAAACCGGGTCGGCGGACGACCCGGAAGCGGCCGGCCTGGCCCGCTTCAACTCGATATCCGGCCTGGCGCTGGACGGGAACGGCGTGCTCTACGTGGCCGACCGCGGCAACAACCGGATCCGGCGGGTTGAGGCAAACGGCGCGGTGACGACTTATGCCGGCACCGGCGAGCCGGCCACCGGCGGCGACGGCGGTCCCGCCGACCTGGCCCGATTCGACGGCCCGGCCGACCTGGCGATCTCGCCCGAGGGGGCGCTCTACCTGAGCGAAAGCGAGGGGCACGTGGTGCGCCGGATCGGCCCCGACGGGATCGTCTCGACCGTCGCCGGGACCGGGATTCCGGGTCGGGTCGGCGACGGCGGCCCGGCCGTCGCGGCCCAGCTCGACGCGCCCGCCGGACTGGACGTTGACGCGGCCGGCAACGTGTACGTGGCCGACTGGAACAACGCCGCGATCCGGGTCGTTTCCGCCGGCGGCACGATCTCCACCTACGCCGGACTGGGAACGGCCGGGAACGCCCAGCCGGGAATCCCGGCGCGCGAGGCGGTGCTGCCGCGGCCGGTCGACTTCCAGCTCGGCCCGGACGGCTCGATATACCTGCTGCCCCAGCTCTCGGGCAAGATCTTCCGCCTGGCCGGATTCGGCGCCCCCGGCGCGGGGACCGGCTGCCGCCTGGAGCCGCAACCGGTCCCTCATCCGCCGGACCTGGCGGCGGCCGGCATTTCCGCGACCCAGCTTTTCGGGCAGTCGGGGTTCGGCTTCTCCGGCGACGGCGGGCCGGTCGCCGCCGCCCAGTTCGCGGGCCCGGACTCGATCGCAGTCGGCGGCGCCGGGATATTCGTGGCCGACACCGGCAACAACCGCCTGCGCAAGATCGCCTCCGGCCTGGTCGAGACGATCGCCGGTTCGGGCCTGGCCGCGTTCCGCGGCGACGGCGGCTTGGCGCGCTTTGCCCTGCTGGCGGCGCCGAAGACGGTGCTGGCCGACGCCGCCGGCAACGTGTTTTTCTTCGACGCCGGAAATTTCCGGGTCCGCCGGATCGACGGCTGCGGGGTCATCGAAACCGTGGCCGGCAACGGCCGGCCCGGCGACCCCGGCGCCGGCGGGGTCGCCCTGGAGGTGAGCCTGCTGGACGTGGTGGCGATGGTCATGGCCGCCGACGGGAGCATCTACCTGGCCGATTCGGGCACCGACCGGGTCATGCGCCTGACCGCCGACGGCCTGCTTGAGCCGGTGGCCGGCAACGGCCAGGACGGCGAGGCGGTGGAGGGCGCGCCGCCGCTGCAGACCTCGCTGAGCGATCCGGCCGGCCTGGCCCTGGCCCCCGACGGATCGCTGCTGATTTCCGAAAACGGCAGCGGACGGATCCTGGCGGTCCGGCCCGGGAGCGCCGCGATCGAGGTCCTGGCGGCCGATCTGCCGGACCCGGGGATGCTGGCCGTGGCCCAGAACGGGAACGTGTACGTGGCCGGCGAGGCCGCCGGCCGCCTCGACCGGATCGATCCCGACGGGGTCGAGGTCCTAATCGACTCGTCGGAGTCCGAAGAGGCGCTGCTGGACCCGGTGCTGGCCGCCCCGCGCTCGCTGGCGCTGGCCAGCGGCCAGCTGCTGGTGCTGGGAGCCTCGGGGTCGGCCTACCTGATCGGCTGAATCCTCCCAGACCCGGCGGGCCGGTCCCGAATTCGTATATTCGGCGGGATCGCAATGCCGAAGTCGGCTTTCACCGACGGGGCGGCCCCGAACATGACAGGGACAGGAGCTTGATCTAAATTGGCGACTGAAACCACAGGCGGCGAACCGCCGGCGGAAACGACGCCGGCAACTCCCCCGGAGGGGGTCGGGCAGGACCAGTCGGAGCGGATCGAGGACCTGCTCAACCGGCTCACCCGGGCCCAGGCCGACCTGGCCAATCTCAAGCGGCGATCGGGACAGGAAGTTGCCGACGCGCGCGAATTCGCGGTGATCGAACTCGGCCGCGAGCTGCTCTCGGCCCTTGACCACCTGGACCGCGCCCTGGCGGCGATCCCGGTCGAGCTGACCGGATTCACCTTCATCGAGGGATTGTTCTTCACCAGGCAGCACTTCCAGGCCCTGCTCGCCTCGCATTCGATCGAGCCGGTGCCCGGCGTCGGGGAGCGGTTCGATCCCAACTTCCACCAGGCGGTGGACACCGACGGCAGCACCGACCCCGACCGCGTGATCCTCGTCCACCAGGCCGGCTACCGGCTGGGCAACAGGGTCGTGCGGGCGGCGCTGGTCAGGGTGGGGTCCCAGGAACCGTCCGTGGACGGACCCGAGGCCGAAGCGGGCGACCCCGAAGAAGATGCGGGCGGGGACGACGGCTGATGGCCGCCGACCGCCGCGATCCCTACGAGGTCCTGGGGCTGTCGCGCGACGCCGGAGCCAAAGACGTCTCGCGGGCCTACCGGTCGATGGCCCGGCAGCACCATCCGGACGTTAGCCGCGAACCGGACGCGGCCGAGCGGTTCAAGGAAATCCAGGCCGCCTACGACGTCCTCAAGGACCCCGAGAAAAGGCAGCGCTACGACCAGTTCGGCTGGCGCGGCCTGCAGGGCACGCCGGGAGCCGGATTCGGCGGGGTCGACATCCCCGGATTCGGCGACATCTTCGACGTGTTCTTCGGCCGCGGCGGGCGGCGCGCCGACGCCCCGCAGCGCGGCCGCGACCTGCAGCAGCGGATCCAACTCGACTTCGTCAGCGCCATCCACGGCCAAAAGCTCGGAGTCACCGTCAACCGGCAGGAACTCTGCGACGACTGCGGCGGCAACGGCCTGGACCCGGGCGCCAAGATGGTGGACTGCCCGCAGTGCGGAGGGACCGGCGAGGTCCGAACCGCGACCCGTTCGATCCTGGGCCAGTTCGTAAACATCACCAGCTGCCGGTCCTGCGGCGGCGCCGGCCGGATCGCCGAACGCGCCTGCGAGGCCTGCCAGGGAGCCGGCCTGGTCAACCGCGAGCGCAACCTCGACATCGACATTCCGGGCGGGGTCGACAACGGGACCGAAATCCGGGTATCGGGCCAGGGCGACAGCGGCGTAAACGGCGGCCCGCCCGGCGACCTGTACCTGGTGGTCGCGGTCGACCCGCATCCGAGCATCGCCCGCCAGGGCCGCGACCTGCACTCCGAGGTCGATCTGAGCGTGAGCGAGGCGGTCCTGGGGGTGGAGCTCGAGGTCGAGACGGTCGACGGTCCGCGGGCGGTCGAATTCGGCCCCGGCACCCAGCCCGGCGAGGCGGTCCGCCTTTCGGGCCGCGGCGCGCCGAGTCCGCGCGATCAGCGCCGCGGCGACCATTACGTCGTGGCCCGGGTGACCATTCCGCGCAAATTGACCAAGCAGCAGCGCGCCCTGTTCGAGCAGCTGGCCGAGGAGGAGGACCCGCCGCCCGGCCTGGCCGAGCGGTTGCGCCAGGCGCTCTCGTGAACGATTCCTGGCGGCAGATCCAGGTCACCGTCCCGGCGGGGCTGGCCGAAGACGTGCGGCTGCTGATGCAGCGCCGCGCCGGCCGCGCGGTGGCGGTCGAAGACGAATTCGCCCAGGACCCGCCCGACGAAAGCGTTCCGACCGGATCCTGCCGAGTGACCGCCTGGTTCCCCGAATCCGAGCAGGCCGAATCAGCGGCCGGCGCCCTGCTCGCGGACCTTCACATGGCGGCGGGGCTGGACATCCCCTCCCTGCGCGATGTCCGCCAGAGCAGGACCGGCCGCAGGGAATGGCGCGACCGCGAACGGGCCTACCAGCAGCCGGTGCAAGCGGGGTCGCTGGTGATAGTCCCGGTCGATGCCCGGGTCCCGACCGGAACCTCGCCGGACCGGGTGCTCCGCATCGACGCGGCGGGCGCGTTCGGTTCGGGGCTCCACCCCTCGACCCGCGGCGCACTTCGGATGCTGCAGGAGATCGATATTTCCGGCCGGACGGTGCTGGACGCCGGAACCGGAACCGGGGTCCTGGCGATCGCGGCGGCGCGCCTGGGGGCGGCCGCGGTAACGGCGATCGACCAGGACCCCGAAGCCGTGGCGCTGGCGCGCCGCAACGCTTCGCGCAACCGCTGCGGGCCGGGCCTGAAGGTCGAACCGGGTGATCTCGGCCCCCGCTGGTGCGAGGGGCGGGCGGCCTTTGACATCGTGGTCGCCAACATCACCGCCGACATCCACCGCCGCCTGCTGGCGGCCTATTCGCAGCTGGCGGACGGGCCGCTGCTGCTCTCGGGAATCTACCGCCCGCGGCTGGCCGAACTCTTAGCCGCCCTGGAGGAGTTCGGCTGGACCCGGCGCCAGGAGGCGGTCGAAGACGAGTGGGTAACGCTGCTGTGCGACCGCCCCGGCCCGGTGGGAGCCTGAGTGGGCCGGCCCGCGTCCACGTTCGCGCTGAAAACCCTCGGCTGCCGAGTCAACCAGGCCGACAGCGACGAGATCATGCACCTTTTGGTGGAGGCGGGCATGGACCCGGTCGATTTCGGCGCCCCGGCCGACGTGGTGATCGTCAACACCTGCACCGTCACCCACGTCGCCGACCGCAAATCGCGCCAGGTGATCGGACGCGCGCTGCGTCAGAACCCCGAGGCCGACCTGGTGGTCACCGGCTGCTAC
>CAXXYJ010000031.1:0-9625 GCA_963664795.2 Chloroflexota bacterium | reverse complement strand
TCCGCCCGAAGTAGCCCAGGTGGGGGGCGCGGCCGAATTCGACCACCTCGCGCACGCTGAAGGCAAACGGGACCTCGAACTCCTGCGGGATCGCCGCCACCTGCAGCGCGCGGCGGCGCGCCGGCATTGCGGCGACCGCCTGCCCAAATATCTCGATCCGACCCGAGTCGGTCGCGATCTGACCGCCGACGGCGTCGAGCAGGGTCGATTTGCCGGCCCCGTTCCGCCCGATCAGGACCGCGAGCTCGCCGGGTTCGACCCGCAGCCGGTCGATCTCCAGGCCGAACCCGCCCCGCCGCAACCGCAGCGCACGGATTTCAATCGCCGCCGCTTTAGAAGTCATAGCCGAAGCGGTTGCGGCGCAGGAGCCAGAGGAAAACCGGGGTTCCGATAAGCGCCGCCAGGATCCCGACCGGAATCTCGGCCGGCGCGAACGCGGTCCTGGCCACCAGGTCGACCAGCACCAGGTAGGCGCCGCCCAGGATCGCGGGCAACCGGCAGCAGGAGCCGGTTGGCGGGCCCCAGCACCAGCCGCGCGGCGTGCGGGACCAGCAGGCCGACCAGGGCTACTATCCCGGCCAGGGCGACCGCAACGGCGGTCAGCAGCGATGCTGCGAGCAGCAGGGCGATGCGGAGGCGGTTAACGTTCACGCCCAGGCGGACCGCGCCGGCCCCGCCGAGGGCCAGGTAGTCGAGCTGGCGGGCGAGCACGAAGCCAAGCACCAGGCAGCCGGCGATCGCCGGCAGCGCCAGGCCGACCGGCTCCCAGCCCGAGACCTTCACGCCGCCCAGCACCCAGCTGATCGATTCCAGCAGGCGCTCGCGCAGCGGCCGGGCGGTCAGCAGGATGAGCAGGTTCAGCGCTCCCACAGCAGCGAGCTGACCGCAAATCCCGTCAGCACCAGGGTGCTGTTGGACCGGCGTCCGCGCCGGCCGGCGATGAGGAACACCATCCACACCGCGGCCAGCGCGCCGGCGAACCCGAGCGCCGGGACCAGGGCCGCGCCCCCGGCGGGCGCGCCCAGGTAAATCAGCAGGAACTGTCCCAGCACGATCCCCAGCCCGGCCCCGCCGGAGGCCCCGATTACGAACGGGTCGGCCAGCGGATTGCGCAGCAACCCCTGGTAGAGGACCCCGGCGGAGGCCAGCGCCGCCCCGACCAGGAATCCGCCCGCGACCCGCGGCAGCCGGATCTGGAGCAGGATCCTGGCCGCCAGCTCGGTCTCGCCGGGCGAGATCCGGTCGGCCCCGCAGGAGGGCGCCCACCCGATCCCGGTTGCCGGCAGCAGGTCTACCGCGCCGCAGCCCGCCGCCAGCAGGAGGGCCAGCAGCGCGAACGCGGCGGCGCCGAACACCGCGGCCGGGGCCGGCGGACGCGGACCGTACCGGCCGCGCGAGATTTCAGGGCGAGGCAAAACGGGGCTGGAGGTATTCGATCAGGTCGAACACCGCCGGGGTCGCGCGCGCGCCGGCATCGGCCAGCTGAGGGCTCAGTTCGATCACCCGGTCGTTTGCCAGCGCGCTCAGGCCCTGCCAGCCGGCCCGCTGCGCCAGGGACGCCCGGTCCACGCCCCAGGGGGCGTCGGCCAGCACGATCACGGCGGGGTCGCGGGCAACGATCGCCTCCAGGCTCACCTGCGGGTACGGTTCGCCGATGTCGGCCAGGACGTTGCTGCCCCCGGCGAGCGTTATGATCTCGTCGGCCAGCGATCCGGGACCGGCCGCGAACGGCCGGGTCGGGTCGGTAGCGTCCAGCTCCCAGTACACGCCCGGCCGCTCGGCCCGGACCGCCACCGCCGCCGAGACCTGCTGCAGGCGCCGGGTCAGATCGGCGGTCAGCGGCGCGACCGCCTCGGTCCGCCCGATCGCGGCGGCCAGCCTGGCCAGCGCCGGGGCGATGCCGGCGACGGATGTGCTGTCGACTATCCAGACCGGAATACCCAGCTCCCTGATCCGGTCGATCTGTTCCGCAGGGGTGATGTTGGCCCCGACCACCAGGTCCGGTGCGAGCGCGGCGATCGTCTCGTAGTCGAGCGTGAACGCCCCCACCCGCGGCAGGTCGGCGCCGGAAGGAGGGAGCGGGCTGTAATCGTCGACCGCGATCACCAGATCGCCCGCGCCGAGGGCGTAGATGAGCTCGCTGGCGTTGGGGGGCCAGCGACACGATCCGCTGCGGGTTTTCAGGGACCGCCACCGAACGCCCGGCCGAATCGATCCGGACAACGGTTTCGGGCGCGGGCTCGGGGGCGGGTTCGGCCCCGCAGGCCAGCAGCAGCGCGGCCAGCGCCGCCAACAGCACCGCCGGCAGGTTCCGGGCCGGGCCGGGCAGTTTGGATCGCATCCGGGAAATAGCCTTGTCCGCCGCCGGGCGCACCAACGCCAGTGCCGGCCCGGCCGCTTTCGCCCTCTGCGGGCGTTTACAGGTTCGCGAGCGGCGCTGCGGGCTGCGGTCCCGGCTCGGTCTCCCGGCTTATGGCTAATCTGTGCGGCCCGGCCGCCCTTCCCGCCCGGCGCCGGCCGTTCCGGCGTCATCCGGGCAGTGGACTGCGGCTGGCCTTGCCAATCACGGTGGCGCGTCCGCTGCGGAATCTCACCGCATTCCCAGACGCCCTGGTCTTCCGAGCCGCGATATCGGCGGCCGAATCAAAAAACCCGGGCATAGCAGGATCCGACTGCGTGCAGACATTATGGGGAGCCGGCCGGCCTCCGATCGCCAGCGCCTAAAATCCGCAGGGTTCGCGCCCCTCGCCCCACTTGCCCACATAGCTCAGTAGGAAGAGCGCATTCTTGGTAAGAATGAGGTCTCCGGTTCAATTCCGGATGTGGGCTCCCGCAACCGCGCCCCGGGAACTGCCCTTTGCCTGAATCCACCGCCCCGACCGCCAGCCCCGAGACCGTCCGAATCGACCCTGAGCGCGTGGCGCGCGGGATTCGCAGCCGCAGCCTTCGCAAATCGCTGGAACTTGACGGCGGCTACCTTTCCCAGTCCTGCTCGTCGGCCGAAATCCTGGCCGTTCTCTACACCCGTCTGATGCGGCTGGGCCCCAGCACCGCCCCGCTCATGCCGCCGCCCTACAGCGGCGTGCCCGGGCCCGACAACCCCGACCATTTCCCGGGCGACCGCTACAACGGGCCGCACACGCCCGAACTGGACCGCTTCATCTTCTCGCCCACGCACTACTCGCTCTCGCTGTACTGCGCGCTGGTCGAGATTGGCCGCCTGGATGCGGCCGCGCTTGACCTGGTGGAGGTCGACGGGCACGTGATGGAGCGGATCGGCGCCGAACACTCCCCGGGCATCGCCGTCACCTCGGGCTCGTTCGGACAGTCGCTCTCGCAGGCGGCCGGGATCGCGTTCGCGCGGCGCGAGAAGGGCGAGACCGGGCATACGTGGATATTTATGTCCGACGGCGAGCTGCAGGAAGGGCAGACCTGGGAAACGGTCGCATCGTGCAGCTTTCACGGCATTGACAACCTGACCGCGATCATCGACGTGAACGGCCAGCAGTGCGACGGCGAGATGGAATCGATCATGCAGACCGAACCGATCGTCGAACGCCTGGAGGCATTCGGGGCCAACGTGCTGGAAATCGACGGCAACGACATCGACGCCCTCACGGCGATCCCCGAGGCCAGAGTCCCCGGCAAGACCCTCTTCGTGGTCGCCCGGACAAATCCCATGTGCGGGATGCCCGAGCTGGAACCGCGCCTGCCGGAACTCCATTACGTGATCTTTAGCGACCCGGACGAAAAACGGCGCTTCGAACGTCGCCTCAGCCTGCTCGAAGGAGCGGTTTCATGAGCCAGACCGACAACTACGTCCTGCGGCCGCACCACTCCAATTTCCCGCGCTTTGCCGCCGCCCACCCGGATGTCTACGGGGTGACCGCGGACCTTACCCGGCCCTGTGAGCTGGGCCTGTTCCGGGACCTTCACCCGGAACGCTGCATTTCGCTGGGGATGGCCGAACAGAACATGATCGGATTCGCCGGCGGAATGGCGCGGGAAGGGTTGATTCCCTACGTGCACACGTTCGGGGTCTTCACCACCCGCCGCGTGATCGACCAGATCGAGATGGCGGTGGCCTACCCGAACCTCCCGGTGAAAATGCTGGGGTTCCTCCCCGGGATCATCTCGCCCGGCGGAGCCACCCACCACGCCATCGACGACGTCTCGCTGGTGCGTTCGATCCCGAACATGACGGTCATTGACGCCGGCGACGCGACCGAGATCGAATCGGTCCTGGAAGCCGCCTACCGGCACCCGGGTCCGGTGTACGTCCGCATGAACCGCGGGCGGATGCGGCGCCTGTTCCCGACCGAGGAACCGCTCCAGATCGACCGCGTGCGGCGGCTCTCGGTGGGCGATGACCTGACGGTTTTCTCCTCCGGGCTCATCACCGAACACGCGATCAGGGCGGTTGAAGTCCTAAAGGACCGCGGTCTCAGCGTCGAGCACGTCCACATCTCGACCCTTAAACCGTTCGGCGATCCCCAGATCGCCGACTCGCTGCGGCGCGGCCGGCTGGGCGCGATTTCGATCGAGAACCACCTGATAACCGGAGGGCTGGGTTCGGCGCTGGCCGAAAAGATCGCCGACGAGGGAATCGGCACCAAGCTGGTTCGTATCGGCCTGCGCGATACCTACGCCCACGGGGCCGACCCGGAATACCTGTTGCGCCTGCACGAGATGGACGCGCTGGCGGTGGTCCGCGCCGCCGAGGACCTGCTCGGTGACCGCCTGGGGATCGAACCCGAGGACCTGGGATCGGTCGGTTTCGAATCCACCCGCGCGAGCTACCGCGCCGACGCGCTGTAAGGGGCGAAGCAAACCGGCAAAACCGGTCCGGCGCCGAGGGTTTGCAAAAAATTGGGCCGGGCGATCGAACGCGCGTATGTTAATTTTGCGTTTGTAATGGGTGCTGGGGATGACTTGGCGCCCTTTTTGTAATTTGGAGGAAAAAGGCATGCGGAAATTCAGCCGCAGAACGGCCCTGAGGGCCGCCGCGACCGGCGCCGCCGGACTGGCCACCACTGCCGCCCTGGCAGGGTGCGGCGAGACCGAGATCGTCGAGGTCGAAAAGGTGGTTACCGTCCAGGTCGCCGGCGAGACCCAGATCGTCGAAGTCGAGATCCCGGGCGAAGCCCAGGTGACCGAGCGAGTCGTGACGATAGAAGTCCCGGTGGCGGCTCCGGCTCCGGTTACCCAGGTGACCAACATCTGGTTCAACCAGGCCACCCAGCAGGAAAACTTCGAGAAGAACGTGGTGGGCCACTACCACCGCCAGCAGGACGCCTACAAGCTCGACCCGATCCTGGTCCCCAACAACGAACTCAATGTCAAGCTGACCGCCGCGATCGCCTCCGGCACCCCGCCCGACGTGGTGCGGGTCGGCGGTTCGATCCTGTGCAACAACTTCTACCGCCGTGGCGTCATGCACGACATGGACCAGTTCGACCCGGAGATCCAGAGCCGGGACTTCGTCCCCTCGATCACCCAGTCGCTGACTTGGCGCGGCAAGATGTGGGCGATGCCGGTCAACTCCGGCACGATGTCGCTCTACTACAACGCCGACCTCTACCGCGCGGCCGGGCTCGACCCCGACGTTCCGCCGGACACCACCGAAGAGCTGTATGAAAACGTCGCGCGCGTCAACGCCATTGAAGAGAATGTAACCGGGATCACTTTCCCGACCCTCCCGCAAACCGGGACCGGCAACAGCTCGGCCGGCTGGTTCTTCCGCTTCGGCGCCCACTCGGTCACCGACGACGGAACCCAGACGTTGCTCGACTCGGCCGAATTCGGCAACTACTTCAACTGGATCAAGCGCTTCGTCGACGAGGGGATCACCAACCAGAAGGCCCAGAACGAGACCTCGCAGACCAACGACTACGGCACCGGCCTGATCGGCCACTACGCCGCCTACCCGTCACGGCTGCAGAACTCGGTCCAGAACCTGGGTGTCGAGGTCGGACGCGTCGGATTGCTGCCGCGCGGCCCAGAGTCGGACCTGAACCCGATCGGTTACGGCGCCCTGCAGATGCCCGCCGGCGGCAAGAGCCCCGAGGGCGGCTGGCACTTTACCAACTTCATCGGCAACGACCCCGAGAACGACTCGATCTGGTGCACCGCGTTCGGACAGATCCCGCCGCGGTTCTCGTTCCGAGATTCGATCGTCTACACCGCGTACCGCAACGCCATCCCGGGGACCGAACCCTTCATCGAGGGCCAGAAGAACTCGTTCGCGTTCTACTTCGGGCCGGCGACGGCCGAGATCTGGACCCAGTTCGGCCGGATCCAGGAAGCCGTCATCCTTGGCGGAGCCGATCCGGCGGAAGCCCAGGAGACGTTCAACGCCGAGGCCCAGGCCGCCCTGGACCGGGCCCTGGAAGCCGACGATCCGATCGACTCGAACCCGTTCCCGAATCCGCTGACCGGCGGATACCTCTAGAAGGATCCTCCGGGAGTCCTTGGACTCCCGATTCCCTCGGGGCCGCGTCAGACGACGCGGCCCCGTCGGCTTTTTTGTAAAGATCTGGGAAATTTCCGCGTTGCGGGCGCGGCGCCATTCGGCTGGATCGCTTGATATCTGCGACAGCGTGTTGGAGATGCCCTTAGGTTAATAATGACCAACGGGCACCCGGTAAGGGTGTTGCTGATTGCTTGACGGTTGGACTCAAGGAGACATTAATGCGTAGATTCAGCCGCAGAACCGCCCTCCGGGCCGCCGCGACCGGCGCCGCCGGGCTGGCCACGACCGCGGCCTTGGCCGGGTGTGGCGAAACCGAGATTGTCGAGGTCGAAAAGGTGGTGACTGTCGAGGTCGCCGGCGAGACCCAGATCGTGGAAGTCGAGATCCCGGGCGAGACCACGGTGACCGAACGGGTGGTAACCATCGAAGTGCCGGTGGCCGCACCGGCGCCGGTAACCCAGGTGACCAACATCTGGTTCAACCAGGCCACCCAGCAGGAGAACTTCGAGAAGAACGTGGTGGGCCACTACCACCGCCAGCAGGACGCCTTCAAGCTGGACCCGATCCTGGTGCCCAACGGCGAGCTCAACGTCAAGCTGACGGCCGCGATCGCCTCCGGCACCCCGCCCGACGTGGTGCGGGTCGGCGGTTCGATCCTGGTGAACAACTTCTACCGCCGCGGCGTCATGCACGACATGGACCAGTTCGATCCCGAGATCCAGGGCAGGGACTTTGTTCCCTCGATTACGCAGACCATTACCTGGCGCGGCAAGATGTGGGCGATGCCGGTCAACTCCGGCACGCAGTCGCTCTACTACAACGCCGACCTCTACCGGGCGGCCGGGCTCGATCCCGACGTACCGCCGGAAACTACCGAGGATCTCTACGACAACGCCGCCCGAGTGGACTCGGTCAGCGACGAAATCACCGGCATTTCATTCCCGACGGTGCCGCAGACCGCCACCGGCAACGGCTCGTCAGGCTTCTTCTTCCGCTTCGGCGCCCGCGCGGTTACCGACGACGGTCTCACGACTTTGCTCAATTCGGCCGAATACGGAAACTATTTCGCATGGATCAAGCGATTCGTCGATAACGAAATCACCAACTTCAAATCCCAGAACGAGACCGGGCAGACCAACGACTACGGCACCGGCCTGATCGGCCACTACGCGGCCTACCCGTCGCGGCTGCAGAACTCGGTCCAGAACCTGGGTATCGAAGTGGGGCGGGTGTCCCTGCTGCCGCGCGGTCCGCAATCGGACCTGAACCCGATCGGATACGGCGCGTTGCAGATGCCGACCGGCGGCAAGAATCCGGAAGGCGGCTGGCACTTTACCAACTTCATCGGCAACGACCCCGAGAACGACTCGATCTGGTGCACTGCTTTCGGGCAGATCCCGCCGCGTTTCTCGTTCCGCGACTCGGTCGTCTACACGGCCTACCGCAACGCCATCCCGGGGACCGAACCCTTCATCGAAGGGCAGAAGAACTCGTTCGCGTTCTACTTCGGCCCGGCGACGGCCGAGATCTGGACCCAGTTCGGCAAGATCCAGGAAGCCGTCATCCTCGGCGGACATGATCCCACGGAGGCCCAGGAAACGTTCAACACCGAGGCGCAGGCCGCCCTGGACCGGGCCCTGGAAGCCGACGATCCGATCGATTCGAACCCGTTCCCGAACCCGCTTACCGGCGGATACCTCTAGGACGATCCTTCGGGAGTCCTGCGACTCCCAATTCCTTCGGGGCCGCATCTTCTGGTGCGGCCCCGTCGGCGTATCGAAGGGACGCGCGGGATTCCGTGCGCGCAATCCCGGCCCGCCGGCCTGCCCGTCCCATACGTGTGTGAATACGGCAAGTCCTTAGCGTAAGAATTGGAGATCGGAGCCAGCTAACGATTCGGCTCCGCGATCTGGTGGGTTACTTGGAGGAGGCAATCATGCGCAGATACAGTCGAAGAACGGCCCTTAGGGCCGCTGCTGCCGGCGCCGCAGGGCTGGCCACGACCGCGGCTCTGGCCGGGTGCGGCGAGACCGAAGTCGTCGAGGTCGAAAAGGTCGTGACCGTCGAGGTCGCTGGCGAGACCCAGATCGTCGAGGTCGAAATCCCGGGCGAAACGACGGTTACGGAAAAAGTCGTGACCATCGAAGTGCCCGTGGCGGCCCCCGAGCCGGTAACCCAGATAACCAACATCTGGTTCAACCAGGCCACCCAGCAGGAAAACTTCGAGAAGAACGTCGTCGGCCATTACCACCGCCAGCAGAACGCTTTCAAGCTGGACCCGATCCTGGTTCCCAACAATGAGCTGAACGTCAAGCTGACCGCCGCGATCGCATCCGGTACGCCGCCGGACACGGTGCGGGTCGGCGGGACCGTCCTGCAGAACAACTTCTTCCGTCGCGGCGTCATGCACGACATGGACCAGTTCGACCCCGAAATCCAGTCCAAGGACTTCGTCCCCTCGATCATCGAGGCGCTGACCTGGCGCGGCAAGATGTGGGCGATGCCGGTCAACTCGGGCACGATGTCGCTCTACTACAACGCCGACCTCTACCGCTCGGCCGGGCTCGATCCGGACGTACCGCCGGACACGACCGAGGACCTGTACGAGAACGCGTTGCGGATCGATTCGATCAGCCCCGAAGTCACCGGGATGTCGTTTCCGACCCGACCAAACTCGGGCACCGGCAACACTTCGTCGGGGTACTTCCAGCGTTTTGGAGGGTTCGCGGTTGACGAATCCGGGACCAAGACCCTGCTGGACTCGCCCGAAGCCACCGCGTACTGGGAATGGGTCAAGCGGTTCGTGGACGCCGAAGTCCTGCAGTTCAAGACCGCCGACGAGACCTCCCAGACGAACGATTTCGGTCAGGGCCTGCTCGGTCAGTACGCCGCGTACCCGTCGCGGCTGCAGAACGCCGTCCAGAACCTGGGAATCGAGGTAGGGCGCGTCGCGCTGCTGCCGCGGGGCCCGCTCACGGACCTGAATCCGATCGGTGTCGGCGCGCTGCAGATGCCCACCGGCGGCAAGAACCCCGAGGGCGGCTGGCACTTTACCAACTTCATCGGAAACGACCCCGAGAACGACTCGATCTGGTGCACCGCTTTCGGGCAGATTCCGCCGCGGTTCTCGTTCCGTGATTCGATCGTCTATAC
>CAXXYJ010000030.1:0-1414 GCA_963664795.2 Chloroflexota bacterium | reverse complement strand
CTCAGATCGGTCAGCCGGCGGGCGACCTGCGGTATCGACTCGCCGGTCCGTACCGCCTCCTTGGCGATCTCGGCCGCCTTGGCGTATCCGATGCGCGGGGCCAGCGCGGTCGCGAGCATGGTGTTGCGCTCCAGCCAGTAGGAGAGCATCTCGGCGTTGGCCTCGAGCCCGGCCACGCAGCGCTCGGCGAACACCTCGGACCCGCTGGCCAGGATCTGGATCGACTGGCAGAGGTTGTAGGCGATCACCGGCATCATCACGTTCAGTTCGAGCTGGCCGGCGGCGGCCGCCTGGGCGATGGTGGCGTCGTTGCCGAAGACCTGCAGGCAGATCATGTTCATTGCACTCGGCCATGACCGGGTTCACCTTCCCCGGCATGATCGAGGAACCGGGCTGGACCGCCGGCAGGCGCAGCTCGTCGAGTCCGGTGCGGGGGGCCGGAGCCGAGCAGTCGGAAGTCGTTGGCGATCCGGGTCAGGTCGACCGCCAGGTCGCGCAGCGTCCCCGAGAGCCTGGCAAAGCGCGCCATCGACTGCATCGAATAGAACAGGTTCGCCGACGGACGAAGTTCGGCGCCGGTGATTTCGGCCAGCGTTGCCACGACCGCCCCGCTGGTAGCCGGGTTCGGCGTTCAGGCCGCTGCCGACCGCGGTGCCGCCGATGCTCAGTTCACCCACCTCCGCGGCCGCGGCCGCGATCGCCGGCCTATGGCGCCCGATCGCCCTCGGCGTAGGCCCCGAACTCCTGGCCCAGGCGGACCGGGGGTCGCATCCTGCAGGTGGGTACGGCCGGTCTTTACGTACCCGTCCCAGTCGGCCGCCCTGCCCGCCAGTTCACCGGCCAGTTTTGCAAGCGCCCGGTCCAGGTCGGGCACGATCTCCAGCGCCGCCAGGGCGATGGCGGTGGGGATCACGTCGTTGGTCGACTGGGCCATGTTCACGTGGTCGTTGGGATGCACCGGCGCGTATTCGCCGCGCCGCCCGCCGAGCAGCTCGTTGGCGCGGTTGGCCAGCACCTCGTTGGCGTTCATGTTGTGCGAGGTTCCGGCCCCGGCCTGGAAAACGTCGACCACGAACTGGTCCAGGTGCAGGCCTTCCCCGAGAATCTCGTCGGCGGCGGCCACGATCGCATCGGCCAGGCGCGGCTCCAGGCGCCCGCTCTGGCGGTGGACAAGCGCGGCCGCTTTCTTGATCGAGACCGTCGCCCGCACGAACGCGGGGTGCGGCCCAAGGCCCGAGATCGGGAAGTTCGAGCGGGCCCGCTCGGTCTGGATTCCCCACAGGGCCTGGTCCGCTACCGCCAGTTCGCCCAGCGGGTCTTTTTCGGTTCGCATATGGCCTCGCCAATCAAATCCGGCTGCTCAATTGTTGGGCAACGCCGCCGCCGCCGGGGAAATCTCAGGGGTCAGGGCCGC
>CAXXYJ010000029.1:0-22012 GCA_963664795.2 Chloroflexota bacterium | reverse complement strand
TCGTGGTGTGGTCGCTCAAGCACGATGGAGAGGGGCGACCCGAAGGGGGCTTCGACGGTCAACGGTCTGGTCGGAAACCTGTACTGGCGACCGGACGGGCGCGCGCTCGCCGCCCTGGACGCCCAGGGCGAAGTAACCGTCTGGCGCGTCGGCAACCGTTAAGCCGAGATCATCACGGTTCGGCTCGATTGAGTCCGGGCCGGCCTTAACCGCCGGCATTCCCCGGCCGGCGTCCGACTGGCCTGTTTCGGGGCTTCGGCGACAATCCGGTCAGCCGGGCCGGCCCCGGATCCGAACCGGTCCACCACGAAAGAGGTTGCCAAAAATGACCATGCGCGCCGACTGCGAGGCCTACGTCTCGACCGCCGCCGACCTGCCCGACCTGCTGGCCATGGAGGACCGCGCCGGGATCGAAAAGGTGGTCCTGATCGCCACCGTTCAATACCGGCCCGACAACCGGGCCGTGGCCGCGTGCGGCCGGCAGTCCGACCGGATCATTCCCTGCGCCTGCGTAAATCCCCGGCTGGGCGATGAGGCCACGGCCGAACTTGAGCGCTGCCTCGGCGAGGACGGTATGGGCGGCCTAAAGCTCATGTCGGCCAATCACGGCTACGTGATCTCCTCGGACGTTGCCGACGACTGCGTCGAGATCGCCCGCAGCCACGGCGTGCCGGTGACCGTCCACTCCCAGGGGACGCCCTCGCATCCGCTCGAAATCGGCGTCCTGGCGCAGCGCTTCCCAGGACGTGCCGTTCATCATGGACCATCTGGGGCACCGCTACTGGCGCGGACAGGCGATCGACGCCGCCCGGCAGGCCGAGAACCTGTTTCTCGGCACCTGCATCGCCGCGTTCGAACCCGGCTCGGTCCGCGACGCGATCGACGCGCTCGGCCCCGAGCGCGTGGTCTTCGGCACGAACGCCCCCAGCGCCCACCCCGACCTGGCGGTCGAATCGATCGCCCGACTGGGCCTGCCCGAGGACCAGTTCGACCTGGTCATGGGCGGCAACCTGGCCCGCATCTACCGGCTCTGAGAACCCTGCCGCCAATCAGGTTGGTAGATTGATAGGGCCTCCGCGCAGTCCGTCCGAAATCGCCAAGGGATCGCCAGAAATGTTCAACGCAGTTCACAGTTCCGACGCCAAGCAGCTCAAGTCGGCCTTCGAGGGCGCGCAGCTCAAGCTCATGGTTTACGGCGAGCGCATGATGCTCAACCACGTCGAACTCGAAGCCGGCGCCTGCGTGACCATGCACAACCACCCCAACGAACAGATCGGTTACTGCGTCAGCGGCGCCGTCGAACTGGAAGTGGAGGGCGAGAAGCGGGTGTGCCGGGCCGGATCGGCCTGGATCATCCCGGGCGGGGCCAACCACGAGGCCACCGCCATCGAACCCTCGGTCCTGGTCGAGGCCTTCTCCCCGCTGCGCGAGGACATGGTCAAGGCCTGACGGCCGGGTCGGAGCAGCGGGGCTTCCGCTCCGGGGTCTCTACCGGGCCAGGCGCGGTCGCTGCTCGAACCAGCTGCGGGCGAGCGGCGTAAGGCCGGCCCGGGCGATCGAGAGCCCTTCCTGGCGGACCCCGTGCGGGGCCCGCTCAAAATACCCGCCCGCCTCCAGCTCGGAGAGCCGTGCCCGGGTAGTGTCCAGCTGCCAGCCCGGCTCGACCGGCACGTGCGGCTGGCTCAGTTCGGCCCGGCCGGTCGAGTCCTCGATCTGCAGGCGGAACACGAACCCCTGCGCGACCGACTCCCCGGCCCCGAACGCGCGCTCGCAGAGCCGCTGCAGGAGCTGGGCCAGCTCGGGATCGAGTCTTTCAGGCATGGACGGTGGGGACCGGATAGCGGCTCTCGGCCGCCATCATCTCCCCGGCCAGGCGGTCGGAGAGTTCGGCCCGGACGCCGGCCGAATCCGGATCGTTGAAGCGGTTCTCCCGTTCAAGCGGGTCCTCGGTCAGCGAATACAGCTCCGAATCCGCGCCGCCCCCGTAGCGGGTAAGCTTCCAGTCGGGCGTGACCAGGGTGCGCGAGCGCAGACCGCTGTAACGCCCCTCGAACTCGATCAGCGCCTGCTTTCGGCCGGGACCGCCGCGCAGCCAATCCGTGCAGGGGGCGCCGACCATCTGCGGCGGCGCAGGGATGCCGGCCAGGTCCAGGAAAGTCGGCGCCAGATCGATCTGGCTGCCCAGCCCCTCAAGGGTGATGCCGGACGGGGCGCCCGGCAGGCGGGCGACGAACGGGACGCGCTGCAGCCCCTCGTAGGCGAACGGGCCCTTGTAGAGCAGCCCGTGGTCGCCGAGCATCTCGCCGTGGTCGGAGGTGAAGATGACCGCCGTCTCGTCGGCGATGCCCAGTTCGTCCAGGGCGTCGAGCATGCGGCCGACGGCGCCATCGATCTGGCGGCACATCCCGTAGTAGAACGCCAGCGTCTGGCGCCAGGCCGCCTCCGGAATCGAGGGCAGGTCCTCCCAGCCGGCGCCGGCGCCTTCCAGTCCGGTGGCCGGTCGCCCGGCCGCGTAGTCACGGATGTGGTCGGGCTTGCCGGCAAGGTCGTCGCCGAACGTGGGCGGCAGCTCCATCCGGTCGGGATCGTAGAGCTCGGAGTAGGGTTTCGAGGGCGCGAAGGGGTGATGCGGGTCGGGGATCGAGGCCCAGAGAAAGAAAGGTTTGTCACGGTTCCGGCGCATGTATTCGATCGCCCGATCGGCGACCCAGGTCGTGGGGTGCTGCGATTCGGGCAGGGCCGACTTCCAGCCGCCGTTCCAGAGCGGGGGCTCGACCGCGTTTTCGATCAGACTAGGGTCCGGCTCTGCCGATGCCGGCGATCGGGTCGCGGCGAATATGCCCCTGGGCGACGTAGTTGTGAAGAAGGGTCAGCTCGACATGTTCGAACCCGTAGTAGGGGCCGTTCCAGTCCGGCGCCACCGCGCCGCCGGCCCAGGCCTCGGTGGTTTCCAGCGACTGCTCCGGAGCCGCTCCCGCCTGGCGCCAGTAGGTGCAGAAGTGCGCCTTGCCGATAAGGGCCGTCGCGTAGCCGCCCGCGGTGAGCATATCGCCGACCGTGGGCAGCGCCGGATCCAGGTTGACGCCGTTGGACCAGACCCGGTGCCCGCGCGGGGACATGCCGGTGATCATGGTCGCGCGCGAGGGCATGCACAGGGGCTGCACGCAGTAGGTGCGCGGCGAGAAGCAGCCCTCCCGGGCCAGCGCGTCGAGGCGCGGAGTGGCGCCCAGAGGGTTGCCGGCGACGCCGAGCGTGTCGGCGCGCATCTGGTCCGTTGTTATGTAAAGAATATTCACCCAGGGCCCCAGATCGGGAAATGGCAAGGCCGGCGACCATGGCCAATATAAGCCCAGCGGACGGCGGGCCGGACGGGAATTGCCCGGACCGCCCCGCGCCCGCCCACAGTTACCCGGCGGCCCGGACCGCCCTCGAACCGCTCGTGAACTCGCACGGGTGGCGGACCCTGGCCCCGTTCAGCTGGGACCAGGATGGGCTCCGCCTCAAGACCGCGGTCGTGATCTCCGGCGAGGCGGTGGCGATAGACCTGAGCCAGTCCGGCCCCCACGTCCTGGCCGAGGCCTGGGGCGAGGCGGGGCGCAGGGAACTCGACGCGGTCATCCAGCGCATGCTCTGGTGCGATCTCGACCTGGACGAGTTCCACGTCCGCTGCCGGCGCCAGAAGCGCTACCGCGCGGTGGCCGAATGCGGCGACGGCCGCCTGCTGCGCTCCCCGACGCTGTGGGAAGACCTGGTCAAGGTGCTGGCCACCACCAACATCTCCTGGAGCGGGACCAGGGCGATGACCGATCGCCTGGTGGCCGCCCTGGGCGAGCCCGCGCCGCTGGGGCGGACCGCCTTCCCGGGGCCCGACATCGTGGCCCGGGTACCGACCGACGAACTGGCCGCCAGGTCGGGCTTCGGCTACCGCGCCGGCAGCCTGCGCCGCATCGCCCAGCTCGTCGTGGAAGGCCGGCTGGACCCGGATTCGTGGGAGCGACCGGACCGCAGCGACGGGGCGGTGGCGCGCGAGATCCTGGAGCTGCCCGGGGTGGGGCCCTACGCCCAGGCCTGCATCATGGCGCTGTGCGGGCGGTTCTGCCATTTGCCGATCGATTCGGTATTTCGGGCCCGCCATCCCGACGCCGATGCCGCGCTGCGCCACTACCGGTCCTGGGGGCGCTGGAAGTACCTGGCCTACTGGTTCGGACGCAAGACCTAGAAGATAAGCAGCAGCGTCACGTACCCGACCGCCATGACCACCAGCGCGACCGGGACGCCGGCCCGGACGAAGTCGTTGAACCGGTAGTTGCCGGGTCCCATCACCAGGATGTTGCCGGGGTGGGCGAACGGGGTCGCGTAACCGGTGGCCGCACCGAGGGCCACCGCCATGATGAACATGCGCGGGTCGCCGCCGGAATTGAGCGCCGCGTCGATGGCCAGCGGCGCCATCAGGACCGCCGCGACGTGGTTGTTGACAAAGATCGCAAACAGCGAGGTCAGCACCAGGATGACCGCCAGCACTCCCTGCCAGCCGGCCCCGCCGACGACGTCGACCATCGACCGGGCCAGGTACTCGGCCGCGCCGGTCGCGGTCATCGCCTCGGCCATGGCCAGCATGCCGCCGATCAGGATGATCGCCCGCCAGGACACCGAGGTGCGGGCCTCGTCCATCGTGACCGCCCCGACCACCACCATCGCCGCGGCTGCGGCCAGGGCCACGATCGCGACCGGCGCCGCGTTGGTCACCATCCCGATCACGAAGAGGACCAGCACCGCGATCGACAGCGGGGCGCGGCTGCGCCGGAACCGCATCCCGGTCTCCTGGGAGATCACGACCAGGTCCTCGGACCGCTGGCGCAGCTCGTCGACCGACGCGGTCGGCCCCTGCACCAGCAGGGTGTCGCCCTGCTGGAGGCGCAGTTCGGCCAGCCGGGTGCGGTGCGGAACGCCCTCGCGCCACACCGCCAGCACGTTCAGGCCGAAGCGGGCGGTAAATTCCACGTCGGGCAGGGTCTTCTGGATAAGGTCGCTGCGCGGAGCCACCACGACTTCGGCCATGCGCGCCGCGCCGGAACCCAGCTGGCCCAGGTCGGTCTCGGACGGCGCGGCCTCACCGAGCCCGAATTCGGAGGTCATGCGGTCCAGGTCGGCGGGCTGGCCGCAGACGAGCAGGTGGTCGTCGGAGTCCACGACGGTCTTGGCCAATTCGCTGGCCAGGAGCCGCTCGCCGCGCGCGATCGCGAACACGTAGACGCCGTAGTCGCGGCCCAGGTTGGCCTCGGCGACGGTCTGGCCGACCAGGTTCGAGGTGAACGGGACTGCCACCTCGAAGACCGTTTCCTCCAGCTGGTAGGGCTCGTGGTGGCGGCTGTCGGCCGGCAGCATCGAGTCGATTTCGGAGCTGCCGGCGTGGTCGGGCAGAAGCCAGCGCCGGCCGAACACCATCGTGACGATCCCGGCCGCCAGGATCGCCGCCCCGACCGGAGTGAAGTCGAAGAGCTGGAAAGACTCGAACCCGCGATCGACCATCACGCTGTTGACCAGCAGGTTCGCCGGGGTCCCGACCAGCGAGAGCATGCTCCCCATCAGGGCGCCGTAGGAAAGCGGCAGCAGAACGCGCGATACCGGGGCGTCCATCGCCCGCGCCGCCGCCACGATCGCCGGCAGCATGACCGCCGCGGCCCCGATCGCGTTCATGAACCCGGACAGGCCGCCCACGGTCAGCATCGTGAGCGTGATCAGGCGGGCCTCGCTGCCGCCGGCGATGCGCTGCAGGTACTGGCCGAGCGAGTAGGCCACGCCGGTGCGCGAGAGACCCTCCGAGATTACGTACACCGAACCGATGGTGATGATGGCGTTGTTGGCAAAACCGGAGAGGGCCCTCTCGAGCGGGATCAGGCCGACGAAGAACACCGCCACCAGCACCGCGATGCCGATCAGGTCGAACGGAACCCGGTTGGTCGCAAAGATTCCGACCGCGATCACCAGGATCGCGATGGTGAGGGCGATGTCCGGCGTCACGGCCTAGTCAACGCCCGCTTCCCCGGCCGGACCCCGGCCGGCACCCGGTCCGGACGCCCGGTCGGGCGGGATTGAATCTTCTAGTAGCAACTGCGGAATTCCGTCTTTTATCGGATAGGCCCGCCCGCACCTGCGGCAGGTCAGTTCGGCCGCCGATTCGCAGAGTCCGGACCGACACGCGGGGCAGGCCAGCAGATCGGTCCAGGGCTTGGGTTGTGATGCTGGCGGCATCGGCGGGTTGGCGCGGCCCCGGGTGGCGTGACTCTCAGGCGAGGGCATCGCCTGCGGCATCGCCCATGCGCCCGGATTTTAGTTGTGCGTACGGCGGATGTCCGCGCCCGCTCCGGGGGCGCGCGGGGAGCCCCGCATTAGAATTTCCCGAATCATTCCGGGCGCACTTTCGAACCTGCGTCCGACCGCCGAATCCACCGCTTGATGGACATCGCTTGGTTTGGCGCGTCGTGCTTTCGAATCAAGCACGGCGGCGCAACCATATTCATCGACCCCTACCGGCTGGGACAGCGCTACCGCAACCTCAAGATAGCTGCGCACGCGATCAGTCTGAGCGGTTCGCCCTCCCTTGAAGGGGCCGAACTGCGGACCCTCGAAGGCCTGGACGGCGAGGGCAAGCCCGGGCCGGAACCCTACCGCATCGACCGCCCCGGCGAATACGAAGTCGGCGGGATCTTCATCGACGCCTGGCCGGCGGCCCCGATTTCCCCGGATTCGGGCCCCGGGACCCTGGTCCTTAGGCTGAGCGCGGCCGGGGCCAGCGTCGTTCACCTGGGCCAGCTGGCCCAGCCGCCGGATCCGTCGCTCCTCTCCGAGATCCGCCACTGCGGCGCCCTGATGATTCCGCCCGGCGGAGCAGAGGAGTTCACCACCGAGCAGTCGGTCCGGATGATCGCCCGCATCTCGCCGGGATGGGTCGTGCCGATGGGCTACGCCTCCCGCAGCGAGCAGCAAAACACCGAAGATATCGCCAGGTTCAACTCCGTCCTGGGCCTGCCCGAGCAGGCCGAGCGAAGCGATCTGAGCGTGACCGGCCCGTTCGACGGGCAGAGCGCGCCAAACCTTGCGCGTCTCCGCCCGCGGATCGCCCTCAAGCCCTCGGCGGTGTCCTAAATAGCCGTCCTCAATCAGTCCAAATACGTCATCGTCACCGGTGGCGTGATGTCCGGACTAGGCAAAGGCGTAACCTGCGGGTCGATCGGGCGCATCCTCAAGTCCCGCGGCCTGGGCGTGATCAACATCAAGCTTGACCCCTACCTGAACGTCGACCCCGGCACGATGAATCCGGCCCAGCACGGCGAGGTTTTCGTGACCGACGACGGGGCCGAAACCGACCTCGATCTGGGCCACTACGAGCGCTTCACCGACGTGAACCTGACCGCCGACTGCAACACGACCAGCGGACAGGTGTACGCCGAAGTGATCCAGCGCGAGCGCTACGGCGACTTTCTGGGCGGGACGATCCAGGTGATCCCGCACGTGACCGACGCGATCAAGTCCCGGATCCTGCGCCAGGAACAGGCCTACGGCGCCCAGGTCCTGGTGGTCGAGGTGGGCGGGACCATCGGCGACATGGAGGGGCAGCCGTTCGTCGAGGCGCTGCGCCAGCTAAAGCGCGACGTGGGCCAGGAAAACATCATGTACATCCACCTGACCTACGTGCCGCGGCTGGGTCCGTCGGGCGAGTTCAAGACCAAGCCGACCCAGCACTCGGTCGCCACGCTGCGATCGATCGGGATCCTGCCCGAGGTGATCGCCTGCCGCTGCGAGCACCCGCTGGAGTCCTCCACGCGCGAGAAGATCGCCCTGTTCTGCGACGTCGACGTCGACGCGGTCATCTCGCTGCCGACTCTGTCGGACATCTACGGCCTGCCGATGCACCTGGAGGACGAAGGCCTGGGCGACTACATCTGCCAGCACCTGGGGATCGATTCCGGCCCGGTCGACCTGACCGAATGGGAAGCGATGGTGGAGCGCTCGCACCAGCATCAGCGCGAACTGGAGGTCGCGCTGGTCGGCAAGTACGTCGAGGCGACCGACGCGTACATGAGCGTGGTGCAGGCCCTGCACCACGCCGGGGTCGCCAATTCGGCCCGAGTCAACATCCGCTGGGTGGACTCGGAAGCCATAGAGTGCGGTTCGGCCGATGAGATCCTGGCGGGGGTCGACGGCGTCCTGGTGCCCGGAGGCTTCGGCGTGCGCGGCCTGGAAGGCAAGGTCTCGGCCGCCGGCTGGGCCCGGCGGACCGGCACGCCCTACCTGGGCCTGTGCCTGGGGTTGCAGATGGCGGTCGTCGAATTCGCCCGCAACGCGGCCGGGATCGCGGGGGCAGTCTCGTTCGAACAGGACCCCGAGGCCGGCGAGCAGGTGATCTCGCCGATGCCGCAGCACCACGGCGACATCGACCTCGGCGGAACGATGCGGCTCGGGGCCCACCCCTGCACGGTCTTAAGCGGCACCCGGGCGGCGGCGGCCTACGAAGCCGGGCAGGTCTCGGAGCGGCACCGGCACCGGATGGAATTTAACAACGCCTACCGCAACCGCCTGCAGCAGGCCGGCATGGTCCTCTCCGGGATCAACGAGGACCGCGACCTGGTGGAAATAATCGAGCTGGCCGATCACCCCTGGTTCGTCGGAGTCCAGTTCCACCCGGAATTCAAGTCCCGGCCCAACCGCCCCCACCCCCTGTTCGTGGGATTCCTGCGCGCCTGCAGCGCCCAGTTCCCGGTCACCAAGATGCAGACCGCCTATCAAGAGGATCTGCAGCTGACCTGAACCGGCCGCTCCGGCGGACCGATTCGCGGCGGCGACATCGCAAATGGACGGCAAATGACGGTTACCTGTGTCATCGGCACCCAGTGGGGCGACGAGGGAAAAGGCAAGATTGTCGATTTCCTGGCCGCCGACTGCGGCCTGGTGATACGTTTCCAGGGCTCGGACAACGCCGGCCACACGGTGGTCAACCAGTACGGGCGCTTCGGCCTGCACCTGATACCGTCGGGCATCTTTCACGGGCAGGTCCGCAACCTGCTCGGCCCGGGCACCGGAGTCAATCCGGACTCGTTCCTGACCGAGATCGAAGGCCTGGACGAGAAGGTCCCGCAGCTGCGGGTCCGGGAGCGGATCATGATCGCCGAGCGGGCGCACGTGATCATGCCCTACCACCGGACCCTGGACGGGGCCCAGGAACGCTCGCGCGGCGACCTGCTGCAGGGAACGACCGGCCGCGGCAACGGTCCGCTCTATGCCGACAAGCACGCCCGCAGCGGGATCCAGATCGCAGACCTCTTCGAGCCCGAGTACCTGCGGCGCTGGCTGGAAAACACCCTGCCGGAAAAATCGGCCCTGCTGGCGCGGATGGGCGAGGAGCCCCTGGAGCTCGAATCGGTCCTGGAGCGCTGCCGGGCCTGGGCCGAGGGCCTGGCCCCCTACGTGGTCGACAGCTTCGGGGTGGTCCAGGAGGCGCTCGCCGAGGGCCGCGACACCCTGCTCGAGGGCCAGCTGGGGATCATGCGCGACATCAACTGGGGCCACTATCCCTACGTGACCTCGTCGTCGCCGACCGCGGGCGGGGCCAGCATCGGCGCCGGGATTCCGCCACGCAGGATCGACGCCGTGGTCGGCGTGGCCAAGGCGTTCACCTCGTCGGTCGGCGAAGGCCCCTTCCCGACCGAGCTCTCCGGACCGCAGGCCGAGCGGCTGCGGATCGAGGGCGACGAATTCGGGGTCGCGACCGGCCGCCCCCGCCGCGTGGGCTGGATGGACGCGGTCGCGGTCCGCTATGCCGTGGCGCTGAACGGGGTGACGGATCTGGCCCTGACCAAGCTGGACCTGCTAGACGGCGTCGCCGAGATCCCGATCTGCCGCGCCTACGAAATCGACGGCGAGACCGTCGAGTGGGTCCCCAACACGCACCGCCTGGCCCGCGCCCGGCCGGTCTACGACTTCTTGCCGGGCTGGGACCGGCCGACCGCCGGGGTCTCCAGCTGGACCGATCTGCCGCCCAACGCGCGCGCCTACGTCGAGCGCGTGGAGGAGATTTCCGGGTGTCCGGTGCGGTACATCGGGACCGGCCAGGCCCGCTCCGACATCGTCTGCCGCTGGTAGCAATTCCGCGGTCTCCGGACCGTTTTTCGAGCCGCCGCGGGACCCAATTCAAATAGAATTGCGGACCTTTAATCTGGCCCCGTGAGGCAGAAAGGTCGCCTTGGCCCAATCCGGCCCCGAGCACGATACGACGCGGTCGACCGAACCGGTTGACCGCTTTCTTTTAGACCCCGCAGAACCTGAAATCCGGCCCCGGACGGTCATGTCCGAAGCCGAGATCGGCCGCTCGCTGCGCCGCATGGCGCATGAGATCATCGAGCGCTGCGGCGACCCTGAATTACTGGCCCTAGTGGGGATCTGCACCCGCGGCGCGCCGCTGGCCGAGCGCCTGGCCGAGACGATCGAGGCCATCGAGGGCGTCCGGCCGCGGGTCGGCCAGCTCGACATCACGATTGCACCGCGACGACCTGGCCATCCGCGCTCCCCTGCGCGAGATACTGCCCAGCCGGATCGAATTCAGCCTGGACCGCCTCAACCTGATCCTGGTCGATGACGTCGTGTACACCGGCCGCTCGGTCCGGGCGGCGCTGAACGCGCTCGGGTCCTACGGACGGCCCGACCGGGTCCAGCTGGCGGTGCTGATCGACCGCGGTCACCGCGAGCTCCCGATCCGGCCCGACTACGTCGGCAAGAACCTGCCGACCCGGCGAACCGACCACGTGCGGGTCATGATCGCCGGGATCGACGAAGCCGACCGGGTCACGGTTTCGGCGGGCGAGCGATGAACGGCTTCGCCCACCGGCACCTGCTCGACCTGGACGGCTACAGCCGCTCCGACATCGAGTACGTGCTGGACGCGGCCGAGTCGATGGCCGAGATCCTCGACCGCCAGGTGCCGCAGGTTCCGGCGCTGCGCGGGGTCAAGCTGGCCAACATGTTCTTCGAGTCCTCGACCAGGACCCGGATCTCGTTCGAGCTGGCCGCCAAGGCGCTCGGCGCCGAGGTTATCAACTTCGCCGCCGGCGGGAGCTCGCTTTCCAAGGGCGAGTCGATGGTCGACACCCTGGCCACGGTGGCCGCCCTGGGTGCGGACATGTTCGTGATGCGGCACGAGCGCGCCGGCGCGCCGCACCTGGCCGCCCGGATTCTTGATGGGCCGGTGATCAACGCCGGCGACGGCTGCCACGCCCACCCCAGCCAGGGACTGCTCGACGCCCTCACCGTCCGCCGGCGGTTCGGCCGCGTCGACGGCCTCAAGGTCGTGATCGTCGGCGACATCCGGCACAGCCGGGTCGCCCGCTCGAACATCCTGGCGCTGGGCAAGCTGGGCGCCGAACTGGTGCTCTGCGGCCCCCCGCAACTGGTTCCCGCGCAGCTGGCCGAGCTGCCGGCGGTCTCGATCGAGCCCGACCTCGACCGCGCCGCGGCCGGGGCCGACGTGCTGATGGGACTGCGGATCCAGCGCGAACGGATGTCCGGCCCCTGGCTGGCCTCGACCGGCGAGTACGTTGCCAGCTACTCGATCCGCCGCCGCCATCTCGAGTCGGCCGGGGCGGGGGCGATCCTGATGCACCCCGGTCCGCAGAACACCGGGGTCGAGATCGAGCCGGACCTGGCCGACTCGGACCGGTCGGTCATCTCCGAGCAGGTCACCGCCGGCCTGGCGGTACGGATGGCGATCATCTTCCTGCTGGCCCGCAACGTGCTGCGAGTCGAAGCTTGACCGACTCTCCCGACCTCGTGATCAGGGGCGGCCGGGTGATCGACCCCGCCGACGGCTTCGACCGGGTCGCCGACGTGCTGGTGCGGGCGGGCCGGATCCAGGCGCGCGGCCCGGGCATCGGATTCCCCGACGGGGCCCGCGAATTCGACGCCAGGGGACTGGTCGTGGCGCCGGGCCTGGTCGATCCCCACTGCCACCTCCGCACCCCCGGCGGCGAACACAAGGAAACGATCGAATCGGGAGCCCGCGCGGCCGCGGCCGGCGGCTACACGACCGTGGTCGCCATGGCCAACACCAGCCCGGTCGTCGACCACCCGGCGGTGCTGCGCGACATCCAGGAACGCGCCCGCGGAGCCTGCGTGCGCATCGGCCAGCTGGCCAGCATCAGCATCGGGCTCGAAGGCGAGCAGCTCGCCGACCTGGGCCGGCTGGCGGCGGCCGGCGCGATCGGGTTCTCCGACGACGGTATCCCGGTCGAATCGGCGCGGCTGATGCGGACCGCTTTCGAATACGCGACCCGCTTTGACCTGCCGGTCTCCAACCACGCCGAGGACCCGACCCTCATCGCCGGCGCCAGCATGCACGAGGGGCGCGTATCGGCCCGGCTGGGGCTGACCGGGGCCCCGCACCAGGCCGAGGAGATCATGCTCGAGCGCGACCTGCGGCTGGCCCGGCTCACCGGCTGCCGGTACCACGCCCTGCACGTCTCCTCGGGCGGATCGGTCGAGATCCTGGACCGCGCCCGCGGAGATGGAACCCAAATCTTCGCCGAGGTCTCGCCCCACCACCTCACCCTCACCGACGAACTGGTGGCCGGCGAGGGGGAGTTCGCGTTCGACAGCCAGGCCAAGGTGAACCCGCCGCTGCGCTCGCGCGAGCATGTCGAAGCGCTCCGCGAGGGGCTGACCGCGGGCACATTCGACCTGATCGGCACCGATCACGCTCCCCACGCCGAGCACGAAAAACTGGCGCCCTTCGAGGAGGCCCCGTCCGGTTTCTCCGGGTTCGAGACCGCGCTGGGGGTGATGCTGTCGGTGGTGGCCGACGGCGTGCTGGGACTGCCGGACCTTCTGGCCATGATGACGATCAATCCGGCCCGGCTCTACGGCCTGCCGGCCGGAACCCTGGCCCCGGGAGCCGCGGCCGACATCGTGGCCATCGACACCGACCGGGCCTGGAAGGTGGACCGCTGGCGGTTCCGGTCCCGGGGCAAGAATTCGCCGCTGCACGGGCAGACCCTGCCCGGCCGGGCGGTCGCCACCTGGGTCGAGGGGGAAAAGGTCTTCGAGCTCGACTCCCCGGCGGAGCGATCCTGATGCCGCAGCGCGCGATACTGAGCCTGGAGACCGGCGAGCATTTCTTCGGCTACGCCCACGGGTCGGGCGGGGAGGTCGGCGGCGAGGTGGTCTTCAACACCTCCATGACCGGCTACCAGGAGATCACCACCGACCCCTCCTACCGCGGACAGATCGTGGTCCTGGCCTACCCCCTGATAAACAACTACGGCGCCAACCGGCAGGATCCCGAGTCGCGCCGGCCCTGGCTGGCGGGCCTGGTGGTGCGCGAACACGCCGAGCGCGCCAGCAACTGGCGCAACCAGCAGCCGCTGTCCGAGTACCTCTCCGAGTTCGGCATCCCGGTCCTCTCCGGAATCGACACCCGGCGGCTGGTCCGGATCCTGCGTTCGGGCGGGGTCCGCAAGGGCCTGCTGAGCCGGGTGGAAGGCGACGTCGCCGACTGCGACCGCTTCGCCTGGATCACCGGGCGCGCCGTATTTCCGGACGGGTACCTGGTCCTCTCTGCAGGAACGCGCCGCCGCGGTTCCGGCGCTCTCGGCCCAGCACCTGATCGAAGAGGTCACCTACGGCCGCGAGTACGAGTTCGGGGCCGACTCGTGGGACCCCTGGCCCGCCCCCGAGCTGCGGCCCTCGCGCCCCCGCATCGCCCTGCTGGACACCGGCGCCAAGTCCAACATCGCCCGGTCGCTGACGGTCCGCGGGTGCCGGGTTAGCGTCCTCCCTTACGGGGTGAGCCCGGCCGAGGTGAACGCGCTGCGGCCCGACGGGGTGGTCCTGGCCAACGGGCCGGGCGACCCGGAGGCGGCGGTCCGGGCGGTCGAGACCGTGGGCGCCCTGATCGAGCACTACCCGCTGATGGGGATCTGCCTGGGGCACCAGATCCTGGGCCTGGCGATCGGGGCCAAGACCTCGCGCCTCAAGTTCGGCCACCGCGGCTCGAACCACCCGGTCAAGGAGCTGGCCAGCGGCCGGGTCTGCATAACCGCGCAGAACCACGGCTTCCAGGTCGAGGCCGAATCGATCCCTAGAGATTCCGGATTCGCCGTTTCCCACCTGAACCTCAACGACGGCTCGGTCGAGGGCCTGGCCCACCGCGAACTGCCGGTATTCTCGGTCCAGTACCACCCCGAGGCCGCGCCCGGCCCGCAGGACAACCAGCACCTGTTCGACCGGTTCCTGGATCTGGTCGAGAGCCGATGAAGGACCAGTCGCTGCGCAAGGTCCTGATCATCGGGTCCGGCCCGATCGTGATCGGGCAGGCGGCCGAGTTCGACTACGCCGGCACCCAGGCCTGCAAGGCGGTGCGCGAGGAGGGGATCACGACCGTCCTGGTCAACTCCAACCCGGCCACGATCATGACCGACGAGGACGTGGCCGACGTGGTCTACATCGAACCGCTCACGGTGGAGGTGGTCGAGCGCATCATCCGGCGCGAGCGGCCCGACGGCCTGCTGGCCACCCTCGGCGGGCAGACCGGGCTCAACCTGGCGCGCGAGGTGCAGGAGGCCGGGATCCTGGAGCGCTACGGCGTCCGCCTACTGGGCACGCCGATCTCGGCGATCCGGCAGGCCGAGGACCGGGACCTGTTCCGGCGCCTGATGCTGCGGATCAACGAGCCGATACCCGGATCCGACATCGCCCACACCGTCGCCGAGGGGCGCGCGACCGCCGAACGGCTGGGTTTTCCGCTGATCGTGCGGCCGGCCTACACCCTGGGCGGCACCGGGGGCGGAATCGCCGAGGATCTGGAGCGCCTGGACGAACTGGTGGCGCAGGGGGTGGATGCTTCCCCGATCGGACAGGTCCTGGTCGAGGAGTACCTCTCCGGCTGGAAGGAGATCGAATACGAGGTCATGCGCGATGCGGCCGGGACCTGCGTGACCATCTGCAACATGGAGAACTTCGACCCGATGGGGGTCCATACCGGCGATTCGATCGTCTTCGCCCCGAGCCAGACCCTCTCGGACAAGGAGTACCAGCTCCTGCGCAGCGCTTCGCTGAAGATCATCGATTCCCTGGACATCGCCGGCGGCTGCAACGTCCAGCTGGCCCTGGACCCGAATTCTTTCCAGTACCGGGTGATCGAGGTGAACCCGCGCGTTAGCCGCTCGTCGGCGCTGGCCTCCAAGGCCACCGGCTACCCGATCGCGCGCATCGCGGCCAAGATCGCGATCGGGTTCCGCCTCGACGAACTGGCCAACCCGATCACCGGCGAGACCGCGGCCGCGTTCGAGCCGGCGCTGGATTACGTGGTCGCCAAGATCCCGCGCTGGCCGTTCGACAAATTTCCGACCGCCGACCGCTCGCTGGGCACCCAGATGAAGGCCACCGGCGAGGTGATGTCGATCGAACGCACGATCGAAGGGGCCGTCAGCAAGGCGCTCCGTTCGCTGGAGATCAGCGGCCGCTCGATGCTGTGGGAGGACCCCGCCTGGAACGAGCGCGAGGCCCTGGACCGGGCCATCAGCCAACCCAACGACCAGCGCCTGTGGGCGATCCTGGCGGCGCTGCGGCGCGGACTCGGCATCGAGGAGATATTCGACCTGAGCGCGATCGACCGCTTCTTCATCGACAAGCTGGCGAACCTGATCGCGATGGAGCTGCGGCTGCTGGAGGAACCGCTCGACGCCGCGCTGCTCTGGGACGCCAAGCGGCTCGGATTCCCCGATTCGGTGATCGCCCAGCTGGCCGACTACCTGCCCGACCGGGTGCGCGCGCTGCGCAAGCGGCTCGGGATCCTGCCGGTCTACAAGCTGGTCGACACCTGCGCGGCCGAATTCGCCGCAGTGACGCCGTATTTCTACTCGACCTACGAGGCCGAGAACGAGGCCGAACGCGAACCCGGCGAGGCGGCGGTCGTGGTCGGATCGGGCCCGATCCGGATCGGGCAGGGGATCGAATTCGACTACTGTTCGGTGCACTCGGCCTGGGCGCTGCAGGAGAGCGGCTGGCGGGCGGTGATGATCAACAGCAACCCGGAGACGGTGAGCACCGATTTCGACACCTCCGACCGGCTCTACTTCGAGGCCCTCGACGTCGAGTGCGTGGCCGACATCATCGACAACGAAACCGGCGGGAGCGACCCGCGGGTGGTGGTCCAGTTCGGCGGGCAGACGGCCATCAATCTGGCCGAACCGCTCTACAACATGGGGGTGTCGCTGACCGGTTCCGACGTGGCCAGCATCGACGCGTCCGAAAACCGCGAAAAGCTGGACGAGCTCTTAGAGGAGCTGGGCATTCCGCGCCCGCCCGGGGCCACGGTGCGGCGGATCGAGGACGCCCTGTCGGTGGCCGAGCGGATCGGGTATCCGGTCCTGATCCGGCCATCCTACGTCCTGGGCGGGCGGGCCATGGAGATCGCCTCCGACCCCGCCGGCCTGAGCCGGTACGTTGCCAACGTGACCCAGCCCTCGCCGGAACATCCGGTGCTGATCGACAAGTACCTGCAGGGCCTGGAGGTCGAGGTCGACGCTGTCTGCGACGGGCACGGGGTGCTAATCCCTGGGATCATGGAGCACATCGAGCGGGCCGGAGTCCACTCCGGCGACAGCTTCGCGGTCTACCCGACGCAGCACGTGGCCGAGCACCTCAAGGATGTGCTGGTCGACTACACCGACCGCATCGCCAGGGCGGTCCGTGCGGTGGGCCTGCTCAACATCCAGTACGTGATCTGGGAGGACCAGGTCTACGTGATCGAGGTAAACCCCCGCGCCAGCCGGACGGTCCCGTTCCTCTCCAAGGTGACCGGTATCCCTATGGTCTCGCTGGCCACCAAGGCCATGCTGGGGCAGACCCTGCCCGAGCAGGGCTGGCACTACGGGCACGCCCCGGAGGGACCGCTGGTGGCGGTCAAGGCCCCGGTCTTCTCGCACGCCAAGCTCACCGGCGTCGATTCGTTCCTCGGCCCGGAGATGAAATCGACCGGCGAGGCGATGGGCGTAGATTTCGGCTTCGCCCCGGCCCTGCGCAAGGCCATGCTGGCGGCCGGGCTGGGGATCCCCGACCAGGGCGCGGTGATCATGTCGGTCGCCGACCGCGACAAGATCGAGGCGCTTCCGATCGCAAGGTCTCTCCATGCCCGCGGTTACCACATCAAGGCCACCCGCGGCACCGCCAGATTCCTGGCTGAGGCCGAGATTCCGGCCGAGACCATCAACCGGCTCAACGAGGCCTCGCCCGGCCAGCTGAGCCTGCTCGACCACGTGCGCGATCCCGAAACGGTCCTGGTGATAAACACCCTGACCTGGGACCGCCCGACGCTCGAGGACGGCTTCCGCATGCGGCGATCGGCCAACGAGCGCATGCTGCCCTGCCTGACCTCGCTGGACACCGCCGCGGCCCTGGTCCGGGCCCTGGAATCGGCCGACGACGAATTCGTTCTCCCCATCGACCATTACCGCCACGACCGGCGCCAATGACCGGGCCCGGCCCGATCTTCGACGTGGCGACCGTGATCGCCAACGAGCAACTGACCGACGCGTTGTGGTGGATCGAGCTGGCCACCCCGCAGATCGCCGACCGCGCCCGGCCCGGGCAGTTCGTGCACGTTAGCGGCGGCGGCCAGGACCCGCTGTTGCGGCGACCCTACAGCCTCTCGCGGATCGACGTCGACGAGGGGGCGGTCGCGATCCTGTTCCATGTGGTCGGGCGCGGATCGCGCTGGCTCGCCGAACTGCGCCCGGGTGATCCGGTGGACACGCTCGGGCCGCTGGGTTCGAGCTTTGCGCCCCCAGACGAATGCCGGCACCTGCTGCTGGTGGGCGGCGGCATCGGCCTCGGGCCGCTGATCGCCCAGGCCGCGGCCGAACCGGACCGGTCCTGCGTGATCCTCAACGGTGCGCGCTCGCAGGCAGGCCTGACTCCAGCCGCCAAGCTGCCCGCCCGGGCCGAGACGTACTACGCCACCGACGACGGGTCCTTCGGCGCGCACGGCAGCGTGGTCGACCTGCTGCCGGAGTGGTACCAGTGGTCGGACGCCGTGCTGGCCTGCGGTCCCAACCCGATGCTGCAAGCCTGCGAAAGCCGGATCGACGCCCTCGACCCCGCGCCGCCGCGGCTTCGGCGCCGGCCGGTCCAGTTCGCCCTCGAGGCGCGGATGGCGTGCGGCCTCGGGGTCTGTTACAGCTGCGTCGTCACCACCCGCTCGGGGTTAAAGCGCGTCTGCACCGAGGGTCCGGTCTTCGAGGCCCGCGAGCTTACCTGGCAGTGGGAATCGGGCATTTGAGTCGGGCCGGACCGTACCCCCTGTCCGGCTTCCGACACTCCGGTCACCGAAAAAGCTAGACCGCCGCCCCCGAACGCTCGCGTTCCGGCACCGGGATCGTGCGATTGCCGGATGGGCGCGGCAGCGGAAAGGTGACCGCGGCCACGCAGCCGTCGTCGTTTTGCAAGGAGAAATGACCGCCAAGATCGGACTCGACCAGCTGCTGCACGATGGTCAGGCCTAGGCCCGAGTCGCGTCCGAGTTCGAAATTGGCGGGAAGGCCCGAGCCGTTGTCGCGGACGCTGGTCTTGACCGTTTCGGCGTCCACATCGATTCGCACCCCGATGCGACCCTCCAGCCCGACATCGAATCCGTGACCCATCGCGTTCCATATCAGTTCATTTACCACCAGGGCGAACACGGTCGCCCGGTCCTCGTCGATCTCGACCCGGTCCCCATCGACCGAAATCTGCACCGACATCCCGGTGGCGGAGGCGTCCGAACTGGCGATCTCGGCCATCTTGTTGACGATTTCGATCGCGGTGGCGGCCTTGTCATCCTGGGCCGAAAGCAGGTCGTGGACCGCGGCCATACCGGCGATTCGGCCCGCCGAGAGGGCGAGCACCGAAGCCACTTCCGGCGACTTGGTCCGCCGCGACTGCAGGTTGAGCAGCGACGCCACCGTCTGCAGGTTGTTCTTGACCCGGTGATGGAGTTCGCGCAGCAGCAGTTCGTTGCGGTGCAGGCCCCGCAGCGATTGTTCGTATAGACGGGCGTTGGCCATCGCGATCGCGGCCTGATCGGCAAAGCTGGCGATGATCCGGAGCTCGTCCTCGACGAATTCGCGCACCGCCACCGAATAGACGCTGATGACCCCGATCACCGCCCCGCGGAACATCAGCGGGATGCAGATCATCGACCGGTACCCCTCGGCTTCGATCAATTCGCGCGAGACGCGCAGGCGCTGATCGGACAGCGCGTCCTCCACGATCAGCGGGGCCCGCCGTTCCGCCACCCGCCCGGCCACGCCCTCGCCGAGACGCAGTCGCAGGCTCCGGTAGCGCGCGCTGAGCTTGTGGGCGGCGACGATGGACAGGTCGCCGGCCGATTCGTCGAACTGAAAGATCGCCGCCTTGTCGGCGTTGAGGATCGCCGCGGCCTGCTCGGCGATCGTGGAAAGCACCTCGGTGTATTCCAGGCGCGAAGTCAGGTTCTGCGAGATGCGCTGCAGGGTGGTCAGCTCGTTGTTGCGCTGCCGCAGGCGCTCGTCGGTCTGCTGGTACAGGTTGGCGTTCCAGAGCGCGGTCGCCAGCTGTTCGGCCGCGGTCTCCACGAATTCGACCTCCCCGCTGGGGAAGTCTCGGTGGATGCGGGAGCGGATCGAAAGCACCCCCAGCAGGCGGGCCGGATTGGCGAGCACGATCGGGACTGCCAGGAGGCTGCGATAGACCTCCTCGTCCAGCGCCGGCAGGACCTTGAAGCGCGGGTCGGCCCAGGCGTCGCGCACCGCGATCGAGCGGCCCAGTTCGGCCGCGGACCCGGATATGCCCTCGCCGATCTGCAGTCCGGCCTGGCCGATCTGATCTCGATTGAGGCCGGTCGTGCTGCGCAGCACCAGGCGGTTGGTCGTCTCGTTGAGGATCCAAATCGAGCACTCGTCGACGTCCATGACGCTAACGATCGCGTCGGCGGTGAAGTCGCAGGTCTCGTTAACGTCCAGTGACGAATTGGCGGCCTTGGCGATCCGCCGCAGCGCCTCCAGGCTGCCGAGTCCCGCCGATTCGGGTTCGACGCCCCCGCCGCGGGCCTCGTACGCGGACGCAATCGCTGCCATCGCCTCGTTCTGCAGGTGGGCGAAGCGGCGCAGCTGCTGGGCGCGGCTGGCGGCGCGGTTGACCGGCAGCAACTGGCGCGGAAGCGCCGAATTGAGGCGCTCGGCGGCCAGGCGCAGCGCCATGCCCTGGGACCGGTTGCCGCCGCGCCCATCGGTCGCGCTGGCGCGCAGCATCGCGTAAAGCTCGGGCATGTCGCAGTAGTGCAGGGCCAGCTGCAGCATCTCCAGCCCGTTCCAGGGCCGGGGCGTGCCCTCGCGGTCAGTCAGCCACTGACAGATGCGCTCCAGCGCCGCCTGTTCGGGCGGGTTTGTTCCCATTAGGTCCCACGTCTTGCCCGCATACGACCGGTGTCCACCGGTCAACTTCCGCTAGATTTTCGACCCCCGGCGGACTGCCGGGTTATTCGTCCTAGCGCAGGGTTCGGCGCCGGCGAATGAACGCCGGGATCTCCGGATCCTTGTCGTGCCAGGGATCAAGGTCGTCGTAGGACCCGGCGGCGGGTTCGGCGACCGCGACCGGCTGGCTCTCGCCAAGCTCGGCCCCGAGTTTTTCAAATTCGCGGTGAATCGAGCCCAGGTCGGACGGATCGGAGCGGCGAAGCGGGGACTCGGCCGCGGGGGCCGCGGTTTCGCGCGCCCGGTCGGAGCCGGTTGCGATAACGGTGACCGCAAGCCGGTCGCGGGGCCTCCTCGTCGATTACCGCGCCGAAAACTATGTCGGCGTTGGGATCGGCGGTCTGACGCACCGAATCGACGATCCGGTTCACCTCGTGAATTCCAAGGTCCGGACCGGCGGTGATGTTTACCAAAATCCCGGTCGCGCTCTCGACCGGAGTCTCCAGCAGCGGGCTTTTCAGGGCCGCCTTCAGGGCCGATTCGGCGCGATCGCCGCCGGCGGCAGCCCCGACGCCGAGCATCGCGGTGCCCCGAGTCGACCATGATCTTGCGCACATCGGCAAAGTCCACGTTGATGAAGCCGCAGTTGGTGATCAGGTCAGATATTCCGCGGACGCCGTTGAGCAGCATTTCGTCGGCTATCCGGAAGGCGTCGGCGATCGGCTGGGACCGCGGCACGAGCTCGACGAGCTTGTCGTTGCTGACCACGACCAGCGAATCGACGTTCTGGTACATGTTCTCGACCGCGGCGCGGGCGACCCGCATCCGCATGCCCTGCTCGAACGCGAACGGAGTGGTCACCACCCCGACCGTCAGCGCTCCGGCGGCGCGGGCCGCGCGGGCGACGATCGGGCCGGCACCGGAGCCGGTCCCGCCGCCCATGCCGGCGGTGATGAAGACCATGTCGGCGTTGGACACGGAGGCCTCGATCGCGCTGAGCGATTCGATGGCCGCTTTCTCGCCCAGGCGGGGGTCGGCCCCCGCGCCGAGGCGCTTGGTCGAGCGCTCGCCGATGATGATTCGTTCGTCGGCGCGCGACTGGTCCAGGTCCTGGGCGTCGCAGTTGACGGCGACGAACGTGACTCCGCGCACGCCCTCGGCGATCATGCGGTTGATGGCGTTGTTGCCGGCCCCGCCGACCCCGAAGACCTTGATGTCGTGGACCGCGTTCGAGCGCATGTTGGGCCCGGACCCGATCACGCCGGCCACAACATTCGAATCGCGCCGCCGGTCCCGCAGGCGGATGGGATCAAAAGCGCTTCCATCACGGTCAGACACGTTCAGCCACTTCCTTTGCGAGTTCTTCATAGGATCCGATCGCCAGTCTCAGGCCTGGCGTTGCGGTGCGGTTCTTTTTGTAGGCGTACAACGAAACGCCGTTGCTGGACGCTTCCAGGATCTTGCTGTTGGTGGGGATGTAGGCCGAAAACGCGGTCTCGCCCCATTCTTCGCGGATGAACTTGGCTACCGTTTTTTCC
>CAXXYJ010000028.1:0-47644 GCA_963664795.2 Chloroflexota bacterium | reverse complement strand
GCGCGGAGTCGTCTGGCTGGCCCACCGCGAGGCCGGCTACTGGGGCCCGTTGGCCAGGACCATCCCCGCCGAGATACTCGCCCGCATCGCCGCGCAGATCGACCTGGGTCCGGGCGATCTGGCCGGCATCGTCGCCGACCGCGATCCAATCACCAATTCCGCTCTGGACGGGCTCAGGATTGCCGCCGGCGGGCACCTGGGAATGCTCGACCGCGGGATGCTCAAATTCTGCTGGGTCACCGGTTTTCCGCTGCTGGAGGCCACGGACGACGGTTTCACCTTTTCGCACAACCCGTTCTGCGGGATGCCGGCCGGAACCGAGCACCTGCTCGAGTCGGATCCGGCGTCGGCCCCTTCGCTGCAGTACGACCTGGTCTGCAACGGCTGGGAAATGGGCGGCGGGTCGATCCGAATCCACGACGCGGCACTGCAGCGCCGGGTTTTCGAATTGCTCGGTTATTCGCCGGAGCAGATCGAGGCCAATTTCGGACCGATGCTGCGCGCATTCGATTTCGGGGCCCCGCCCCACGGCGGCATCGCGACCGGGATCGACCGGCTGGTGATGCTGCTCTCGGACAACGATTCGATCCGTGACGTGGTCGCATTCCCCAAGACGCAGGACGGCATCGATCTGGCCCAGTCGGCGCCCGGCGCCATATCCGACGGGCAGCTTGGGGAACTGGGGCTCGGTCTAAAGGCCTGAACCGGTTGCCGCCGGGCCGAGACCCGGTTCGCCATAATTTCCCCGACAGGACTCCCGACGCCGCAAGGCAATCTGTAGCCCTTGGCTGGTTCCAACAGCTCTATGAAGGGAGCTTAGCTGGTGGCGGGGACGGCTTTTTGCAGTCGTCGCCGTCGGCCGCGGGCACCCACCTGGTATTCCGGGGACTGTAGGGGCGCACACCGGCGGCGGTGGGGAGTTCTGTCTTGTTTTTGCGGGGCGCCCCGGCGGCCGCTAAATCCGACCGGCCCCCGATTGCGTATAGCCTTGTGTAGGGACAAGTCTTGGCGACCACCGCGGGGTCGGCTGCAAGGCGGAATCGGCGCATGATCAACCTGGCGAAAATCGCCGCCGCGCACCGGACCGACCAGTCCGCGACCAAGGGCGATTGCCACGACGAGGCCAGCTGCCGCAAGCAAGCCGACACCGAGCTCGCCGCGCGCATCCTGGACCGCGACGGGGCCGCATTGGCCGAACTCTACGACCGCCTGGCCGGCCTCCTGCACGCAATGGCGCGTCAGCGGGTCGGCCCGGAGGTTGCCGACGAGATAGTCCAGGACACCTTCGTACGGGTGTGGCGGCGGATCTCTACCTACGATCCCGAACGCGGCCGGCTCGACTCCTGGGTGATCCGCATCGGGCGCAACCTCACCTTCGACGAGTTGCGCCGGATGCGCAGCCGCCCGCGTACCGTGCCCGGCGAATGGCTGCAGCGCGAAGCCGAAATCGACCACGACGCGATCGACCCGGAGAAGGCCGTCATCGGCGCCCAGATGCGCGATCGGGTGCGCAGCGCGTGCCAGCAGCTGCCGGCCGAACAGGCCCAGGTGATCGAGCTCGCCTACTTCCACGGAATGACCCAGTCGGAGATCGCCGACAGCGTCGGAATCCCGCTCGGAACGGTCAAATCGCGGACCCGCGCCGGCATGCTGCGCCTGCGCGACCTGCTCTCAGACGTGGCGCGCTACTAGGGCCGATGCCGCGATGAACGCCGGCGATCCTGAAATGCAGCGGATCGAGGAGCTGCTGGCCGCGCGCGCGCTCGGCTGCATCGAACCCGAGGACGAACGCCACCTCGAGCAGGTCCTGGACGCCCGGCCCGAAATCGCACGCCAGCTCAGCGAGCTGGAGGAAACCGCCAGCCTGCTGAGTTTCACGCTCGCCCCGTCCGACCCCAATCCGGCGGTTCGCCGCCGGGTGCTGGCAACCTGCGGCTGCCAGGTGGAAGCCTGGTGGAACCGCCTGGCCAACCTGCGCTGGTTTCCGGCCCTGGCCACCACCTCGGCGGTCACCGCCTCGGTGCTGCTGGCGGTGTTTACGACGTCGAACGTCTTCAATTCCGAAATCGACACCCTGGAGAACCAGGTCAGCTCGGCGGCCGGGAGCTGGGAGGCGCTCGAGCAGGAGTGCTCGGCCCTGGCCAGCTCCGAGGGCGTCGGAATCCTGCTGCAGGGCCAGGGTCCGGCCGCCGCCGCGACCGGCTGCCTGGTGTTCACCGCCAATCCGCGCCAGGGGATGCTGTTCGTCTCCGGACTGGACGGCGTGGCCGCGCACGGCCATGCCTTCAGGGTGTGGCTAAGCGACGGCAAGGGCGAGACCCGCGCCTTCGGCGGATCCTGTCCGGCGTCGATGTCCGGGCGCGCGGTCGTGGCCCTGCACACGGCGGCGCCGATAAACAGCTACCACAACCTGGTCCTTACCGTGGAGCCGGCGGCCAAGATGTCCGACAAGCCGCTGGGCGACCCGGTCCTCTGGGCCGACCTGAGGACCTGAGACCGCCGCCGACTCAGCTCGTGCGGGCCAGCGCCTCGGTCATGTCGGCGTCGGAGATGTCGAACCCGATCTCGTACATCTGGCGGTAGTGCCCGCCCAGGGCCAGCAGCTCCTCGTGGGTGCCGCGTTCGATGATCCGGCCGGCGTCGATGACCAGGATCTGATCGGCTTTCTGAATCGTTGAGAGGCGATGCGCGATCACGATCGAGGTCCGGCCCTCCAGGAGATTGGCCAGCGCCGACTGAACCAGGGTTTCGGTCTTGGTGTCGACCGATGAGGTGGCCTCGTCCAGGACCAGGATCTTGGGGTCGATGAGCAGCGCGCGCGCAAACGAGAGCAGCTGGCGCTGTCCGACCGAGAGCTGCAGGCCGCGTTCGCTCACGAAGGTGTCGTAGCCGTAATCCATGGCCACGATCGATTCGTGCAGATTCACCGCCTGGGCCACCAGCTCGACTTCGGCCCGGCTGGCGTCGGGCCGTCCGTAGGCGATGTTCTGGTGAATGCTGCCCTGGAACAGGAACGGATCCTGCAGCACCAGCCCCATCTGGGCGCGCAGCGACTTCTGGGTGACCGCGCGCACGTCGTGCCCGTCGACCGAGACCGACCCGGCGTTGACGTCGTAGAAGCGGTAGAGCAGGTTGATGATGGTGGTCTTGCCGGCCCCGGTCGCCCCCACCAGCGCGTAGGTCTGGCCCGGCTCGATCGAAAACGAGACGTTGCGCAGCACCGGTTGATCGGACAGGTATTCGAATTCCACGTGGTCAAATTCGATCCGGCCCTCGATCGGCGGCATCGGTCCCGCTTCCGGGTCGTCCCGGACCTGCTCCGGGGTCTCGATGATCCCGAAGATGCGCTCGGCCGAGGCCATCGCCGACTGCAGGAGGTCGTAGCGGACGCCGATCTCCTGGATCGGCCCGAACAGCCGCTGCACGTAGAGCAGGAAGGTAACCACCACGCCCAGCTGCAGCCCGGCGTCGCCCAGCACGAGCGATCCGCCGTACAGCAGCACCGCGGCGATCGCCACCGCCGCCAGCAGGTCGGTGACCGGGATGATCGAAACCCCGATGAGCCGGGCGCGGCGGTGCGCGTCCAGGGTCTTCTGGGTCACCTGGTTGAAGAGGCGCTCATTTTCGCGCTCGCGGGTGAAAGTCTGGGTGGTGCGGATGCCGAGGATGCTCTCGGACAAGTTGGCGTTCGTCTCCGAGAGCAGCGCCCGCACCCAGCGATAGGCCCGCGCCGCGTGCACGCGGAAGATTCCGGCGAACAGGGCCAAGAAGGGCATGACCGCGAACGAGATCAGGGCCAGCTGCCAGGAGAGCGTGAGCATGATGATGAAAATCCCGACGATCATTACCAGGTCGACGACCGTCCAGACCAGGCCCTCGGTCATCACCTCGTTGAGGGTGTAAACGTCGCCGAGGAAGCGCGAGAGTATCGATCCGGAATTGGTGCGGTCGAAAAAGCCCAGGTTCAGCCGCTGGATCTTGCGGAACAGCTCCATGCGGATGTCGAACATCATGCCCTGGCCGATGTTGCCGGTGACCCACACCATCGTCCCGGCAGCGCCGGACGCGGTAAGCGAGAGCACGAGGTAGGTGATCGACATCGCCGCCAGCAGGGTGACGTCGCCGGCCGCAATGCCCTGGTCGATCGCCACCCCGACGACCACGGGCTGGATCATGCTGGCGACCGTTATCACCAGCGCGAGGGCGCCGGCGTAGGCGACGCGGCGGGGGCGGGCCATCGTGTAACCGAACATGCGCCGGAACAGGCCGAGATTGAACGGCGCCCGCGCCCGCTCGATGTCGTGCCGGTAGTGAATCACGAGGACACCTCGGCCGGCGGTGACTGCAGGCTGTGAATTTCGGCGTACAGTCCGCCTTCGTCGAGAAGTTCGCGGTGGGTGCCGCGGGCGGTGATCCGGCCGCCTTCGAGCACCAGGATCTGGTCGGCCGCGCTGACCGAGGAGACCCGCTGCGAGACCAGCACCGCGGTGCGCCCGGCCAGCTGACGGTCGATGCTCATCTGGATGAGGCGCTCGGTCTCGGTATCGACCGACGAAGTCGAATCATCCATCACCAGGATCGGGGCGTCCATGACCAGCGCCCGGGCGATGGTCACCCGCTGGCGCTGGCCGCCGGAGAGCCCGACGCCGCGCTCGCCGACCACCGTCTCGTAGCGACCGGGCAGGGTGTCGATGAAGCGCCCGGCCTGGGCGCTGCCGGCCGCGACCTCGATCCGCTCGATTTCCGATTCGGGCCGGGCGAAGCTGATGTTCTTGGACACGGTGTTGGTGAACAGGTAGGGGTCCTGCGGGACCGCCGAAATCTGCCAGCGCAGCTCCTTGGCGTCGAACTCGTCGATCGCGCGGCCGCCGATCAGGATCCGGCCGCGGTCGGGCCGGTAATGCCGCAGCAGCAGGTTGAGCAGGGAGGTCTTGCCGGAACCGGTCGGACCGATGATCCCGACCGTGGACCCGACCGGGGCGACGAAGGAGACCCCGCGCAGGATCCAGTCGGCGCCGCTGCTGTAGCGGAACCAGACGTCGTCGAACTCCACTTCCAGCCCGTGCGGAGCGCGTTCCGGCGGCGGCAGCTCGACCGGTTCCGGAGGGCTGTGGTCGATGATTTCGAACACCCGGTCGGTCGCGACGATCCCGTTGATGAGGCGCTGTACGAACGCGCCCATCATGCGGGTCGGCTGGATCAGCGCACCCATGTAGATGTTGAAGGAAATCACGTCGCCGATCAGGGCCTCGCCGGAAGAGACCAGCGAAAACCCGTACCAGATCAGGACCACCGTCCCGATCGATGACATAAAGAACAGCGCCGGCAGGAAGATCGAAAAGCTGCGGATCGCGCGCAGGATCGCGCGCACCATCTCGTGGACCTCGTCCTCGAAGCGCCGGGTCTCGCGGTCTTCCTGGGCGAATGCCTTCACGACCCGGATGCCGTTGAGGACTTCGGTTAGCACGTCGGTCAGGACCGAGCGCTGCCGCATGACCGCGCGCCACTGGGTCCGGAAGATCCGTCCGAAATAGAGCGTCCAGAAGACCATGAGCGGCACCATCGCCATGGTCGCCAGGGCCAGCTTGAAGTTCGTGGTCAGCATCAGGGCGGCGAAGAAGGCATACTTGCCCACCGCCTCCGTTAGCAGCAGGAAACTCATGGTTCCGCCCTGGCTGGCCGACTGGACATCGGAGATGCCGCGGGTTATCAGGTCGCCGGAGTTGTTGCGGTCAAAGTACGTGAACGACATCCGGTTCAGCGCCGCGAAGTAGAGGTTGCGCAGGTCGCGGCCGACCAGCTGGGCGCCGTAGTGATTGCAGAAGCCGAACACCGCCCCGAATAGCCCGCGCATGAGCCAGAGGCCGGCCGCCAGCACCGCGAATCCGGCCAGGGCGGCGGTGTCGCCGACTGCGATGCCGCCGTCGATGGCCCGGGCGATCGCCCGCGGGGCCAGCCCTTCGGCGGCGATCGTAAGGATCAATCCCAGTCCCGCGCTGGCCCAGATCAGGCGGTGGCGCATGGCAAGACCGAAGAGTCGCGAGATTGATTTCAGGGCGTTTCTGGCTCCGGGCGCGGCAGTCGGTCGGCTCGCCGAATGGGGGTAAAACGATTATCCGGTGGCCGGCCGGGGACCGACGGCCCGCGGCCGGGCGGATTAAATTTGGCAAATGAGCACTCCGGCCGAAAAAGACCCCGCGATCGATCCCGCCCGGATCGCCGCGCTGCCCGCCAAACCGGGGGTCTACCTTTTTCGCGACCAGGCCGGCAAAGTCATCTACGTCGGCAAGGCGGCCACGCTGCGCGCCAGGGTTCGGTCGTATTTCGGATCGAACCCGGAATTTACGGCCAAGAACCGGGCCCTGGTCGAGCGGATCCGCGCCGTCGACGTGATAGTGGCGGGCGGCGAGGCCGAGGCGCTGCTGCTCGAGAACAACATGATCAAGCGCTACAAGCCGCGCTTCAACATCCGCCTGCGCGACGACAAGTCGTTCCTCTACATAAAGATCTCGGTCCAGGAGACCTACCCGCGCGTCTACACCACGCGCCGGGTCCTTGACGATGGCGCCCGCTACTTCGGGCCGTACGCCAACGCCAAGTCGCTGCGCCGAACGCTGAAGCTCCTGAACAAGCTTTTCCCTTTCCGCACGTGCGCCCTGGACATGGAGCGCGAGTGGGACCGGCCCTGCCTCAAGTTCCACATCGACCTCTGCAACGGTCCCTGCATCCGGGCGGTCGAAGAAGGCGAGTACCGGCGGGTCATAGATTCCACGATCGATTTCCTGCGCGGCCGCAGCGCTCCCATCGTTTCCGACCTGGAGCGCGAGATGAAGCAGTCGGCCGAAAAGCAGGCCTACGAAGCGGCGGCGCTGGCGCGGGACCGCCTGGCGGCGATTTCGAAGGTCATGGCCGGCCAGCAGGCGGTCGACGACCGGGCCGGCGACATCGATGCGATCGGGGTCGCCCGCGAAGGCCGCCAGGGCGCCGGCTACGTGCTGAACGTGCGGTCCGGAAGGATCGTGGGCCACAACGAATTCCCGTTCGCCCTGCAGGGCCAGGAGACCGAGGCCGAAGTTGCGGGCGAATTCGTCCGCGAGTATTACGCCCGCGCGGTTGATCTGCCGACCGTGGTCCTGGTCTCGGCCGAAATCGCCGAACCCGATCTGGTGGCCGCGTCGCTGAGCGCGCGCCTGGGCCGCAAGGTCACGGTGCGGGTCCCGCAGCGCGGACCGCGCCGTCGGCTGCTGGGGATGGCGACCGACAACGCGCGCGAAGCGCTTGCGATCGAGCACCGCTCGCTGATGGGTTCGCGCCGCCGGCTGCGGCGCGCGCTGGACCAGATCGGCGAAGCGCTGGGACTGCGGCGCCTGCCGCGCCGGATCGAGTGCTTTGACATCTCGCACCTGCAGGGCGCCCACGTCGTCGGGGCGATGGTGGTGTTCGAGGACGGGGCGCCGCAGAAGAGTCAATACCGCCGGTTCCGGATCAAGGGCGACTGGGGCAACGACGATTTCGCCTCCATGCGGGAAGTGGTGGCGCGGCGGTTCGCGCGGCTGGAATCGCAGTCGAACGGCTCGGCCGGGTTCGCCAAGACCCCGGACCTGGTCATCGTCGACGGGGGTCAGGGCCAGCTGCGGGCGGCGTTGAAGGGTCTCGAGGATCAGCGGGCGATCGCGGTTCCGCTGGCGGCGCTGGCCAAGCGCGAGGAAGAACTGTTCAGCACCAACTCCCCGCGTCCGATCCGGCTGCCGCCGACCTCGGAAGGGTTTTATCTGCTGCAGCGGATCCGTGACGAAGCGCATCGCTTCGCGGTCGGCTATCACGTCAGCCTGCGCAGCCGCAGCAGCCGCCGATCCGAGCTTGACCGGGTTCCAGGCGTCGGGCCGGTGCGGCGAAGGCAACTATTGCGCCACTTCGGGTCGGTGGCACGGCTGCGCACCGCTTCACGAATGACGAAATCGCCCAAGTACGAGGGATCGGAGAGGAGACCGCCGCTGCGATCCAATCGGCTTTGGCGGACTAGTTCAGCGCTAGCCCAGCCGGAAGCTCAGAGCGGTGCGGGGTTCTCGCGAAGCTCAATTTGATTGAACGGCATTGAATACGTTGCGTAAGGGAATTGACGTGCGCTCGCGGGTTGTGGATTCGCCGGAGACTTAACCGAAGCCGTTTCGGTGTCCGATGGATTGCAGCTAAAGCAACTTCGCTTCCGGACAGGCGCTGTTGGTAGATCCTCTACAACCAATTGCCGCCCGACCGATCGACCAGGGCTCTCTCTATTGAGGAGATGGCCGGGAGCGATGGCCTGGATCCAAGATTCGCCGCACCGCATTTTCGTGCACCCCAAGGATTCTTGCGAGTTGCATCTTCTTGACGCCTTGCTCGCGCATTGCGGTGTAAAGCGCCAGTTTCGCCGCAACAATCGGTGGAACCGGAATCAGCACTTGGCCGGGTTGCCAGCGCGCTGGGTAAAGGAATTTCTTCGCGATCTTTCACATATTCGCCCAAAGCAACGGCAAGCAATCCGCCGCCATCCTTAGGGTGGCGTCGATTGACCAGCCACCTGTATTGGCGTCGCAAACGTCCGGAAACTCCACATTGAATGCGGTCTTGCCGCTCGCCCTTCAGCTCCTCAACGTCGACCGTAATTTGGCACGGATAGGCATAACGCATGAATTCAGAACTCCTCCGGGAGTCGATTTGAAGACTTCTCAACATTGACCGCAGCGTTCCCTTGGGGATTTGGCCATGAGGTACTTGTGGTCCGCTGGCTGCCCACTTTAACAAGGCCGTGGCTGCCTTTCCCTCGTTTGGCAGAATACTCAAAAAACAATTCACGTTTCTGTGCATACATTCGCGCACGCCTCACAAATTCTCGGCTCTTCAAGGCGCGTCGTCAACACATTTGTGTGCGATCATTTGGCATTATCCAATTCTGTTCCGGTTGAGTTTTTGCAGCCAATGCCTTCAGCATTGAAGTGTATTAGCGATAGAGGTCGGATCAACCGGAGCGGCGAGTGCGATCCGTACAGATCAAAAGCACTCCTTGAAATCCGAATCGCGTTCGCAATTGTTCAGCGACCTGACCCAGACGACGCGGCAGATTGGCGCAATGAGATTCGACTCCGATTCCGATTGAACCAAACGTTGCTGGAAATTTGTCGGACTGGCGCGGGAGAATCGAGGGTTGAACCGGCGAATTTGCACCCATGCGATGCTCGCTTTTGCTTGAATTACCGCAAGGCCATGTTGTGAGGCAGGGAATTCATTTGAAAGCTGCGAGTTAGTCGCGTCGAGCCGCCAATGCAGATCCGTGCACTACTGGCGTGAAACATTGATCTATCATCGCGGGTTGGCGTGGGCATGATTTCGCAAAAACTGGAAGACTTGAATAGAGCTTTTTATGCAGATGAGGGTCCAGCAGAGTATTTCTTGTTTTGCGACTTCGAATGCTCATGGCATTTGCCGGGGCGCAGCACGACGAGGTCGTCGACCTGATTTCGACTCATTTGGAGTACGAAGGGGTTGGATTGAAGTTTGGCCCGGGAATCGACAAAACCGATGAAGAACTCGAATCTGCCTCGACGAACCTCACGAATCAATTTGTTCGGATCGAATCTCACACATTAAAGCACCACACGATCGAAACTCTGCTGCGGCATTACTTGGCCTGTGCGATTAACCCGGCATGTCCATGGCTAGAAATATCCAAATCGACATCATTCAGTGAATTCAAAGATTCTGTCAGGTCAAAGCTGATCGACGCAACAGATGATCGACTTGCGGGAACAAACTGCTTGGTTGGCGTTGGGATTCTCTCTCGAAAACGTCGTTGACGAAAAAATGATTAGAGTCGCCGAAAATCTGTCCTCATTCCTCAAATATTTCGCGCAGGACTGGTTGGGTAACGCGCGTGGCTACAACTCAACCAAACACGGACTAACCGCGATTTCCACTCACTCAGAATTCACGGTGAATTTGCCCGAGGAAGATGAATTAAAGCTCGGCTTCGGCGACAGTCTTACTTTTCTCGACTTTGACCGAGGTGAAGCAGGCGAACTTAAAGTGGCATGGGTTTGCGACCGAATGAGTGCAAGGGACGAAAACAATGCTTGATCACAGTCCTACGCGGCGTCTGATGATACGGTAAGTGTGGCAACGCATCGCGATCACGTCATTGTTTTATTACGTCCGAGTCAATGTGGAGACCTAGATTCACATCCGACCCCGATTAACAGATTATCGAAGAACTTCGTAGAGCAGGCAACCGCCGATTGGAACGCGAAGCCTTCTGGTATTGATTTGGATGCGAATGCACCAGTTTAAGCGTTTGAACAGAGAACCGTTCGATTTGATCCTGGACTCGGCAGTCGTTTGTGTCGATGGTCGAACTGACAACGAAGATTTGGCGAGATCTCGGGAAGCGACCGCTCAAACGTCATGCAATAGCGACTTGCGCGATTCCAGAAGAATTGCAGAAACCCTCTGGGTTCAAAAGTTTGACTGGCAATCCGCGTGCCGGGTCAGATTTTGACTACATCGCTGCTTGGATTTACCGGATTCGTAAGCTGCCATCACGATTATGGAGATTGCGGTACCCGGCCGCAAATTCCACCGGGGGCGGGCTCCCGTCGCGCAGCGCATCGGCGTACTCGGCGAAGATCCCTTCGAATCCGAAATTAATTTCGCCCTCCACGTCAACCGTTTCGACGTCGTCGCGTCCGCGCTGTATCGTCAGCCGACGCTGGCCGAACTTCGGGAAGCTGAGCACGCCCTCGGAACCGTGAACTTCCAGTGCGGCCTGCCCGGGACCGGTCCAGCCCTGGACGATGAGTGAAAGCGACCCGTTGCCGTGACGCATCTGGATCAGGCCCAGGTCCTCCACGTCGATCTCGTGCACGAAGGTACCGACTCCAGCGTAGACCGATTCGACCGGCGAGTCCAGGAAGGCCTCGGACATGTAGCAGTAGTGGTAGGCGTTATCGATGATCGCTCCGCCTCCGCCGCGGGCGGATTTGGTCCGCCAGTCGGGATCGTAGCCGGCCGCGCCCGGATAGTGCGACGGTGAGAATCCCTCGCTCCGGAACAGGTGCGGTTTTCCGACAGCACCGTCCCTGACCAGCTCCAGGCCGCGCCGAATTTCGGGTCGCCAGACGTAGTTGTGAATCAGGCAGGCCGGGTGGCCGGAATCGGCTACCGCGGCCATGATCTTATCGGCCTCTTCCATGCTGGTGGCCATCGGCTTTTCCATCAGGACCGCCTTGCCGGAGGCGGCGGCGGCCTGTAGCGAGGGCAGGTGCAGGAAGTGAGGCAGCGCCATGTCGACGAGTTCGACCGCCTCGAGCGAAAGCAGGTCTTGCCAGTCGTCGAAGCGGCTCTCGGCCGGGACTCCGAACCGGTCGGCGATCAGGTCGCGCCGGACGGCGGACGGATCGGCGACGGCGACGACGCGAAAGCGGTCGCTCAATTTCGCGAACGCCGGCGCGTGCCCCTCCTCGATGATTCGGCCGCAGCCGACGATTCCCACGTTGATCATTGGTTCTCCCCCGAGAAAATCCGGGTCGTTAAGCGAACAGGTCGCTACGGGTTGTCCCCGCCGATGTCGAATCCGAGCACCTCGCGCAGATAGCGGGTGTTGTTGGCCAGGCTCTCGCGCGCGGTCGTCTGCGAGCGGTCGAGTTCGATGGTGAGCCAGCCGTCGTAGTCGGCTTCGCGCAGCTCCTGCACGAAACCGGGCGTGTCGACTATTCCGTCACCGAGTTCGGAGAAGAACGCCAGCGTGGGCGCCAGTCCCTCCTCGCGGATATTGGCCTCCGGGGTATCCAGCTCCGGGGAGTAGTCCTTGATGTGGACGTAGCAGATGATCGGCGCGTACCGCTCGCAGATTTTGACCGGGTCGGATCCGGCTTTGGCGATGTGGGCCGGATCAAGCACCATCTTCACCTTGTCGGTGTCGACCAGGTCGAAGATCCGGTGAATCTCGGACTCGTCCTGCACCGGGGTGTTCCAGTGCGGATGGATCCCGGCGGTCACGCCCAGTTCCTGGCAGCGCTCGCCGATCTCGTTGGCCACCGCCGCCATGGTGCGGAACTGCTGGTCGCTGGTGCCGCCCTCCAGGTGCGGGGCGGCCGGACCGAGCACCAGCCGGTCGGCGCCCATCGACTGCAGGAACTCGGCGATCCGCATGTTCCAGGCGATCGTCTCCTCCTCTTCGCCGGCGGCCCAGAATCGGCCGCCTCCGTAGAGGGCGGTGAGGCGTACCCCGGCGGCGGAGAACTTGGCTCGCAGATCGTCTTCGCGTCCGGCGAATTCGTCGACCACGCCCGCGAACGTCTCGGTCCCGCGGTAGCCGAATTCGGAGATTTCCTTGAGCGCCAGATCAAGGTCCTGTCGCCAGGTGATCTGGTGCACGGAGAGGCGGAAGTTTGCCATGGTTTTTTGGGTTCCTGACTATGAATTGCGGTTGCGGGCGAAGGCGTCCCCGCGGGCGCTGCCGGTTAGGCCCAGTAGGCGTCCCCGGCGGGTTCGAATACGGTCGCCTGGCGGAGCACGTCGATGCCCTTTTCCAGGCCTTCCTTGGGCGACATGAGGCTGTCTTCGTGCTCGATCGAAAGGGCCCCGTCATAGCCGATCAGACGCAGTTCGGAAACTATCGCCTTCCAGTCTTCGACCCCGTGGCCGTAGCCGATGGAGCGGAAGATCCAGGACCGATCGATCTCGCGGGTGTAGGACTTGGTGTCCAGCACCCCGGTCCGGTCGGCGTTCTGGGGGTCGACCTTCACGTCCTTGGCATGGAAGTGATGCATCGCCCCGGCCCGGCCGACGGCCCGGATCGCGGTCGGGATGTCCATGCCCTGCCACCACAGGTGCGAGGGGTCGAAGTTGGCCCCGATCACGTCGCCGGCGGCCTCGCGCAGCTGCAGCAGGGTGTCGATGTTGTAGACGCTGAACCCAGGGTGCATTTCCAGCGCGATCTTGGTGACCCCGTGGTCGGCCGCGAAAGCGGCCTCTTCCTTCCAGAAGGGGATCAGCACGTCCTCCCACTGATAGCGCAGGATCTCCGGGTAATCGGGCGGCCAGGCGCAGGTGACCCAGTTGGGGTACTTGGCGCCGGGCGCATCGCCGGGGCAGCCCGAGAAGGTGATGACGGTGTCGAGGCCGAGTTTTTCGGCCAGCAGGATCGCGTTGCGCTGGTCGCTGAGGTGGGCCTGGGCAAATTCCGGGTCCGGGTGGATCGGATTCCCGTGCATCGAGAGCGCCGAGAGTTCAAGGCCGGAATCGCTCAGAACCTGCGAGAACTCGGCGAATTTCTCCTCGCTGGCCAGGATTTCGGCCGAATTGCAGTGGGCGTTGCCGGGGTAGCCGCCGCAACCCAGTTCGATCGCCCCGCAGCCGACCTCGCGCAGGTAGCTGGCCACTTCGGGCAGGGGTTGGTCCGAGAAGAGGACCGCAAAAACACCAATCTTCACCTTCGATTAACTCCTTGTGTGTGCAGGCACCGCCGAAGGGCGGCCGTACTTGCTTGGATTCAGTACTCGATCCGTACCCGGGCCCCGTCCATCTCCGACGAGCGCGCTATCGCCTCGCAGACGACATCGGCGCGGTAGCCGTCTTCGAAGGTGGCGCCCCATGGGCCGACCGGCTTGTCATTGGCCACGCAATCGAGGAAATGGCAGAGTTCGTGCACGAACGTATGCTCCCAGCCGATCATGTGCCCCTGCGGCCACCAGTTGGTCCAGTACGGGTGGTACTGCTCCGAGACCATCACGTTCGTGAACCCGTTGGCGTTGCCGGGTTCGGAAGACCCGGAGAAGACCTGCAGCTCGTTCATCCGCTGGATGTCGAACGCGATCGAACCCTTGGATCCGTTGATCTCGAACATGTTGCCGTTCTTGTTGCCGTGGGCAAAGCGCGTGGCCTCCAGCGTCCCGATCGCTCCGCCCTCGAATTCGACCAGCGCCAGGTAGGCGTCGTCGACGGTCACCGGGGCGGTTTGCGCGGGGTCGTCCGGATCCGGACGCTCCTCCACGAAAGTTTTGAGCTTGCCGTTGACGGCGGTCGGTTCGCCGACCAGGAAGCGGGCCAAGTCGATCGTGTGAGCGCCCAGGTCGCCGAGCGATCCCGAACCGGCCTGGGCCTTGTCCAGGCGCCAGACGCGCGGCGCGCTCGGATCCACCAGCCACTCCTGGAGGTAGAGGCCGCGGAAGTGGCGGACCTCGCCGACCACGTCGTCCTCGATCAGCTTGCGGGCCAGGACCACGGCCGGAACGAAGCGGTAGTTGAACGCGGTCATGTGCTTTATGCCGGCCGCTTCGGCGGCCTGCCACATCGCCCGCGATTCGGCGGCGTTGCGCCCCAGCGGCTTCTCCGAGACGACGTGTTTGCCGGCCTCGACCGCGGCCATGTTGGCCTCGTAGTGAATGTCGTTGGGGCCGGAATTGTCGATCACGTCGACCTTGGGGTCCGAGATCACCTCGCGCCAGTCGGTCGAGTGTTCGGCGAAACCGTAGCGCCGGGCGGCTTCGGCGACCGCGTCGCCGCTGCGCCCCGCGATCCGCTGCAGCAGCGGGATCGCCGGCGGCGGATACATCATGTACGGGATCTTCTTGTAGCCGTTGGAATGAGCCTTGCCCATGAAGGCGTAGCCCAGCATCCCGATCCCGATTTCGGCGGCGTCGCCGCCGTCGGTTACGACCGCCTGCGAATGAAATCCGCCCGAATCCTCACTCATTCACCATTCCGCCTATCTCGGTTCCTGCCGGGTTCAGGCCGCGGCTTTCCCGGACCGCCGGGTCCGTTCGCGCCGGGCTGCCCCATAGTACGAGAAGCGATAACTCCGTATCGCCGCCCGCTCAGGCTGGCGGCCGCCACGCCAGCCGGTCGCCCAGGTAGGCGTAAATCTCCTTGACCGGAACCCGGTCCTGGACCAGCGTGTCGCGGTCCCGGACGGTGACGCAGTCGTCCTCCAGGGACTCGAAATCGACCGTTATGCAGTAGGGGGTCCCGATCTCGTCCTGGCGCCGGTAACGCCGGCCGATGGCCCCCGACTCGTCGTAATAGACCGCCCACTGGTAGCGGAGCTGGTCGTGGATGCGCGCGGCCAGATCCTGCAGCGGCTCGCGCTTTATCAGCGGCAGGACGGCGGCCTTGTAGGGAGCCAGCCGCGGATCGAGCGCCAGCAGGGTGCGCTTGTCGGTGCCGCCCTTGGTGTTGGGCACCTCGTCCTCGCGGTAGGCGGATGAGAGAAACGCCAGCACGCAGCGGTCCACCCCCGCCGACGGTTCGACGACCCACGGCGTGACGTGTTCGCCGCGGGATTCGTCAAATAGCGTCAGCTTGGTGCGCGAAGCGCTCTGGTGGGCGGTGAGATCGTAGTCGGATCGGCGGGCGACCCCCTCGAGTTCGTCCCAGCCGAAGGGGAAGCGGAATTCGAGGTCCGAAGTCCCGTGCGAGTAATGCGAGAGTTCGTCTTCGTCGTGATGCCGCACGCGCAGGTCGGATTCGGCAACGCCCAGGTCGCGGTACCAGCGCTGGCGGCGGCCGAGCCAGTACTCGAACCACTGCTCGTCCTCGCCGGGGTAGCAGAAGAACTCGAGCTCCATCTGCTCGAATTCGCGCGTCCGGAAGATGAAGTTTCCGGTAGTGATCTCGTTGCGGAAGGCCTTGCCGATCTGGGCGATCCCGAACGGCAGCCGCAGGCGCGAAGTCGATGTGACGTTGCGGAAATTTACAAATATCGCCTGCGCCGTTTCCGGGCGCAGGTAGGCGACCGCGGCCTCGTCCTCGAGCGGCCCGACGAAGGTCTTGAACATGGTGTTGAAGTTGCGGGCTTCGGACACCGGGCCGCCGCAATTGGGGCAGACCCCGTCGGCGAGGTGGTCCTCGCGCAGGCGCGCGTTGCAGTTGAGGCACTCGACCAGCGGATCGGAGAAATTCTCCAGGTGGCCCGAGGCCTGCCAGACGGAGGGGGACATCAGCACCGCCGCATTCAGGCCCACCACGTCCGACCGGGCGGTGACGATCTCGCGCCACCAGGCCTCTTTGACGTTGCGGACCAGTTCGGCGCCGAGCGGACCGTAGTCCCAGGTGCTCTCGAACCCCCCGTAAATCTCGGATGAGGGGTATACGAATCCGCGGCGCTTGGCCAACGCCACAAGGGCGTCCATACTCTTAAGCATTGGCTCGCAATTGCTGGCTGTCTAGTCCGGTCGCAGGGCGCCGTCAGTGATTATCGGCGCCGGGTCCGCGCCGGATGTTTCCCACCGCCGATTGCACGAACCGGTCCAGCAGCAGCGTGATCTGCTCGCGGATCGCCGGGTCGATGGCCAGCTGATCGGCATCGCCGGGCCGGGCCGCCTGCAGGAATCGGAGCGCCTTGAGGGTGCGCTCGGATATCCGGGCCGCCAGCGGGCTGCGGGGACAGTGTTCGCAGATCGCCCCGCCCGCCTGCGGGTCGAACCAGAGGTCGGCGGGGTTCAGCTCCCGGTTGCAGAGCGCGCAGTCGAACAATACCGGGGCCAGCCCGAGCCGATCGAGCGCGGCCAGCTCGAATTGCCAGAGCTGCCGCGCGATGCGCTCGCGCCTATCGATCAGCTCCAGGGCCGCGTCGGCCAGGTCGAACAACGCGGGGTCGGGGTCTTCCTCGGCGGTGGCGCGGCGCAGGAACTCGATAACCCGGGAAGCGGACGCAAAGCGCCTCCCGCCCGAGAGCCGCGGCCGGTGGGCCAGGGAGCGCGCCGAGGTGATGATGTCCAGCGACCGGGTCGGCACCAGCTCGAGGGAAACCTTGCCAAACAGCTGCAGGTGTCCGGCCAGGCGCGAGGCCGGCCGGCGGCCGGAACGGGCCACGGCCGAAAACCGGCCCCGTTCGCGCGCGTATAGGAACACCAGCCGGTCGGCCTCGCCGAGGTCGCGCAGGCCGAGCACCAGCGCCGCGTCCAGGAGCTGGAGGTCTACCCGGCGCAAAAATCCCCGCCGATCCGGGGCGCCGGGCCTTGCCGGGAAGGCGGACCGCTAGGCGGCCTGTCGACCGTCCGGATTGGGCTCGCCCGGCTTGGGGTGTTCGGCGCCGGGGGTAAGCCGCAGCTGCCGGATGCGGTTGTTCTCCACCAGGGCGACTTCGACCGCGATGCCGTCGATGTCGAGTATCTCGCCGTCATCGGGCACGTGCCCCAGGCGCAGGAAGACCAGCCCGGCCAGCGTGTCGGCGTCGACCGCCTGCAGTTCGATCCCGGTCTGCTCGGCCAATTCGCCCAGCCGGACCCGGCCGTCGACCAGGTAGGCGCCGTCGCCGTCGGGAATGATCTCGATCGGTTCCTGGTCGGTTTCGTCGCGAATGTCGCCGACGATCCGTTCGATGATGTCCTCCATCGTGACCAGTCCGGCGGTGTCGCCGTACTCGTCGATCGCTACCGCCATGTGCGTGCGGCCGGCCTGCAGCTCGCCGAGCAGATCGTCGACCATCTTGGTCTCGGGAACGAAGAAGGCCGGCTGCGACAGCTCCCCGACCGGTTGTTGCCCGGCGGTCGGATCGATCAGCGAGGCCGCGATCTGGCGAACCGAGACCGTGCCGACGATCGAGTCGTGGTCGCCGGCGTAGACCGGCAGGCGCGAAAAACCGTGCTCGAGGGCGAGATTGAGGGCGTCGGCGGCCGGCGTCTCGGCGGCCACCATCACCATGTCCGGGCGGGGAGTCATTATGTGCCTGATCTGCTCGCGCGAGATCTCGAGCACGCCCTGGATCATGTCGACGTCCTCCTCGGAGATGGCCTCCTCGAGCTCGGAGGCTTCGATGATCTCGCGCAACTCGCCCAGCTCGCCGATCTCCTCGGCCTCGCGGCCGCGGCCGAACGCCGCCAGTCCCCGGTCGGTGATGAAGTCGGCCAGCAGCGCCAGCGGCGTCACCAGGAACAGCAGCAATTGCCAGGGCCGCGCCTGAGCCAGCGTGCGGCCTTCATCGAGCCTTCGGCCGATGCGGCGGGCCAGGCGGGCCACCAGGACGATGTGCACGAACGCCACCAGCAGGGTCAGGACGATAACCGCCAGCGGGAACGCCAGGCCGGCGCGGTCAAGCTCCGGCGCCAGGATCGCCGTCACCAGCGCCGACGCCAGGATCGCCGACGCCAGGCTCAGGGATACGGTCCGGGCGGCCCGGCGGTTCTGGTTCTCCAGGAGTCGGCGGATCGAGGCGGCGGCCTCGCTGCCGCCGTCGGCCAGTTCGCGCAGACGCGACGGCCGCATCGCAAGCACGGCGGCTTCGACCGCAGATCCGTACGCGGCCAGCAGGGTCACGGCGAGGGCTCCGAAGAGCCCAATCCAACTAGAAGGCTCCACTAAGTGGAACCAAACTCCCTTTTCCGCGTCGCAAGCGGGCGACCGCGCAATGCGCTCTGCCGCGGACCGACGCCTGAACCGGCGTCGTCAGATGAACAGAGCACTGACCGATTCGTGTAAGTGTATGCGCCGGATCGCCTCGGCGAGCAGGCGCGCGGTGGAGCAGACCGTCAGCTTGGGGTGGTTGAATTCGACCGGGATCGTATCGGTCACCAGCACGCTGTCGATGCTGTCTGATTCGAACAGGCGGTCGATCTTGCCGGTGAAGTCGGCATGGACCGCCGCCGCGTGCACCGCGGAGGCGCCGTTCTGCAGCAGCAGGTCGGCGGCCGCCAGCAGCGAACCACCGGTCGAGATGATGTCGTCGATGACGATGCAGGTCTTGCCGGCAACGTCCCCGACCAGCGAGATCGGGGTCACGTCGTCGCCGGAATTGCGCTTCTTGAACGTCACGAACAGGTCTTCGGCCTGCATGCGGCGGGAGAAATCTTCGGCCCGCGCCACGCCCCCGGCGTCGGTTGAACCCACCGCCGCCGAACGATCGAACCCCTGGTCGCGCAGGGCCTGGGCGAGCAGCCCGGCGGCGCGCAGGTGGTCGACCGGAATGTCGAAGAACCCTTCGATCGCGGCCGCGTGCAGGTCGACCGTGAGCACCCGCGAAACCCCCGAGACCTGCATGAGGTTGGCAACCAGCTTGGCCGATATCGGCTCCCGTCCGGCCGTTTTCTTCTCCTGTCGCGCGTAACCGTAATAAGGGACGACCGCGGTGATCCGGTTGGCCGAGGCGCGCCGCAGCGCATCGACCATGATCAGGAGCTCGACCAGGTTGTTGTTCACCGGCGCGCACATCGACTGGACCACGTAGGCGTCGAAACCGCGCACGTTCTCCTCGATCTGGATCCGGGTCTCGCGGTTAGGAAAAGAACTGACTGCCGCGTTGCCCAGCGGGATGCCCAGGTTTGCGCAGATCGACTTTGCCAAAGCGGTGTTGGACCCGCCGGCGAATACTTTCAGATTTCCGGTCATCGGCGCTCGACGCGGCCTCCACTGGTCCTTGTAGTGCCCCGGTGCCGGCGGCCAAATATTCCTGGGCGACCGCATCCGGGCCGCGATCCGGCAACGCAAAAAAGTTTATAGGCCTAAAGCCTTTGAAGGGCGCGCTCGGGATAATTGAGATACCACATGCCTTCCACCAAGCGCATTCGCGACCCGATTCACGGCTTGATTCGCTTCGAAGCCGAATCCGAGGTCGATCAGTTGGCCTGGCGGCTGCTCGATGCCCCCGAGATGCAGCGTCTGCGCTCGATCAAGCAGCTGGGCTTCCTGCACCTGGTCTTTCCCGGGGCGACCCACACCCGGTTCGGCCACTCGGTCGGCGTCTACCACGTGGCCCGGCAGTTGCTGGGCGTGATCCGGCGCGAACTCGGGCCGGGCAGCTTCGACGAACCGCGGGCCCGGGTCTCGGCGCTGGCGGCGCTCCTGCACGACATCGGGCACGGACCGCTCTCGCACGTTTTCGAAAAGTCCGAACGCGCGGTCGGCGGGCCCGGCGACCACGAGCATTGGTCGCGGGCGATCCTGCTGGGCGATACCGCGGTTCAGGCAGATCCTGGACGATGCCGATCCCGGCCTGGCCGAGCAGGTCGCCGACGAGATCTGCGGCGGCGGGCCCGACGACATCTACTCGAGCGTGGTGGCCTCCCACTTTGACGCCGACCGACTCGACTACCTGCAGCGTGACCGGCGCATGACCGGAGTCGCCAGCGGTTCGATCGACCTGACCTGGCTGGTCGACAGCCTCCGGGTCGAGGTGCTGGCCGAACGCTGGGGCGGCGGCCGCGGACTGGTGCTGGCCGCAAAGGGGCTTCGCTCGGCCGAGGAATACCTGCTGGCGCGCATAAACCTCTACCGGCAGGTCTATCTGCACAAGACCTCGCGCGGCGCCGAGCTCATGTTCGAGGCGGCGATGGTCCGGCTGGCCGAACTGATAGCCGACGGCAGCCATTCCCTGACCGGCCTGGCGCCGACGCACCCCCTGCTGGACCACGTCGGCGGGCCGCGCGGGCTTGGGAGTTTTCTGGCCCTGGACGACGAGGTGCTCGGCGGCGCCCTGGCCCGGATGGCCGGCAGCGGGCGACGCCCACCTGGCCGAACTGGCGTCGCGCCTGCGCCGGCGCCGGATCTTCAAGTGTTTCGATGCCGGCGAACGAATCCCCGAACGCGGGCTCGAGTTCTCGATCCGGTTCCGGGCCCGGCTGCGCGCCGAGGCGCCGGTCTGGGGGCTGGTGGAGGGCCTGGATCTGCTGAGCGACGAGGCGGAAATCGACGCGATATCGCGCTCGGGCCCGCACGGCCCGGGATCGCAGCGCCCGGTGCTGGTCAAACCTTCCCCTAACGGGGCCCCGGTCGAGATCACCAGCGTCTCGAAGCTGGTGGAGTCCATCGCCCCCGAACGGGTGCTGCGGTTTTACGTTCCCAGCGAAGAGAACCGCGCCGCCCTGGGGCGTTTGTGGGACCAGCTGCAAAAAGAGGCCGGCGGGCGCGTCCTTCGGGACTTCAGCCCAGCAGCGCCCCCAGGCCGCCCCACACGATCACGTACTTGAAGACGTTGCCCAGAAAGGCCGCCACCGCGTAGCGCCAGACCGGGTGTCGAAGGGTCCCGGCGATGATCCCGATCACGTCGAACAGCGGATTCGGGACCGCCGCGAACAGGGCGATGACGCCGTCGGTGATGAGCATGCTGCGGCGCATCCGGTCCGCCAGCCGTCGGCTCCAGCCAAATTCGGGCAGCAGGCCCGACCCGCTGCGGCCCAGCAGGTAGCCGACCCCCTCGCCGACGGTCTGTCCGGCCGCCGCCGCTATTCCAACCCCGATCGGATTGTCCAGGGAGCTGGCCAGGGCCACGACGGTCAGCGCCGTCGGAGCGGGCAGGATCACGGTCGATGCTCCGACCATGGTCACCGCGAAGGCAACGACGACGGCCGGACCCTCAAGGTCGCGGACCAGGTCGGCGTACACCCAGGCCAGGGCCGCGATCGCGACCGCCGATGCGGCGACCGCGGTTTGTCCCACGTGCTGCCAGGGGAGCCGCAGCCACCAGCGCCCGAACGCCCCGGCCAGCGCCAGCAGCGCCAGCATGGCCAGCAGGGAGTGCCACGGCGATACGGTGCGCAGCTCGTCGCGCCACAGCAGCCCGGCCCCGAAGAGCAGCGCCGCCGCGCAGGCCACGACCAGGATCGGTCCGCGCTGGAAACCCGACGTTTGTCGCTGGCCGGCGGTCCCGGCTTCAATCACGGAAAAAATCCCTTAGAGCAGTTCGGTTCGGCCGTCGGACCGCAGCCGCGCCAGCAGCGCGGCCACTTCCTGGGCCCGGTCGCGGTGACAGACCAGCACCGCGTCGCCGGCCTCCACGACCACCACGTTTTCGAGGCCGATTACCGCCACCGGCTTTGATTCCGCATCGACCAGGCAGCCCCGGCTGGCGAGGAATTCGTGGCCCAGGCGATCCCCGCCGGCCACGTAGTTGGAGCCGGGGCCGGCGACCGGCTTGGCGATCCTGTAGACCCCATCCCAGGATCCGATGTCGGCCCAGTCGAATTCGGCCGGAACGGTGAAAACGTTCTCGGCGCGCTCCATCAGCGCCGTATCTATGGCTTCGCTCGGAAGGTCGGCCCAGAGATCCACAGCATCGCCCGCGAAGTCAGCCGACCGGGTCAACTCCGCCAGGAGCCGCCGTAGGTGCGGCGCATGGCGGGCCAGGGCGGCCTCGAGCGAGGCGGTGCTGAACGCGAAGTAATTGCAGTTCCAGAGGTGTTGCCCGCCGGCAACGTATCCGGCCGCGGTCGCCTCGTCCGGCTTCTCCACGAACTGGTGCGTCCGGTGGACGGGGACTCCCTCGAACGTGCCGGCCGAATCGCCAACGTGGATGTATCCCATGCCGGTGTCGGGGTGGGTCGGGCGGACCGCGACCGTGAGCAGGCCGCCGGTTCCCCGGGCGGCGGCGGCGGCGGAACGCAGGCACGTCCGAAACGCTTCGTCGTCGCCGATAAAGTGGTCCGAGCCAACCGTAATCAGGGTGGGATCGCCGGCCCGTCGGGCGGCGTGGGCGGCGGCCAGCACGATCGCCGGCGCGGTGCCTTTCGGCGACGGCTCGCAGATGATCTGGGACGGGTCGAGCTCGGGCAGTTCGCCGGCGATGGCCCCGGCCAGTTCGGGACCGGTTACAACCATCAGCCGGTCGGGCGCGGTCAGTTCGGCCACGCGCCGGTAGGTCTGGCGGATGAAGCTCTCCCCCTGGCCGAAGTCGAGCAGCTGCTTTGGGAAGCCGGACCGCGACCGGGGCCACAACCGCGTGCCGGCGCCGCCGGCGATGATCGCGACGAACGGGTCTCGACTCAGTTCCTCAGCCAGAATCCGGCGCCTCCGCCAGGAGTCGATCCTGGTAGGCCGAAACCCGGCCTTCAAGCAGGTCGGCGACGCTCACGCTCCGGGCTGCCAGCCCGGACTCGATCGCTCCCAGGACGACCGCGAGCGCGGCGCGCCCCTCGGCGACTCCCACCTCGGGCTGATTGCCGTTGAGGATGCAGTCGCCCAGCTCCCAGTACTCGGAGGCGGTGATGCGGGCGTCGATCTGGTTGAAATCCAATTCGACCCGGCCGAATCGGTTGCCGCCGAAGAGGTGCGCGGTGGCTTCGGGCAGTTCGAATCCGGGCACCAGGTCCAGGACCGCATTGCCGCGATACTGGCTCCGGTCGCCCCGCCGCACGATCGTCGGCGGGTTTCCCGACCGGTCGTCGGGGCACTCGATCATCCCGTCTTCGAGATAGATGCGGCGCATCCGCACCGGATCCCCGCCGCCCACGCCGAGGGCCATCGACCATTGCCCGGCGGCGCCGGACTCAAATCGCAAGAGCGCGAATCCCGAGTCGATTCCGTCGGCCCGGTAGTCGCCGGCGACCTCCCGGTTCGAGAGTTCATAGAAGCGGGCCAGGTTGCGGTTGAGGCCCTCGAAGCTCCGCTGCGGCTCCAGGACGCCCGCCCAGGCCGTGATTTCCTCGACCGGACCCATGAAGTACTCGAACATGTCGGCGTTGTGCACGCCGACGTCCATCAGCAGCCCACCCTGGGCGCTGGTTGACCGCCAGGGGGTGATCACCACCGCGCCGCCGCCGCTCAGGGTCGTATCGATCATCATGGACGGCGCCCCGAGGACCCGAGAGTCGATTACCGCCCGCAGCAGCCGGTTGATGGGATCGCGGCGAAAGTTTTCGGCCACCGACAGGACCAGGCCGGATTCGGCGGCGGCCCGCTCCAGGAAATTGGCGGCCGAAATCGTGATCGCGACCGGTTTTTCAATCTGAACGTTCAATCCGAGATCCAGCGCGTCGGCACCGACCAGGTGGTGGGTTGACGGGGTCGTTACCACGTCCACCGCGTCGGGACCTTCCTGCGCGGCCATCGCCTCAAGCTCGCCGTAGACCGCCGGGCGCGTCCCCAGCAGTTCTTCCGCCAGCTGCGCGGCCGACTGTGCCGCTTCCGCGAACGGGTCGCAGACTGCGACCAGATCGAACGGGTTGATTCCCGCCCGTTCCAGCTGCGACAGCCCGTGCAGATGGCGGCGGCCCATGCCGCCGCAACCGACCAGCGCCAGCTTCAGCGGCTTGGCGCCTGGGTAGCGTTCAAGCGCCAATTGGCAGGTCGCGGGTTATGGCGCGGCGCGCCGGCTCAAATCCCGGCAAGTGCCTTATGAGGCCGAGAAAGTCCCCTGGCCCGGTTGCGAGTGGTCGTAGACGATGGTCTGACCCGCGGCCACTTCGACCGCTTCGCCTTCGACCCAAAGACCGCCCTCGACCGCCACGTGCGCAAGCGGCTGACCCGGGGCGCCCCACTGCAGGTACTGGTGCATGTAGGTCCAGTCCTCGAGGTCGTCGGTCTCGTTGTAGAGGCCAAGCTCGCCACCTGCCGGGTCCGGTTCTCCGAGCGCGCCGTTCATGTACACCTCGTTCTCGGTGTCGGTGCCCGCACCGTACCCGATCGTGAGCTGGTCGCCGGGCTGCAGCTTGAATACGCCGGGGATTTCCCACTGCTCGCCGTTGGCGGCCAGGATCCAGTAGAAAAGCGTGTCCTGGGCGGTGTTCCGGTTCTCGATGACGATTTTGGAATCGGGGCCCTCGAAACTCAGCGAAATGATCACCAGCCGGCCGGGCGGAAGACCCAGCTGGGCGCGTTCGTCCGGAACTCCACCGGGCTGGCCCTGCTGGACTTCCTGCCCGCCTTCGAGGTTTTGTCCCTCGGTCCAGCCCTGCAGGCCCTGCTGGTCGGGCGTCGTAGCGCCGCCGCCGCCCTCGTCGCCGCAAGCGGCCAACAGAACGCTCGCGCAAGCGACTCCCGACGCGGTAGTCGAAAACTTGAGAAATCTTCGCCTGTTCAGTCGCACATTGGCCTCCATGTCAATTTCACGCACTCTCAGATCGGCCTGAATCCGCCGTCGCCTGCCAATTATCCGCGCACCGGCGCCCGGCCGCTGCATTGGATTGAAGGGCTACGCGTTCGGCCGGGCAGCTAACCCTTGACGGCGCCCGCCAGCAGGCCGCGCATGAAAAGCCGTCCGAGCACGAAGTAGAACAACAGCGTCGGAACGCTCACCAGCAGCGCCGCGGCGAACTGCACGTTGTATTCGATGAAGTACGAGTTGGACGTGTTGACCACCCCGACCATCACCGGCGCGTCCTTGGGATTGTTCAGGATCGAGAGCGACAGCAGGTAGTCGTTCCAGATCTGGGTGAACTGCCAGATCAGGACCACCGCGAACGCCGGCGCGGCGATCGGGAACATGATGTGACGGTAGACGCCGAAGAATCCGGCCCCGTCGACCCGCGCGGCTTCGATCAGGTCGGTCGGCACCGATACGAAATAGGCCCGGAAGATCAACGCGGTGATCGGTATCCCGAAGATCGTGTGGGTGAGTATCAGGCCCGGAATCGTGCCGTAGAAGGTGCAGATCTCAAAGGCCTTGTCGAAATCGGCCGTCAGCAGGATGCAGGGGGCCTTGATCTGGGTCAGGGTGATCACCAGCGGAATCAGGATTCCCTGGTACGGCAGGAACAGACCGAAGAGGACGAGCAGGAAGATGATGTTCGAGTAGCGGAACCGCCACTTGGCGAACACGTAGCCGTTGATCGACCCCAGCAGCGAAGAGACGATCGCGGCCGGGATGGTGACCTTGGCGCTGGCGATCATGTTGTTGTTCACCGCCAGCCAGCCGCGCTGGAAGGACTCGAACGAGATTCCGCTGGACGGCGGCTGCCACATGGTCGAGGGGTGAACTTCACTGAACGGTTTGAGCGCGTTCACCAGCACCACGTAGGACGGCAGGAATATCAGGATCGCCACCAGGGTCAGGAACAGGTAGACGAACGAGCGGCGCAGTATGCGGCCGACCCGGTTGGTGCGGATCGTGCCCTCGGCGGCGACCATCTCGGGCGGAGCGGTGGTAGTGGCCATCTGTCAGACTTCCCTTCGGATGCTCCACAGATAGGGCACGACCACGACCGCGGACAGAAGGACCATGATCACGGCGATGACCGCCCCGCGCGCGAACCGGGCATCCTGGAACGCGAGCTGGACCATGTGATAGGCGAAAGTATCGGTCGAGAAATTGATGCCGGAACCGCCGATTGCGGCGACCAGGTCGAAGAGGCGGAGGGCGAGCCCGAACAGGATGATGAACGCGGTCAGCGAGACCGGCCGGACCAGCGGGACGATTATGTGGCGGTACAGCGCGAAGGTCCCGGCGCCGTCGATCTGGGCGGCTTCGCGCAGGTCCTGCGAGATTCCGCGGATTCCGGCGAAATACAGGGCCATGGTGTAGCCGACCATCTGCCAGGAGGCGGCGAACGAGATCGCCACCATTCCGATGTTCTGGTCCGACATCCAGAGCCATTCGAACGGTCCGAGCCCGAACAGTCCCAGGATGTGGTTGAAGCCGAGTATGTCGATCAGCCGGTTGAAACCGTTGGTCTGGTGCATCATCCACTGCCAGACCACACCGGTCACGACGGCAGAGATTGCAAACGGCATGATGTAGATCGTTCTGAAAATCCCCTCGCCCTTCACCTGCTGGTCAAGGAAGGCGGCGATGAGGAATCCCAGGATCATGCATTCGGCAAGAAACAGCACGGTGAAGATCACCATGTTGCGAATGTCTTTGTACCAGCGCGGCAGGTCGAAGAGCCACTGCCAGTTGTCGATCCCGTTGTAGGGACCGGCGACCGAGACCTGGGTCTCGGGGAGGTTCCAGTCCAGGAACGCCACCAGCGACGTCCAGGCGATGAACCCGTAAATGAATATGGCCACTACCAACAGCGATGGCGACAGGACAATCAGCGCCAGCACCCGGTCGCGGTTGACGAAGCGCCACGCGCGAGCCAGCGGATTGGGCCGCGGCTGCGGGGGTCTAGATATTGCTGAAGAAGCCATTAACCGGCAAATATTCCAGTTCTAGGAGAAATCCCGGCAGGTTTCCAGCAAAGGGGGAGCCGCTTGGGAACGGCTCCCCCTTCCTTTAGGAAACTGCTTAGGTGCAGATAGCCGAGTCTTCGCAGGCTCGCTGCATGGCGGCTTGCGCATTGGCCACCGCGTTTGCGTCACCACTTCGCACTTCCGCTGAGAAAGTGTTTCCGATGTTGACGAATTCGGTGATCCAGCTCTGCCGCGCGGCGAAGCCGTGCACTACGCTCGGGGCGATGAACGTGGACGGGTTCTGCCAGTCCTTGATCGCTTCCTTCTGGTAGTTGTTGAAGTAGGTCAGGTTGGGGTCTCCACCCACCGAGATCGAACCCTTGAAGTGGTTGAACTCGTCCTGTCCCTCTTGCGAACCACATACCTTCAGGAACGCAACCGCGTTCTCCGGGTTGGGCGCGCCTACCGGCAGCGTGAACGCGTCACACAGCGCCATGTAGTGCCCATCGGTTCCAGGCGGTCGGGCGTAGCCGTACTGGCCGTCATAGCCCTTGCCGCGGTAGAAACCTTCGGCCCAGTCGCCATTGATGGTCATGACCGCGTCGTGGAAGATCTTTTCGAACGCCGTTGCCGGGTCTACGCTGAGGATGTCCTCGTTCACGTAGTTCTCGACCAGGGTCTTGGTGATCTCCAGTGACTGGGTAATGCCCTCGCCGTTCCAGTCGCTGACGCCGTTAAACAGGTCAACGTAATTCGGACCGCCGACAACGCCAAGGATGACGTTCTCGAGCACGTGTCCGGTGTAGAACGGGCGGACCTCACCGATTGAGAACGGAGCGCGCCCGGCGGCCTTGATGTCATCGAAGGCGTTGAAGGCGTCGTCCCAGGTCTCGTAGGTGGTCGGGTCCGGGATTCCGGTGTCTCGGAAGAACTGCTTGTCGAACCACATTACGTTCGAACGGTGAATGTTGACCGGCACTGCCCAAACATGGCCGTCCCAACTGCCGTTCTCGACAAATCCCTGCGGATATGCCTCGTAGTAGCCTTCCTGCTGCCAGAGGTCGTCGAGCGGCTCGACCCGGCCTGCGACCGAGTGCGAGTAGGTCAGCTCGTGACCCCAGTGGATCTGGAAGGAGTCAGGCGGCTCACCGGCCAGCATCCGGGTCTCCAGGATCGCCTTGGCGTTACCGCCAGGCCCTGAACCACCGGCAATTGCGGCGTTGATGATGTTGATGCCGGGAACACTCGCCTGCAGGTTCTTAAACAGGGTGTTGAGGGCTTCCACCTCACCTGCATTGGTCCACCAGGAGAAGATCTCAACGTCACCAGCGTCGCGTTCGACCTCAACGATCTTTTCGACTTCGACTTCGAGGATCTTGGACTCGACTTCAGTGACGGTCTCCGTCACGACTTCGGTCACGACCTTCTCGACTTCGACAACCTGGGTAACGATTCGCTCTTCTACCACGGTTTCGCCACAAGCTGCCAAGGCCGCGGCTGCGGCTCCACCGGCGAGCCCGGTGGCCATAAGCTTGCGGCGGCTGAGTTTGGAATCGTGCATTCGCATCGCCTCCCTGATGTGCATTCCGCCTCAATATTCCAAACGGCACCGGCATTGGAGCCGGACGCCTTGGTTTGGAACCAAAGTTTGGTCATGTTACCACGCAATCAGGGCTGAAACTGTCCAGCCATCGGTTTGCGGCGGCGGCTTGCGGCCCCAAAAAGCGCCCTTCGGGCGCGCTGGTGACTGGAAATTTCAGTCGAGCGGCAGGTCGACCGAGCGCCCGGTCAGCGCCGAAATCCGCGCCGCTTCGATCAATTCCATCGTTTCCAGGGCTTCGCGGGTCGAGACCGCGGGTTCGCCCTGGCCGCGGATAAATCGCGCCAGCGATTCGTATATGTCGGCCCAGCGATGGTCGCCCGTCTCAATCTCGGTTTTTTGCCCATCGGCCCCGTACAGGAATATGGGTTCTCCGAATCCCTGGCAGGACAGCGTCGCCTCGCTCCCGATCAGGTGCCACTCCTTCTGGCCGTCATGGGCGAACACGCAGACCTCGGCCTTGCCCAGGACGCCGTTTTCAAATTCGACCATCAGGGTGAAGAAGTCGTCGGACTCGGTCGTCCACTTCACTCCGCGAAGGTGGCAGTAGACCGACTTCGGCTTTGCCCCGGCAAAGTGCTGGAGCTGATTGAGCAGGTGCGGCCCCCAGTCGATCAGATGCCCGGCCCAGGATTCAAGTCGCCAATCGGGGCGGTATTCCTGCGCCGCCAGATCGGTGTGCGGGCGGTCGCGGTAGTGGGCGCGCGAGATCGATATCAGATTTCCGATCGCGCCTTCATCGACCACCTTCTTGATCGCCAGCGAGTCGGCGTCGAAGCGCCGGTTCTGGTAGACCGAAGCGTAGCGCTGGCAGCGTTCGGCCACTTCCGCGATCGCGCGCGCGTCGGCCAGATCCAGTCCGAGCGGCTTTTCGCAGATTACGTGCTTGCCGGCTTCAAGCGAGGCGATCACGTGCTCCTTGTGGAAGCGGTGCGGTGTCGCCACCACAACGATTTCGACCTCGGAATTGGACAGCAGGGCGTCCACGTCCGCCCCCACCGGTCCGTGGATGTGCGGGGCCATGAGCTTGCGGCGGGCCGGCGTGATGTCGACGCCGGCAACGGCGCGCACCAGGTTCGACTGCGCAATGAAGGGGATATGCCAGAGATTTACGGTTTGGCCAAGTCCGATGTAGCCGACGCCGACCGGGTCCACGCGCACCCCCGCCTTTTATTGAATTTAGGAATTGGATTTCAGGGTCGGCCGGCCCGCGGCGGCGGCCGTCAGAGAGGTCCCGCCGGCCCGACCTGCGCCTATTCTGCCTGCAAGCCGCCCCCGCCCAATCCCCGCCGCCGCCGCTGGCGGCCCGGGCTTTGCTCAAACCGAAAATAGCAGCGGGAGCCCGATGCGACTCGCGCTCCCCGAAGACTTCCGCGGCTCGCGCGGATACGCCCCGACTAGGACCAATTTCCAATGTTTGACAGCCAACGGCTAAGCGGATCGATGCCGGCGATGGTTACGCCGTTGAACGAGGACTATTCGGTCGATACCGACGCCGTGGGGGCGCTGGTTGAGTTTTTCATCGACAACGGCGCCCACGGCGTGGTCGTGCTGGGAAGTTCGGGCGAATTCCAGGGGATCGCCTACGATCAGCGGCGCCGCACGCTCACGGCCGCGGTCGAGGCCGCCGCCGGCCGCATACCGGTCATCGGCGGGGCCGGACTCCCCAATCTCTGGGCCACCATCGATCAGATCCAGGAAGCCGCCGACTGCGGGGTGTACGCCTCGCTGGTGACGCCGCCCTACTATTTCCCGATCGGCCAGGACGAAATAGTCGACTGGTTCGAGCGGCTGGTTGCGGCGTCCCCGATCCCGATCCTTTACTACCACTTCCCGGTTATGACCAAACTGGTGGCCGCCGCGCCCACGGTCAAGCGCCTGGCAGACTGCGGGGTCGTCGGGCTGAAGGATTCGGGCGGGTCGACCGCCTGGCTGCACTCGGCTCTCGCCGCCACCGCCTCGCACCCGGAATTCAGGATCTTCATCGGCGGCGACGGACATCTGCTGGACGCCTTGGTAAACGGCGGCGCGGGCTGCATCGGCCTCACCCAGAACGTCGTGCCGCACATTTCCGCGCAGCTCTACGACGCCTACCGGGCGGGCGACCTGGCCACCGCCGAAGAGCGCCAGCGCCAGGCGGTCGATTTCTCGAACCGGCTCCAGGCTCCGGCGCTCGGCCAGACGTACGCCAAGGCCGTGCTCTGGAAAATGGGACTCTGCTCGCCGGTGGTTGCCCCGCCGATGCAGCGCGTTTCCGACGAAGCCGCGGCCGCGGCCTTCGCCCGGGTTGAAACGCATCTGCGCCTGCCCGTCGGCAATTGAGGATCCGCTGAGCAGCCCGTCGCGCGCGGCGGGAGGATCGCCTTCCGGCCCGGCGATTTCGGTCGCGGACGTGGGGCCGCGGCTGCGGATCGGGAAATTCGATTCGCTGGCCGGACGCCGCGTCCTGACCGATCTGGCGGACGCGCCCTACCCCGGCGGCCCGCTTAAGGGGGACTGGCGGCGGACCTGGTCGCAGCCGCGGCTTGGAGCCCCCGCGGCGGCGGACCGCGACTACGCCGCGATCACCGGTTCGGAGATAGCCCCTCCGCTGGGGGGCGGTCCTGGTGACCGACCTGGCCGCCGCGGAGCGCCGCCGACTTGTTTCGGCGATGCGCGGGCAGGGCTTTCTGGCCGGCGACAGCATCGCGAAGCTGGCGACCGATTTCCTGCAGCGGAGCGATCCCAACGATCTGGCCGAGCGTATCCGCAGTTCCCGCGCCGCGCTGATATTGATCGCCTTTGCCGGACCGCAGGGGGTTGCCGCCACCGAATTGGCGGCCCAGACCGTTCTGCACCTTTATTGCGAGGCCGAGCCGTTGCCGCGACCGGTCGTTGTCCTGATGGGAAATGCGGAAGCGACCGCCGAGGCGCGGCGGATCCTGGAGCCCGAACTCACGGTCCAGACGCTGGAACTGGATGCCGCCCAGCCCGAAAGCCTCAACACCCTGCACCGGCATTTCGCGTCCGCCTATCTGGCGGCCAACTCGCCGGTCGCGAATCCGCAATCTCCCTCCGCAGCTGGGCGATCGCCCGCTCATTCCGATAACCGCGGCGCTGCGCAGGGCGACGTGGAGGCTTTCCCACCTGATGGGGCTGCGCCTGGCGGTCGCGCACGTCGAGCCGCGCGGAGTCACGCTGGCGCTGGCCGACCAGGGTTCGGTCAGGATCGCCAACTTCGGACACGAGGTCGGCGAAAACCGGGGGCGGCCATTTCGGCCTGCAGCTGCCGGCGGAGGAAATCGCGCGCTGGCTGCCGATCCGCCTGCCCGCGGCCGACATCCGCGCCGGTCTGCTGGAGCGCGCCGGGCGCCCCTGGGGCGTCCCGTCCACCCACCGCGCCCGCTTGATCCAGGAAGCGGCGATCGTTGCCGCGCTGGCGCGCGCCCGGGCCCAGCTGCGCCTGGCCGAGTTCGAGTGCGACCTGGTGGTGGCCAGCGGCGCAATGCTGGGCGGCGACTGCGCTCCCCTGACCGCCGCAGCGTGCCTGCTGAACGGCCTATTGCCGGTCCGGTTCTGCCAGCTGGCCCAGGACCAGGCCAGCGCCCTGCCGATGCTCGGCTGCCTGGACCTGGTGGGCGAGACCGTCGATCCTTCCGACGCGCTGGCGCCGCTGGCGGTCAGCATCGCCGCGACCGGAAGCGCGCGCGCCAACGAACCGGCCCTGCACGTTGCCGCGCAGCGCAAGGACGGATCCGGGGTTGAGGAGGTGGTCCCCTTCGGCGCCACCCTGCGCGTGGCGGCCCTGGCCGGGCAGTCCGTGCGCATCGGCGCCACCCCGGCCGGCGGCCTGGATGTCGGCGGCGGCCCGGGCCGCGCGGTGGGCCTTTCGCCGTACGTGAACTCCGGTGTGGGGCGGGTTGCTGGTCGATGCGCGCGGCCGACCGCTGGCCGACGGGGCCGACGCCGACGACCGCACCGAGCTGGTGCTGGCGTGGCTGCAGGGCCTTGCCGTTTACGGGGCCGAATCACCGGCCGTGTTCGGGGCCCCGGATTGAATACCGCAGCGCTGCTCGGAGAGCTTTCGGTAAGCCACCGACTGCCGGCCGGCGCGCGCATGCTCTGCAGTTCCGGCCAGGAGTTGGCCGCCGGCGCGCCGATTGCCGAAGTCCACGCCCCGAGCAAGGTCCGCGCGGTGCCCCTCAAATACCTGGACGGAGCGGCCGTCGGCGACCCGGTCCCGGCCGGAACGACCGTCGGCGCCGAGGGCGGGTGGCGCGGCCGGCGCCGGACGCTCGACTGGGATGCGCGGGTGGTGGCGCTCAATCCGGCCGGTGGACACGCGTTCCTGCGCGGCCCCGCGATCCGAACCGAAATTCGGGCCCGGATCGGCGGTTTGGTCGGGCCGATCGAGGCCGGCCGCGCCGTCGCGGTCACCGGCCCGGGTCTGGCGCTGTACTGCCCGCTGGCGCGCGGCCCGGACGCTTTTGGAAGCCTTGTCCTGCATGGCGGCGACGGCGACGAACCGTTTGAGGCTTATCCGGAGGCGACCGTGCTGGCGGTCAAGTCGGGCTTTAACCCCGACGGGCTGACAGGCCCGTGGCCCGAAAACCTGGCCGGATTGCTCCTGCCGGCATTGCCGGACTCCTGGGGCGGCGCCGAACCCGGCATTCCTGCTCCGGAGGACGGAGCCGACCCGCCGCCGATCGCCTACGGGGTTGTCGAGGGCGCGGGCGCGGGCGGCCTGCCGGAGTCGCTCTGGTCGGTCCTGGCGGCGCTGGCGGGATGTCCGGCCAGCCTGGCCGTGGATTCCGATACCGGAACCGGCGAACTGGTCGTGTCGGGGTCGGTTGACGACGCCGAGGTCGACTGCGGGGAAGTGCGCGGGTTCGGACCGGACGGTATCGTCGCGGGCCGGCTGGACGAATCGGCCGACGGACCGCCGGTGCGGGTCGCGGGCGGAAGGCTGCTGGAAGGCGTCCGCGTACTGGTCGGGGAGGACGCCCGCGCGCTGGCGGCCGTAAACGTTGAAAGGGTCGTTTCCGAACCCGACTAACGCGCCGGTTCCGGTCAGCTGGCTCCGGTTTCGCGCTGCATGTGCTCGGGAGCCCTTATGCCCATCAGGTGCAGGGCGCGGGCAAGCGTGATCCCCACCGCCCTGGCCAGGGCCAGGCGGGCGCGGCTGAGCTTTTCGTCTTTCGGATATGACCCGGTGGCGGTGGTAGAGCGAATTGAATTCGCTGGCCAGCGCCAGGGCGTAATGAGCCAACCGGTGCGGTTCGAAGTTGGCCGCGGCCATGTCCACCACCTCGGGCAGCTCCAGCATCCGCTTGATGATCGCGATCTCTTCGGGTTCGGTGATCAGCCCCAGCAACGAAACGTCGGGCGCCAGGTCCTGCTCGCCGGCGCGCCTGAGGATGCTGGCGATCCGGGCGTGGGCGTAGCGGATTTTGTGGACCGGGTTCTCGTCGCCCTGGCGCCGCGCCAGGTCCAGATCAAATTCCATCTGGCTGTTGGGGTCGCGCGAGAGCATGAAGTAGCGCACCGCGTCGGCGCCCACATCGTCGAGCAGCTGCACCAGCAGCTCGAAATCGCCGGCCCGCTTGCTCTGGCGCACCGGTTCCCCGTCCACGACCACGTGCACGATCTGGCAAAGCACGTAAGAGAGCCGCTCGGGGTCTATCCCGAGCGCCCCCAGCGCGGCCTTCATTCGCGCGGTGTGTCCGTGATGGTCGGCGCCGACGATGTCGATCGCGGTGTCGAAGTCGCGCTCCTGCAACTTGTCGCGGTGGTAGGCGATGTCGGCCGCCAGGTAGGTAGGTTCGCCGGTCCGCTTCACCAGCACGTTGGCCTGCGACTGGTCCTCGCCGTGCGCGAACCAGATCGCGTCCTCGCGCTCCCGGACGAACCCGCCCTCCTCGAGCGCCCGGATGGCGGCGGAGACGGCGCCGCCGGCGTGCAGCCGGCTTTCCGGGAACCAGCTGTCGAATTCGATGTCGAGCGGGGCCAGGTGGGCCCTGATCTCGGCCAGCGCGCGCTCGATTCCCCAGGCGGTGAACCGCTCGACCTGCTCGGACTCGCTCAAGGCCCCGGTTTCTTCCGGCGCCCAGTCGATCTCGGCCGCCCAATCGGCCACGTAGGCGCCGCGGTAACCCGCCGACGGGGCCTGGGAATCGATTCCGTGCCGGAGCCGGTACTGGTGCCGCAGCGATAGACCGAGCATGCGGACCTGGTTGCCGGCGTCATTGATGTAGTACTCGCGCTCAACGCTCGCCCCGGCCGCTTTCAGCACGCGCGCCAGGACGTCGCCTATCACCGCCGAGCGGCCGTGGCCGACCGTGAGGGGCCCGGTCGGATTGACGCTCACGAACTCGACCTGGATGCGTCTTCCGGCAAAGCTTGCGGTGCTGCCGAACCCGTCCCCGCTTGCGATGACGGTCTCGACCTGACCGGCGATCCAGACCGGGTCGAGTACGAAATTGATAAATCCCGGGCCGGCGATGCCGACCGAGCCCAGCATGGGGTGTTCCGGCAGGGCGGCGATTATTTTCTCGGCAATTGCACGCGGCGGCTGGTTGACCGCGCTGGCCAGGCGCAGGGCCAGCGTGGAGGAGTAATCAGCGTCCGGAATCCGCGCTTTTTCGACCGCCATCGAGCCGAGTTCGATCTCCGGCAGGGCGCCGGAGGAGGCCAGGCGCTCGAGCGCCGCGGCCAGCAATTCCTCGATTCGAGTCCGATTCATGGGGTCTGTGCCGGAGGTGCTTTGGCAACGATCCGCAGGCGGGCCGTTGCCGGCCCGCGAGTCCCCGGCGCGCCCGATCGGCCTTGCCGGAGCGACAAATGTAGCAGATGCCCGCCGGTCCGGGTTCGGGGCGGGCTTGAAAACCGGAGGCGGCGCGAGCTATCCGCGGCCCGGCCGGTCACTTCAATCGCGGTCCGGATCACTCGTAACGCAGCGCGTCGATGGGGTTCAGGCGCGCGGCCCTGTTCGCCGGGTAGAGGCCGAAAATGAGACCGATTCCCGACGCCACGCCCAGCGCCAGCATCACCGAACCGGTCTCCACCAGGGTGGGCAGCGGGTCGCCGTCGGCGATCGGGATCTTTCCGACGCCGAAGGCGATCAGCCACCCGAACGCGACCCCCAGCGCGCCGCCCAGGATGCTCAGGACCACGCTTTCGATCAGGAACTGGAACATCAGGTCGCGGTAGCGGGCCCCGAGCGCCTTGCGGATGCCGATCTCGCGGGTGCGCTCGGTAACCGTGACCAGCATGATGTTCATGATCCCGATTCCGCCGACCAGCAGCGAGATCCCGCCGATGCTGCCCAGGAATACGCTGGCCACGACCGTGATCTGGGCGAATATCTCCAGGATCTGGCTCTGGCTCAGGAACTGGAAGTCGTCCTCCTCGACGCGGTGCCGGGCGCGCAGGATGCTGGCCGCCTCGGCCCGCACCTGGGCCAGGGTCTCGTCGCTTTCGTCGGCGAGGGCCAGCGAGATCTGGTTGACCGAGATCTCGCCGGTCGGGGTGTACTCGGCCGCAAGGCGGTAATGCTTGGTCGTGAGCGGGACGACGATGTTGTTGTCATCGATCAGGAATCCCTGCCCGACGCCCTTGGCGATCCCGATCACGGTGAAGGAGCCGTTGCCGATCCGGATGGCCTGGCCCAGCAGCTGCTCGGAGGCGCTGACGAGTTCGGCTTCGGGGGAATCGCTGTCCAGGCCGGTCGCGATCGCATCGCAGTCGCCGCGTATCCCGAGCATGCGTTCGGCGACGTTGGACCCCAGGATCGCGACCGCGGCGCCGGATTCGTACTCGGCGGGGGTGAAGGATCGGCCGAAATCGATCTCCATCCCGGAGACCGAGAAGTGCTCGAAGTCGCTCCCGTCCACCCCCACGAAATCGGCGCAGTCCTGGATGCGCGCCACGGCGCCGGTGCCGCTTTGGACGGTCACCGCATCCAGATTGGGGATTTCGGCCTCGCGCAGCGCCTGGGCGTCCTCCAGCGACAGGAAGCCGCTGGTGCCGGACCGGAACACCGAGCCCGACCCGCCGCCGCTTCCGCCCGGGAATATCACCATCAGATTGGCTCCGGCGCCGCGAATCTCGGAAACGATCAGCTGGTTGAATCCGGCCGCCAGCGACAGCAGCGCGATCACCGATCCGACCCCGATTACGATGCCCAGGGTGGTCAGCAGGGTGCGCAGCGGATTGGTGGCCAGCGAGCGCACCGCCTGGGCCAGCGCGGCGGTCAGCTGCACGGTCGCGGCCCGTTCAGCATTCCCGCGTTTCCGAAACGACGTCGCTGGCGATCTGGCCGTCGTGCAGGGTTATCACCCGTTGGCAGCGCGCCGCGATATCCGGCTCGTGGGTTACCAGGACGATGGTCATCCCCTGCTCGGAGTTGAGCCGGGTGATCACGTCCATGATTTCCGACGACATCGATGAATCCAGGTTCCCGGTCGGCTCGTCGGCCAGGATGATTTCCGGCTCGGTCACCAGCGCGCGGGCGATCGCAACCCGCTGCTGCTGTCCGCCCGAAAGGCGGTTGGGGGTATGGTGCATCCGGTCGGCCAGGCCCACCCGCACCAGCGCCGCCTGGGCCAGGTCCGACCGCCGGCGCGTGCGCCGGTAGATGAGCGGAAGCTTGACCTGCTCCAGCGCGTTCAGCCGCGGCAGGAGGTTGTAGGACTGGAATACGAAGCCGATCTTGGCGTTGCGGATCCTGGCCAGCGCGCCGTCGCTGAGGTCGGCGACGTACTCGCTGTCGAGCCAGTAGTCCCCGGTCGTCGGCACCTCGAGGCATCCCAGGATGTTCATCAGGGTCGACTTGCCGGACCCGGACTGGCCCACGATGGCCACCATCTCGCCGGGCTGAATCTCAAAACTCACGCCCCGCAGGGCCGGCACCTTGGTGGCGCCGGTGTCGTACGTCTTGGTCAGGTCGGCGATCCTGATTACGGGGTCCGGCCGGGCCGGGGCGGCCGTTGCGGGGCCGGCGCCGCCGTAGTGGTCCGGCTTACTCGTCATCGGGCGGCGGACCAAAGTTCAGATCGATCTCCTCGGCGCCGGTCAGGCTGGTGCGGACCAGTTCGCCGGCCGAGAGACCGGACAGGACCTCGACTTCGATTTCGTTGCGCAGGCCGACTTCGATCTCGCGCTCGGCGGCCTCACCGGTCTCGGGGTCGACGACCTGCACGGTCGCGCGGCCGTCTTCCTCGGTCAGCGCGGCCAACGGGATCACCAGCACGTCGCGGCGCGACTCGATGATGATTTCCAGCGCCACCGTCATCCCCGGCAGCAGCGATCCCGGGTCGGAATCGAATTCGATCGTCAGGTCGTAGGTGATCAGGCCGGCGTCGCTGGAGGGTTCGGGGTTGATGCTGCCGACGGTCCCGTTGAAGACCTCGGCCGAGCCGAATATGTCGGGCTCGATCGTCACCGACTGCCCGACCGCCACCTTGCCCACGTCGATTTCGGTTACCCGGGTTTCGATCTGCGGCCGCGCGCTGGACTGGATCGCCAGAAAACCCGCCGGCGGCTGGGTGCCGACGGTCGCGTTGGCCTTGGTGATCGCCCCGCCGTAGGGTGCGGTGAGCCGGGTCTTGGCCAGCTGCTCGCGGGCGTCGCCGACGCGCCGCTGGGCGGCGGCCAGCGCCAGTTCGGACTTGCGCACCGTGTTCTGGGACGGGGGTTCCTGCAGCCGCCGCAATTCGATCTGGCGGCGGACGATCGCGTTCTCGGCGTCGGTTACCTGGTGATCCTCGGGCCCGCCCTGGTATTCCTGCAGGGCCAGCTGGGCCGAGGAAACGCCGAGCAGCGCGGCCTGGTAGTCGATTCGCGCGAGGGCGATGTCTTCAGAATCCGAATCGGTCAGCTCCAGCAGCTGCAGGCGGGCGTTCTCGTATTCCTGCTCGGCGGCGGCCAGGCTGACCGCGCGGCGCCGTTTCTCGGCTTCGCTGACCGGCGCCTCGAGGTCGGCCAGCGCCTCGCGGGCATCGATTACGACCAGTTCCTGCAGGTCGATGTCGGTCTGCGTGGTGCGCGAGGAATCGCGGTAGTCCTCGAGGGTTTCCTCGGCCTGCTTGAGGGTCAGCCGGGCGGTCTGCAGGGCCAGTTCGCTGGGCCCGCCCAAGAACTCGTCGTAGGACTCGCGTTCGCTCAGCCAGCTGGCCTCGGCGCGCTGGAACCTGGCGGTGGCGGCCGCGATCTGCTCGGCGGTGGCCCCGCCTTCGAGCTCGGTGAGCCGGGTCTGCGCCTGCAGCAAGCCGCGTTCGCTGGTCAGCAGCGAACTCCGCAGCGACACCTCGGTCTGGGGGTCTTCGAAGTCGCGCAGCCGGGCGAGCGCGCCCTCGGCTTCGGAAAGGGCGAGCTGGGCCAGCAGCAGATCGTCGGGATCGGGCGGCTCCAGCAGGGTCGCGTGGTCAAGGTTGGCCGACTCCAGCGCTTCCTCGGCCTCCAGCAAGGCCTGTTCGAGGTCGGCCGCGTCCAGCTCGGCCAGCAGCTGTCCGGACTCGACCACGTCGCCCGGCGCGACCAGGACCCGGGCCAGGTTGCCGGTAACCTCAAACGCCAAATCGTCGGCCTGGGCGGCGGCGACGTTGCCGACCGCCGAGACGACCCGGACCAGGTCGCCGCGCTCGACGCTCAGGTCCCGGCCCAGCTGCAGTTCGGATTCTGGTTGCCGGGCCCCCGGCCCTAACCCGAACGGGCCGAAGAGCACGACCGCCGCCGCAATCACCGCCAGACCCACCAGCGCGATGCCGGATCGCAGCAGGACGCGGCGCATTCTTCGGGGTCTGGATGAATTCATGTTCGGATGGCTCTCAAGCAGACGAGTCCGGCGCGCCTGCGGTCGGGGCCGGCCGATGCGCGACGGGCGCAGGCTTGCAGATGCGGTCGCGGATTGCCGGGACGGCCGTGCGGCTGGCGGGGGCGGGCTAGGTCAGGACGAAATGACGGGCAGGATCTGCAGGACCTCGTTGAGCGAGCCTGATCTGAAACCCTGCAAGTCGAGCGATACGTAGCGGTACCCGGCCGCCTTGAGGCCGTCCACGATTCGCTCGCGGCGACCGTCCGAGAGGACCTTCTCGAGCTGGTCCTGCGGGATCTCCAGACGGGCGACGTCACCATGGTGCCGAACCCGAAATTCGGCGAACCCCTCGGCCCGCACGATCGCCTCGGCCGCTTCGATCTGGGCCAGTTTCGCGGCCGTGATGTGCTCGCCATAGGCGACCCGCGATGAAAGGCAGGGTGCGGCCGGCTTGTTCCAGCTGGGCAGTCCCAGCGCCAGCGAGAGCGCCCGCACCTCGGATTTTGATATTCCGGCCTCGGCCAGCGGCGCCGCGGCGCCGGCCACTTTCGCCGCCGCCATTCCCGGGCGGTGGTCGCCCAGGTCGTCGGTTACCGGACCGTAGACGACGCTCGCGTACTGCGGGTTGGCGCCGCGAAATTCGTCCAGGTTGATGAAGAGTTCCTGCTTGCAGAAATAGCACCGGTTGGAGTCGTTGACCTGGTAGTCGGGGTTGTCCACTTCCTCCGTGTATACGAACTCGTGCCGAATCCCGATCAGTTCTGCGAACGACTCCGCATCGGCGCGGTCCTTGGCCGAAAAACTCGGCGAAACCGCGGTTACCGCGACCGCCGCGGATCCAAGGACGTCGTGCGCCACGCGCGCCAGCAGGGTAGAGTCCACGCCGCCCGAATAGGCGACTATCGCCGAACCCAGCGAACCCAGGTGTTGCCGCAGCCGGTCGTATTTGGCCGCCAATCCAGGGGCCATTGCCGGGTCGGTGTCCGCACCGGCGACGGGGTCGCGGTCTAGCGCCAAGCGCAATTCCCCACTGCTCTTTAAAAGTCGGCGTACGCACCGCCAACGGTTCCCAATCTTAAGTAAGTCTCCGTTCCCTGCTATATCGTATCACCAAGTAGCTGCTACCAAACAATAGCCGGGGTCTGGCAGGCAGCCATTCTTTAAAAACCCGCGCGCGATGCCGCCCCGCCCGACCTCGAACCCCCGAATCGCGATACCGGGCCGCTGCGGCCCTGCTATTCGATTTGCAGTCGCCCGGTCCGCGAACGGCCGTCACCGAGCAGGTAGAAACCGGCGCTGGGATTCTGCGGGTCCGCCAGCGAGACGATGAGCATGCGGACGGTCCCGATCCGGGCTTCGGCGATGTCGGTCTTCGAGGGCAGCGGGGCCGATGCGGGGTGGGAGTGGTAGTAGGCGACCTCCTCAAGTCCGGCGTCCTCGATTCGGTCGAATGCCGCGATCTGGCCGCGCGGGTCCATTCGGTAGCGGCGCGGGTCGGCCAGCATGTTCTTCACCGGCACCGGCAGGACCGCCCGCTGACCGCCGGCGAACAGCCGGCCGCCGAGCACTCCGCAGGCCTCGTTGGGGGCCTCCCGGCGGCAGTGCGCCACAAGGTCCCGCCAGGCCTCCGCCGACAGCACCAGGCTTTCGGCACCTTCCGGCGCCGCGGCTTCGCCCGGACCGGGGCCGGAGGAATCGTTTTCAGGGTGTTGCACTCTTTTGAATTTCCGCTCGAAATCTCTGTTTTGGCCCGGCATTTCTAAGGTTGGAGAAGGCCTAAATGCGTCCAAATTCTGATAACATCTTTATCGAAACAGGCCGCCGCTGTACATGCCAGCGCTGGGAAGAATTTTGCCGGCGGGCGCGCGGGTCTAGCAACCGTTCGCGTGGCGCCGGGCTTGTTTTGAATCCTTTTCGTCAAATATTGCCGCATGCTGCCGAGGGAGCGTAAATGGCAAAGCAAGTAGCGCTCGATGCCGAAGCCCGCAAGCTTCTCCTCCAGGGAATAGACACCGTTGCCAACGCGGTGCGCACGACTCTGGGACCCAAAGGCCGCAACGTGGCCCTGGGCAAGAAATTCGGGGCCCCCACGGTGACGCACGACGGTGTGACCGTGGCCAAGGAAATCGAGCTTGAGCACGCCTTTGAGAACATGGGCGCGCAGCTGATCAAAGAGGCCGCATCCAAGACCAACGACGTGGCCGGCGACGGCACCACGACGGCTACCGTCTTGGCCCAGACCATCCTCAAAGAGGGTCTGCGCAACGTGGCCGCCGGGTCCAACCCGATGATCATCAAGCGCGGAATCGGTCAGGGCGTTGCCGTCCTGGTCGGGAACCTGCAGGGTCAGGCCAAGCAGATCAAGGGCACCGAGGAGATCGCGCAGATCGCCTCGATTTCGGCCGCCGACACCGAGATCGGCAACATGATCGCCAAGGTCATGGACAAGGTCGGTAAAGACGGCGTCATCACCGTCGAGGAGTCCAAGGGCCTCGAGCTCGAGGACGACTACGTCGAGGGACTCCAGTTTGACCGCGGATACCTTTCGCCCTACTTCGTCACCGACCAGGACCGGATGGAAGCCCAGATCGAGGACCCCTACATCCTGATCACCGACGGCAAGGTTTCCGCCGTCTCCGACATCCTCCCGACCCTGGAGAAGGTCACCCAGGCCGGCAAGAAGGATTTCGTCGTCATCGCCGAGGACATCGAGGGCGAGGCCCTGGCCACGCTGGTCGTGAACAAGCTGCGCGGCATCCTCAACTGCCTGGCGGTCAAGGCCCCCGGCTACGGCGACCGCCGCAAGGAACTGCTCCAGGACATTGCGATCATCACCGGCGGCACGGTGATTTCCTCCGACATGGGTCGTACGCTCGACAGCGTGATCCTGGAGGACCTGGGCCGCTCGCGACGCGTTTTCGCGACCAAGGACGAGACGACCATCGTCGAGGGCGTCGGCACCGACGAATCGCGGCTGGGCCGCATCAAGCAGCTCGACGCGCAGATTCGCGAGGCCACCTCGGACTACGACCGCGAAAAGCTCGAAGAACGCAAGGCCAAGCTGGCCGGCGGAGTGGCGATCATCCGCGTGGGTGCGGCCACCGAGACCGAGCAGAAGGAAAAGCAGCACCGCGTCGAGGACGCGATTTCGGCCACCCAGGCCGCGATTGAAGAGGGCATCGTCGCCGGCGGCGGCGTTGCGCTGGTCAATTCGCTGGCCGCGCTCGACGAGGTCGAGGTCGAAGGTGACGAATCGGCCGGCATACGCGCCCTGCGCCGCGCCCTGGTCGCGCCGCTCGAGTACATCGCCGAGAACGCCGGCCACGACGGCGGAGTTGTCGTGCAGGAAGTGCGTCGCCGCCACACCGAGTCCGGAAATGCCTTCATCGGCTTCGACGTGATCTCGGAGGACTACGTCAACATGTTCGACGCCGGCATCATCGATCCGCTGAAGGTCACCCGCTCGGCGCTGGAGAATGCGGCTTCGATCGCCAGCATGATCCTGACCACCGAAGCGCTGATCGCCGATCTGCCGGAAGAAAACCCGGCCCCGGCGCCCGGCCCGGAGATGGGCTACTAGACCGAAACAGCTGCCCGGCCGGCGGCCGGGCCAGCCGACTTAAGCGCTCCGGTCCCTTTGGGGCCGGGGCGTTCGGTTTTTGGGACCGGTCCCTATACCCGCGTGATGGTGCCCAGGTCGGCGACCATGACCCAGCCGCCGCGGTCGCCCGCGTTGGCGCGCATCTTTTCGATCGCCCGGTCCACGTCGTCGGCCCGCAGGCCGGCCAGGAAGGTGACGTTGCCGCGGCGCAGGAATCCGCCGGCGGTGTTGATGCGGGTGACCCGGAACCCGTCGGCCAGCAGCGCCTGCTGGACCCGATCGGCGACCGTGTGGGCAACGATCGCCAGCAGGGCTTTTTCGGGCTGTGTGCCCGGCGGTTGGTTTTGATCTGACATGTGCTCGGCCAATGCCGCGTTCGCAACCTTCAAGTCAACTGGCCATATTCTGGCCAAACCGGCCACCTTCCGCGCGGCGGCCCGGATAATCGTTCACGGCAACGCCCGCGCCGCGGGCGAACGAGTATCAGCAAAGAGGCCTTGAGCATGGCCAGCGCTTCACCGGCGGTTGCGGCCGATCCACCGCGGACCCGACTTCTGCTGCATGCGCTGTCTTTCGTATTGGGCTTTAGCCTGCTCTTTTCACTGGCCGGGTTCTCGTTCGGGGTGGTTGGCGGCCTGGTGGAGGACTACCGTCCGGTCATCAACCTGGTTGCCGGCGTGGCGCTGGCGGTGTTCGGGCTGCACCTGACCGGCCTGTTCCGCGAGCTGGCGTTCCGGCTGGCCGGCCCGCCCGGCCGGGGCCGATTCGACTGGCTGCGGCGCGCCGTCGCGGGCGCCTCGGCCAGCCTGGCCGGGGCCCTTTACCGCCAGGGACAGATCGAGTTCCGCACCGGCCGGTCGGGGTACCGGTCCTCGTTCGCGGTCGGCCTGGCCTTCGCCCTGGGCTGGACCCCCTGCGTGGGTTTTATCCTCGGCGGGATCCTGACCGCGGCCTACAACTCCGAATCGGTCGCCACCGCTTACCTGCTGCTGCTTTCCTACTCGCTCGGGCTGGGCGTCCCGTTCCTGGCCCTGGCCGCGTTCACCGAGCGCCTGCAGGGCCCGCTGGGCGCGCTCAGTCGGCGCTCCAACGCGATCGGTATCGTCTCCGGCCTTTTGCTGGCGGCGTTCGGACTCTTCATCGCCTTCGACCTGGTGGCGCTGCTCTCGCGCTACCTGGCCGACGTGCCGGTTTTCAGCGACGAATTCCTGATGGCCGGCAACGAGGCGATCAACCTGGGCTGGCTGGTACCGGCGTTCGTCGCTGGGATACTCTCGTTCGTGTCCCCGTGCGTCCTGCCGCTGGCGCCCGTCTACCTGGCCCACCTGGCCGGACAGATTTCGGCCGATCAGGCGGATACTGGAAACTAGCCGTTGACGGACTCAAGTCCGCCGACCAGCTCCATCCCGCAGATTCCCCGAGAGAATTCCAAATTGCCCAGCGACTCGGACCGGCGCCTGGCCGAGCACCGCCTCAAGATCGACGAGATCGATCGCCAGATCGTGAACCTGCTTGACCATCGCGCGGCGGTGGTGAGCAAGGTCGGACAGGAAAAGTCGGCCAGCGGAGACCCGGTCTTCGTGCCCACCCGCGAGGCCGAGGTGATCAGGCGCGCGATCGCCGCATCCAACGGCTCGCTCTCGGGCGAGGCCATCTCGGCCATCTTCGCCCAGATCATCGCCGCCTGCCGGGCGCTCGAGAAAACCCTCGAGGTCGCCTACCTGGGCCCGCCGATGACCTTCAGCCACGGGGCGGCCCGCAAGGTGTTCGGGGATAGCGCCGACTACGTGGCGACCAACTCGATCGATGCGATATTTGCTCGGGTTGCGCGCGGGGAAGCCGATTTCGGCGTCGTTCCGATCGAGAACAGCGCCGCCGGGATGGTCGGCGATTCGATCGACGGCTTCATGCGCCATCCGGTTGACGTAATCGCCGAGACGTCGGAACGGATCGTCCACAACCTGCTCTCCAGTTCCTCGCTGGAGGAAATCCAGGTCGTTTATTCGCACCCGCAGGCGCTGGCCCAGTGCCAGGACTGGCTCTCCCAGAACCTGCCCGCGGCGCAGCGGTCCGAAGTCGCCAGCACCGCCGCCGCCGCGGTCCGCGCCAGCCAGGAGCCGCGATCGGCCGCGATCGGCCTGGAGGCGGCGGCCACCGCCAACGGGTTAAGCGTCGTGCGGCGCAACATCCACGATTTCTCGGCCAACAGCACCCGATTTTTCCTGCTCGGCAATCGCTCCAATCCCTCGACCGGCGACGACCGCACGGCGATGATATTTGCCGTCAAGGACCGCGTCGGCGCCCTGCACGAGGTGCTTGGGGCGCTGCGCAACCACGACGTGAACCTGAGCAACATGCAGTCGCGGCCCGCCCGCGGGCTGCCTGATTCGGTCTCGGGCGATTACGTCTTCTACGCCGAATTCGCCGGCCATCGCAGCGATTCCAACGTCGCCGCCGCAATCTCCGACGTGGGGGCGCTGTGCTCGACCGTAAGGATCATCGGCTCGTGGCCGGCCGAGCTGCCGGGATCGCAGGCGGATTGACCGGATCCAACCGCACCGAGTCGGTTAGCGGCGGCCGCGCTCGAGAAACAGGCGCAGCGCGAACCAGGCCGCAAAACACGCCAGCCCCACCGCCGCGACCACCAGGTACAGGTCGGGATTGAGGTCGAAGAACGGCCAGATGAGCAGGCGGATTACGAAGAACGCGGCGTAAATCGCGAACGTGACGTTGATCGCCCAGAGCAGCCGGCGGCGAAAACCGGAATGGATCACGAACCCCAGCGCGAACAGCAGCGAAACCAGGAGCAGGAGCCTCAGCACGCCGCCGGCGCCCGATCGGCCGTCGGCGGCCCGAGGGAAGCCGGGAGCCCGGCGAACGCGTTCGGGCGCGCCGAATCGATTGCTTCGGTAGTCATTCCTGTTGGGGTTCCGGAGCCTTGGGCGGACGGCGCCCGGCCGGCTACTCCGGGGCCAGGCCCAGGACCAGGTCGCGCCAGCGTGACCAGGCCCAGCGGCGAACCCTTCGTCGTTTACCACCAGCGCCCGCGAAACCCCAAACTTGACCAGCAGCCGCACCGCGTAGCGGGCCAGCATGCCGGACCGGACGGTGAGCGCCGGTTTCGACATGATTTCGTAGACGTTCACCCTCTCCGGGGCCCGATTGCGACCTATGACCTCGCGGGCCACGTCGCTGACCACGATCAGCCCCAGTTTCGTCGTCGTCGCGGCGCCGGTTCACGACCAGTGAACTGATCTGCAGCCGCTTCATGATCGCCATCGCCTCGGCCACCGTCGCCAGACCGTCGATGGCATGCACCTGCGAGCCCATTACGTCCGACACCCTTATAGGCCGGCCGCCGCCCTGACCGTTCATAGGGCGTTCTCGAGCTCCTCTTTCAGGGTGGGGCAACTGGGACTCGAGGCCGACCACGTCCTCGATGGCGAGCTGGAAGGCGACCCCGGCGCCGCTTTCGCAGTCCATCCCGCAGGCGGCCGAAATGCGCTCGAGGATGTCGCGGGCGCGGGGTTCGGCCACCAGGAAGAGCAACACGTCGCGCTTGGCCGTCAGGCCCAGTCCGAGAAAGGTGGTTCCCGGCTTTATTCCCTCGCCGCGCACGCCTGCTGATGATGGTGGCGCCGGTGGCGCCGCCGGCCCGCGCGACATCGATGACGTGGTCGGTCTTGTCGTCGCCCACCAGGGCGACGATCAGCGCCATCTTCAAGGCTTCAACCTCCTGACGCTGTCTCCGCCTGCGCCAGCGTTCCACCCGTTCGGCGGTGATGGCATAGCCTAGCACCGACATGATGGGGAAGACGCTGGCGAAAGCGATGAGTCCAAAACCGTCCGATCAGGGGACTGCGTCCGGGTACGCTGGCGGCCAGGCCCAGGCCCAGGGCCGCGACCACCGGCACGGTTACGGTGGAGGTCGTTACGCCGCCGCTGTCGTAGGCCAGGGGAACGATCGTGCGGTTGCTCAGGAACGTCTGGACGATGACTATCAGGTAGGCCGCCAGGATGTACCACGGCAGCGGGGTGCCGGTCACGATCCGCAGGCAACCCAGCGAGACCGCCGGCGGCCACCCCGACCGCCACGGCGATGCGCAGAACCCCTGGATCGCAACCGCGCCGCCCGAGACCTCCTCGGCCTTGAGCGCCACCGCGATCAAGGGAGGGCTCGGCCACGGTCGTGGCGAATCCGATTGCGGCCCCAAACAGGTAAAACCAGCCAGTAGTTCTCCCACCGGACCGCGCCCGCCAGCGACCCCGCCTGCTCGGTCAGCTGCTCGGCCATGGTCTCCCCGATCGGAAACAGCGCCCGCTCCAGGCCGATCAGGAACAGCGCCAGTCCCAGCAGCACCATGGACCGCGCCCGAGGCGATTTTGGGCCAGGTTGGGTATCCCGCGCCGCAGCACCGCCACCTGGAAGACCACCAGGATCACGACTATCGGGGGTCACGTCCCACAGCGTGCCCAGCAGGGTCCGGCCAAAAACGGCGAGGAACTCCGGCATCACCTAACCATCCCGTAGGCCAGCACGCAGATCATTGGGCTGAGGCTGGCGAACGCGATCAGGCCGAAGCCGTCGAGCATCGGATTGCGACCCCTGATGGTCGATGCCAGCCCGACCCCGAGCGCGGTGATCAGCGGAACGGTGATCGTGCTGGTCGTCACGCCGCCGGAGGTCGTAGGCCACGCCGACGATCTCGGTGGGCGCGAACAGGGTCATGACCATGACCAGGGCGTATCCGGCGATGATCAGGCGGTGGATGGGCCAGCCCCGCAGAATGCGCAGCACCCCCAGAACGATGGCGAGACCGACGGCAACCCGCCACGACCATCCGCAGCTCAAGCGCGTACC
>CAXXYJ010000027.1:0-6954 GCA_963664795.2 Chloroflexota bacterium | reverse complement strand
ACGAAAAACCCTACGAGTGGTTCACCCGCTACCAGGTCCATCGAGACGTTCTGCGACGCGCTAGTCGAGCAGAAGTTCCTCTCCGACAACCATCTCAAGTCGATCTTCGACGATGCCGACGTCGAGCCCTACGACCCGCAGCAGGAGCCGATCCAGGTCCAGATCTCCTCGGTCGACTGGTCCGCGGTCGGACTCGGTCCTTCTAGCCGCCGCGGCGCGGCCCGCGCGGGCCTCTATAACCGCGCTCTAGCCGGCCTTTGGCGGCGGGTCTACGACCATCCCCTCGGTGGTGACCAGCATCACCGGCCGCCGAGACCTGCGTTCGTGACCGCCAGCCGGGTCACCTTCAGCGGGTCGACTATGCCGGACTTGAACAGGTCCTCGTATTCGCCGGTGGCGGCGTTGAATCCGTGCGAGCCCTCCAGGTCGCCCACGCGGCGGACGATGACGTCGCCCTCGTAGCCGGCGTTTTCGGCGATCTGCGCCAGCGGCGCCGTCAGCGCGGCCCGCACGACCTGGGCGCCGATCGCGGCGTCACCGGTCAGTTCGAGGTCGTCGATGGCGGCCGCGGCCCGCACCAGTGATAACTCCGCCGCCCGGGATGACGGCCCTCCTGCAGGGCCGCCCTGGCGGCCGCCACCGCGCGTCTTCCACGCGGGCGCGGGTTTCCTTCTGCTCGACGACTTTCGGTCGGGGCGCCGATGTTTAGTGACCGCGACCGTCCCCGGCCAGGTTGTTGGCCCGTTCGGCGTACTTTTCGCGGTCGAAGTCGTTCTTGGCGGCGCGGTTTGGAGGCCCAGAGTTCGGCCACGCGCTGCTCGATCGCGCGCGGTTCGCCGGAACCGCCGATGATGGTGGTCTCGTTGCGCCCGACGATCGCCTTCTCGGCCCGGCCCAGGTAGTCCAGGGTCACGTCTTCCCAGCCGATGCCCAGTTCCTGGGCCACCAGGCGTCCGCCGGTAAATATCGCGTAATCCTCGAGCATTCCGCGGCGCCGGTCGCCAAATGCCGGGGCCTTGACCGCGGCCACGTTCAGGTTGCCGCGCAGCTTGTTGATCACCAGCGCCGCCAGCGCCTCTTTCTCGATGTCCTCGGCGATTACCAGGAGGTTGCGCATGCCGTTGCTGACGAATTTCTCCAGGATCGGGACGATTTCGCTGGCCGCTTCCAGCTTCTGGTCGGTGATGAAGACGTAAGGCTGATCGATCTCGGCCTTGATGTCCTCGCCGGATCCGAAGTAGGGCGATTTGAGCCCGCGGTCGAAGGTGAGTCCGGCCAGGTAGTCGACGGTCAGTTCGCTGGTCGAACCGTCCTCCAGGTTCACGCCGGCGTCGGCGCCCAGCTTGGTGTAGACCCCGGCGATGACCTCGCCGATCTCGGGGTCGTTGGCCGACAGCGAGGCCACCCAGGTGAGCTCCTCTTCGCCGTCCAGTTCGCGGGCCATGCCCTTGAGGTGTTCGGTCACAGCGGTCCCGGCCAGTTCCATTCCGCGGCGCAGGATCATCGGGTTGTAGCCCGCCGAGATCAGCTTCAGCGCGGCCGCGTACATCGCCTGGGTCAGCACCGCCGAGGTCGAGGTGCCGTCGCCGGCGTCCTCGTTGGTCTTCTTGGCCGCCTGGTAGGCGAGCTTGGCGCCGGTGTCGACGAACGGGTCGGCCAGCGAATTGATCGAATTGGCGACGGTGTAGCCGTCGTTGGATATGGCCGGCAGCGCGTACTTGCGCTCCATGACGACGTTGCGTCCGCGCGGGCCCATGGTCACCCGGACCGCGTCGCCGATCAGGTCGACGCCGGTGCGGATGCGCTCGCGCGCGCTGGCTCCAAGCAGCACTTCTTTGTGGGAAATCATGGCGTCGCCTTCAGGTTCGCGAAATGGACAGGGTCAGGTTTTGAGGGAATCGCACCGCCGCGCCGGCTCGGGTCGCGGGCCGACGGCGCCACGAATTTTCTTGCAAACCGGCTCAATCCGCAATTAATCGGGATCGGGCAGCCCGGCCCGCCCCCATTCGTCCGGATGCTGACCGGCCAGCCAGCTCCGTTCGCCGGGCGAGAGGGAAGCGCCCGCGAGCAGGTCGGGGCGCCGCAGCAGGGTGCGCCGCAGCGACTCGCGCCGCTTCCAGGACGCGATCGCGGCGTGGTCGCCCGAGAGCAGGACCTCGGGGACGCCCTGGCCGGAATATTCGCGCGGCCGCGAATACTGGGGATGCTCCAGCAGTCCGGTGGCGAACGAATCGGTGCGCACGCCGGACTCGTTGCCGACCACGCCCGGCCGCAGCCGCAGCACCGCCTCGGCCAGCAGCATGCCGGGCAGCTCGCCCCCGGTCACGACGAAGTCGCCGACCGATAACTCCTCGTCCACCATGCTCCGGCGGACCCGCTCGTCAAGCCCTTCGTAGCGCCCGCACAGGATCACCAGGCGGGCGTGGCCGGACAGCCGCCGGCAGTCGGCATGGGTCAGGCGCCGGCCCTGCGGGCTCATGAAGACAACGTGCCCGTCCTCGCCGCGCGCGTGCCGGATAGCGGCCGCGGCCGGCGGGGCCATCATCACCATTCCGCCGCCGCCGCCGAAGGGGTAGTCGTCGATCTGGCGCTGGCGGCCTTCGGCGAAATCACGCAGATCGATAACCTCGACCCGGGCGTCGCCGCGGGTCAGCGCGCGCCCGATCACGCCGTATCCGAGCGGACCCGGAAACATCTCCGGAAAGATCGTGATGAACGCTATTTCCATAGCCCGGCGGCCTCCCCGGGCGGGTCCGTGCGGGACGGTTCGGACTTTGGTCCGGCTAGGCGGCCTCTTCGATGTCCAGGATGCAGCGCTCGCCCTCGGCCAGCGGAGCGGCGTTGATCACCCGCCGGATGGCGGCCGCCATCCGGCCGTGGCGCCCGATCACGCGGCCCATGTCGGAGGCGGGGACGCGCAGTTCATAGACGGTCGTGCCGGAGCGCTCGTAGCTCTCCACCTCGATCGAATCGGGGTCGCCGGTCAGGTTCTCGGCGATGAAGCGGATCAAATCTTCCATGCGTGGCTATCTTTCAGACCGCGCGGGGCGCGGCCGTTTTGCTGGTCAGTCGGCGGCGACTGGTTCTTCTTCCTGGTCGGCCTCGGGTTCCTCGGGTGCGGCGCCGTTCTCGGCCTCGGCCTCGGCGCGGCGCTGGCGGGCGATCTGCAGGGCCGCGGCCTGGGCCTGCTGGGCTGCCTCGAGGGTGACGCCGGAGCGGACGAATTCCGGAAAGTTGGGCTGGATCGATTCCAGGAGTTTGGCGACGCGGTCGCTTGGCTGGGCGCCCTTGCGGATCCAGTCGGCGGCGCGGTCGACGTCAATCGCGACGGTGGACGGGTCCGGGACCGGGTCGTAGTAACCCAGGTCGTCGACGCAGCGCGAGTCTCGTGCCGAGCGCGCCGGAATAACGACCACCCGGTAACTGGGCCGCTTCTTGGCGCCGCGGCGCTGCAAGCGGATTCTTAGCAAACCAAGCGACTCCCAAATGAGGGACTGAATACGTGTCTGGAAACTCCTGCGGCAGCGCCAACTGTGCGGTCATGACCCCTGCCGGGATCGACCGTGTCGGGGTATTGCGTGCGCATCCGCATGCGAGCAAAATCGAGTATAGGGCAGATCGGCGGCCCATCCTTATGGCATCGGACACCGAATCTTCCCGGTCCGCGCCTTTTGTTTGAAGGGATCCGTGTCCAAGTCGCAGCCGCCGTCAGGTCCCCAACCCGGACCGGAGTCGCCGGATCCCGCACCGGCGCCGATCCCGGGCTGGCTGGGTCCGTCGGTTTTGGGAGCGGGCCTGATCATGGCCGGGATAGTCCTGCTGCGGACGCCCTTCGTGTCCGCGGTGCTGGCCCTCAACGCCCCCTTCGCGCCCATCCCCGATCCGCTCGGCGACGAGCTGGCCGAACCCACCTTCGGCAACGCGGTCCGGGTCGCGGCGCCGTTGCTGATCGGCGCCTATCTCCTGGTTTCGGGCTTTATCTGCGACGCCCTGGCGCGCCGCCAGTTCGACTATTCGGGCGCGCTGGAGGCGCAGCGACCGCCCGGCTACGTGGCGGTGGCGATGCTGCTGGTGTTTCCGCAGCTGTTGCTGGCCGCGCCGGCGCTGGCCTGGGGGCTGTACAACCTGGCGAGCTGGGCCCGGGCCAACGACGCGGGCTTTGCGGCGGCCGTGCTTCTGGGCCTTATCGCGGTCGTTGCGGCGGCGGCGCTGGCGCTGGCCCGCAATCGCGGCGTGTGGCCGCGGGTCTACATCGCCGGGTAGGCGGGATTCAGCCGGCGGCGGGGTCGGATTCGATGACCTGGCCCAGCCCGCGCGGCAGGCCGTCGTCGTCTATTTCGATCTGAAACACGATCTGCTCGTTCGGGGCCAGATGCAAAACGAGGGTGTCTTCGATTCGCTCGCAACCGACTGCTTCCTCGATCGCGATGTCTTGTCGTTTGCAGGCATCGGAGAAAAGCGAACTCAGCGATGCCGCCCTGCGATTAGCCAATTGGGGTCAATGTCCCGCTAATTTCTGAAATCTCGTGCCGATTATTGCAGCACTCCGGCGGCTCCCGGAACCGCCCGGCCCGCCCCGAACCGGCCCCGGCCCCAATAAAATCTCCGGTTGGCTGCGATCCTGCGCGGCTCCTTCGGCCGAAAATTTACGCGCCCGGCCCGGCCGCGACAATTGCACGCTCGGCCCCAGACTCCGAACACGGTATTTCCCATGCCCGAACCCCAACTTATAGACGCCGAGCCGCGCGCGCGTTTTGGCAACCGCGTAAAGTCCCTGCGCCGCAGCGCCCGCATCCCCGTCAACCTGGTTGTTCCCGGCGGCGAATCGCAGCCGCTGCAGGTTGACGAGCACTCGATGGCGGCCTACGTCCGCAACCACGGCCGGACCGGCCTGGTCGAGCTGCAGATCGAAGGCGAACGGCGGCTGGCCCTGGTCGACGACGTCGACATCCATCCGGTAACGCGCCGTCTCCTGCACGTGGTTTTTAGGCACGTGGACGCCGGCACGGCGGTCACCGCCGAGGTCCCGCTCGAGTACGTGGGCGCGGCGCCGGCCGACGCCCGTTCCGACCTGTTCGTGGTGCGCATGCTCGACAGCCTGAGCCTTAACGGGCTGCCGCGGCAGATCCCGGCCGTGGTCCAGGTGAGCATCGAGGGCCTGGTCGACGCCGGCGACGCGGTTCATGCCGGCGACCTGGAGTTGGCCGAAGGGGTGACCCTGATCACCGAGACCGACGCCCTGCTGGCGCACGTCGAACGCTCGCGCCTGGCCACCGAGGACGAAGAACTGGACGAGGAAGAACTGCTCGAAGAGCTCGAAACCGAGCCCGAGGAGAGCTGACCGGCCCCGGGGAGCGGTTAGCCCCCGAGCTGGTACATCTCGATCCGTTCGCTGGCCGAGCGGGTCGCCTGGTCCGGCGAGAGCTGCGAACGCAGCTCCGAATAACGGTCGCTGCGCCCGGCCCAGACATTGCCGATCGCCGCGGCTACCTCGTCGTCACCGGCCCCGCCGCGCAACAGACCGCGCAGGTCGAAACCCTCGCTGGCGAACAGGCAGGTTACCAGCCGGCCGTCGGGGGTCAGCCGCGCCCGCGTGCAGTCCCCGCAGAACGGCGCGCTGACCGAGGTGATAAAACCGATCTCGCCGCTTCCGTCCAGGTACCCGAACCGGCGCGCGACTTCGCCCGGGTAGTTGGCCGGCAGGGGCGCCAGGTCGAATCGATCGCCGATCCGTTCGGCCATCTCGGCCGCGGTCACGACCTGGTCCAGCTCCCAGTGGTTGCGCGTGCCCACGTCCATGTATTCGATAAAGCGCACGATCGCGCCGCGCCCCTTAAAGTACCCGGTCAGGTCCTCGAGGGCGTGTTCGTTCACGCCCTTGATGACGACGCAGTTGATCTTCAGCGGTTCGAGACCGGCCCGCCTTGCCGCTTCGATCCCGGCGAGCACCGGCTCGACCGCGAATCCGCGCCCGTTGAGCTGCTTGAACGTTTCATCGTCGAGCGCGTCGAGGCTGATCGTCACCCGGTCCAGCCCGGCCGATTTGAGCTCCCGCGCGCTGCGCTCGAGCAGATAGCCGTTGGTGGTCAGGGTCAGGTCGGCGCACGGGGCGGCGCGGCGCAGCCTGGCGACCAGATCGGGCAGGTCGCGCCGCAGCAGCGGCTCACCGCCGGTAAGGCGCAGCTTGGACACGCCCAGACCGTAGAAGACCGCGGTCAGGCGCTCGATTTCCTCGAAAGAGAGGATCTCGGATCGCGGCAGGTACTCGTAGTGCTCGCCGAAAACCTCGGCCGGCATGCAGTAGCTGCAGCGAAAGTTGCAGCGGTCGGTCAGCGAAATCCGCAGGTCGCGGACCGGCCGGTCAAATCGGTCGGTCGGGATCTGCCGGATTCCGGCGGCGCTCACTCCGAACGGGGGCGGTCTTCGCGCTTGGCTCGCATGTGCTTCATCGGCGAACGGCGCGGCTTGATGTTGAACGAGGTCCCGCAGCCGCAGGTGACCTCGGCGTTGGGGTTGCGAAGCAGGAATCCGCGGCCGATCAGGTCCTCGTTAAAGTCCAGCTGCGATCCCTCGATCAGGGTGCCGGTGACGCGGTCGAAGACGATCCGGTGCTGGCCGTGCTCGTGGACCAGGTCCTCGTCGGTGAGGCGGTTGTCCAGCGCCAGGTCGTACTCGTACCCGGCGCAGCCGCCCTTGTTTACGCGGATCCGGATGAACTTGCCCGCGTTGTCGGGTACCTCGAGCGTCTTGCCGATGTAGTCGGCGGCCAGCCTGCTTACGGTGATCATCCAGGTCTGCCCAGCAGCGTCCAGTGTGGTTTTGCTTCCCTGCCAGTGATTATGGGGCATGGGCGGGCAGGGCGCCGCCGCGGACTCTTTGCAGGATGTCCGCCAGCGAATCCAGGAAACGATCGATGTCGGCGAGGGAGTTTTCGGGACCGGTGGTGATCCGCAG
>CAXXYJ010000026.1:0-57555 GCA_963664795.2 Chloroflexota bacterium | reverse complement strand
CGTTCACCGTCGCCCGCCCCGGTTCCGCTATTTGCTCTTCCGCTTCAGCCGGCGGCCGCCGCCGCCAGCGCGACCAGGCCGTCCTGGCCGGCCGCGAGCGCAACTTCCTCCAAGCGGCGCCGCACCCGCCCGACCGTGAAGGTCCAGGAGGGCTGCCGGCACGGCTGCGCGTTCTGCATCGTCCCGCGCGCCCGCGGCGGTCCCCGGTCGCGCCCCGGCGCCGAAGTGCTCCGGCGCGTTGGGGATTTCGTCCGGAGCGGAGCGAGGGAAGTCGTCCTGGCCGGAATCGCCCTGGGAAGCTACCGCTGTCCCGACAGCGGCATCGGCCTGGGCGAGCTGGTGGGAATGGTCGCGGAGCGGTCACCGGCCCGCGTCCGGCTCTCCTCGATCGAGCCGATGGACTTTGACGCGCGGCTCTACGACCTGCTGGCGGCCGGCCGGATCTGCTCCCACCTGCACCTGCCGCTGCAGTCGGGGTCGGCGCGGGTCCTGGAGAGCATGCACCGCCCTTACGGTCCGACCGAGTACGCCGGAATCGTCGGCCGACTGCGGGCGGCCGACCCCTCGGTTGCGATCGGTACCGACCTGATGGTGGGTTTTCCGGGCGAAAGCGAGGACGAACACCGCCGCTCACTGCGTTTCTGCGAAGAGGTGGGGTTCTCCTACATGCACGTGTTTCCCTACTCGCGGCGCGCCCGAACCCTGGCCGCGCGGCGCGGCGGCCAGGTCGACGGACCCGCCCTGCGCCGCAGGATGCGGGAAGCGCTGGATCTGGCGGACGATCTCTCCGAGCGCTACCAGGCCGGTTTCGTGGGATCGCGCGCGCAGGTATTGTGGGAGCAGGATCCGTCGGGCCGCTGCGCCGGGATCACCCGCAACTTCCTGCGGGCCCGGCCGCTGGGCTTCGAGCCGGCCGCCGGCACGCTGGAGGAAGTTGCGCTCGCGGCCGGCCAGGACGGCCTGGTCGCGCTGGCGGCGGCGGCCGCCGGCTGAAGCGGAAGAGCAAATAGCGGAACCGGGGCGGGCGATGGTGAACGACTGCATCTTCTGCCGGATCGTGGCCGGCGAACTGCCGGCGGACGTCGTCGACCGCGCCGAGGACTGGATGATCTTTAAGGACATCGCCCCCGCCGCGCCCACGCACCTGCTGGCGATCCCCACCCGCCACGTTCCGGGCGTGGCCGACACCGTCGACGACGACACCGGCCTGGTCGGGGACCTGGTCGGGGCGCTCACCTGCTACGCCCGCCGCGCCGGAATCGAGGACGACGGGTACCGCCTGGTGATCAACCAGGGCCGCGACGGCGCCCAGACCGTCCCGCACCTGCACGTTCACCTGCTGGCCGGAAAAAGGCTGGGCTGGCCGCCGGGCTGAGACTGAAATACTCCTCCGCGGCGGCGGAAAATCCGCCGTTGAGCGACGGGCGGGGCTGATAGAATAACCCCTAATGAACAACGGAGGACGCGCTTAGCGCCCTTGATGCTTCCCGCGCGGCGGCCGATCCTGAAGCCAGAGATCAGCCGTCCGTAGCTTGTCGTACCAGACAAGACTGACGTTCGCCTGTCCCGCACCCCTGATACGGGTGTGCCCACCTGCGATCAAACCGCCCCACCTACACCCCGGAGTGCGTCTCTTGAGCAGCCCCAACGGCCACCATTTCGGCACCGTCCCCAATCACCGCGACGCGGTCGATTTGCCCGAACTGATCGCCATCCAGCGGCGGTCGTTCCAGTGGTTCGTCACCGAGGGCCTGCGCGAGGTCTTCGCCGAGATATCGCCGATCGAGGACTTTACCGGCAAGAACTTCCGCCTGCACTTCGAGGTCCCCGAGCAGCCGTTCGAGGAGCCCAAGCACCCGGTGGCCGAGTGCCGCGAGAACGACCGCACCTACCACGCCCCGCTGTACGTTAACGCCCGGCTCGAGAACCTGCAGAACGGCGAGATTAAGGAAAACCGCGTATTCATGGGCGATTTCCCGCTCATGACCGAGCAGGGAACCTTCATCTACAACGGCGCCGAGCGCGTAGTGGTCTGCCAGCTGGTTCGCTCGCCCGGCGTTTACTTCACCGGGGTCCGCGACCGAACCTCGGGCCGCTACCTCTACTCGGCCAAGCTCCTGCCCAACCGCGGCGCCTGGCTCGAATTCGACACCTCGGCCAAGGACATCTTCTCGGTCAAGGTCGACCGCAAGCGCAAGATCGCGGTCACGACCCTGATCAAGGCGATGGACAAGAACCTGGCCTCGGACGAGGCGATCCGCCAGATATTCGAGGGCGCGGTGCCGGAAGACGCCGACCCACCAGTACCTCGAAGCGACCCTGGGCGACGATTCGGCGACCTCGCACGAGGAGGCGGTGCGCGAGATCTACAACCGCCTGCGGCCCGGCGACACGCTCAACATCGCCGACCGCAAATCGGTCGCCCAACGCGCGCTCGCTGATCGAATCGACGTTCTTCAATTCGCGCCGCTACGACCTGGGCCGGGTAGGCCGCTACAAGCTGAACCTGCGGCTGCGCCACCGCGACCCGTTCACCGACACCGTCCTGCTCCAGGCCGACATCATCGAGGTCGTGCGCGAGCTGATCCGCCTGAACCTGGCCCAGAACCGTCCCGAGGACGTCGACCACCTGGGCAACCGGCGCGTCCGCGCGGTGGGCGAACTGCTGATCAACCAGCTGCGCACCGGACTGCTGCGCATGGAGCGGGTCGTCAAGGAGCGGATGTCGATCCAGGACGCCTCCCAGGCCACCCCCAACGCCCTGATCAACGCGCGTCCGATCATGGCCGCGATCAAGGAATTCTTCGGCGGCAGCCAGCTGGCCCAGTTCATGGACCAGACCAACCCGCTGTCCGAGCTGGCCCACAAGCGCCGCCTGAGCGCGATGGGGCCGGGCGGTCTCTCGCGCGAACGCGCCGGGGTCGACGTGCGCGACGTGCACCACTCCCACTACGGGCGGATCTGCCCGATCGAGACGCCGGAAGGCCCGAACGTCGGCCTGATCTCCTCGCTGGCCTCGTTCGCCGGGATCAACGGAGTACGGCTTCCTGCAGACCCCCTATGAAGTGGTCGGCCGCGACGTCTCGTTCGAGGACGGGTTCGACCTGGAAGGGCCGGGTCCTGCGCGAGGACCTGATCGTGCGCGGACGCAACGAGCTCGCCGGCGGCGAGCCGCTCGACGCCGACCTGCTCAGGCGGCTGCGCAACCGGCCCTACTGGCGCGAGATCCGGTTCCCGGTGGTCCCGTTCGCGACCGGCCGGATCCGGCACTGCACCGCCGACGAGGAAGACGGCATGGCGGTCGCCCCCTACAAGACCGTGCTCAACGACCGGGGCGAGATCGATTCCGAGCGGATCGACGTGCGCATCGGGCGCGAGTTCCACGCCGCGCACCGCAACGAGGTCGACCTGATCGACGTCTCGCCGCAGCAGATCGTCTCCATCCCGACCTCGCTGATTCCCTTCCTCGAACACGACGACGCCAACCGCGCCCTGATGGGTTCGAACATGCAGCGCCAGGCGGTTCCGCTGCTGCGCCCCGAGGCGCCGCTGGTCGCCACCGGCGTGGAGCGGCGCGCGGCGCTGGACTCGGGCCACATCATCACCTACGACGGTCCGCGCGAAGCCGAGGTGATAAACGTCTTCCCGGACCGGGTCGAACTCCAGGAAGTGACCACCCGGCGCTGGCACCGCTACCCGCTGCGCAAGTTCGGGCGCTCCAACCAGGGCACCTGCATCAACCAGACCCCGCAGGTGGTGCCGGGCCAGGTCGTCCAGCCCGGCGGCCTGCTGGCCTCGGCCTCCAGCTCGGACGGCGAGCAGCTCGCCCTGGGCAAGAACCTGCTGTGCGCCTTCATGTTCTGGGAAGGCTACAACTACGAGGACGCGATCATCATCTCCGAGCGCCTCGTGCGCGAGGACGTCTACACGTCCATCCACATCGAGAAATTCGAGGTGGAGGCCCGCGACACCAAGCTGGGCCCGGAGGAGATAACCCGCGACATCCCGAACGTGTCCGAGGAAGCGCTGCGCTTCCTGGACGAGAACGGCATCGTCTTCGTCGGCGCCGAGGTCGGCCAGGACGACATCATCGTCGGCAAGATCACGCCCAAGGGCGAGACCGAACTCACCGGCGAGGACCGCCTGCTGCGCGCCATCTTCGGCCGCGACGCCCGCGAGGTCAAGGACTCGTCCAAGCACGTCCCGGCCGGTGACGCCGGCACGGTCATTGACGTGAAGGAACTGACCCGCGACGCCAATCCCGACCTGCGCGCCGGCGTCAACCACGCCGTCCGCGTCCGCATCGCCTCGCGCCGCAAGATCATGGTCGGCGACAAGATGGCCGGCCGCCACGGCAACAAGGGCGTGATCTCGCTGATCCTGCCCGAAGAGGACATGCCGTACCTCGAGGACGGCACTCCCGTCGACATCGTGCTGAACCCGCTGGGGGCGGCCTCGCGGATGAACGTCGGCCAGCTGCTGGAACTGCACACCGGCCTGGCGGCCGAAAGACTGGACCGCCAGATCGTGACCCCGGTCTTCGACGGGGCCAGCGAGGGCCAGGTCCACTCGCTGCTGGAGGAAGCCGGCCTGCCGACCGACGGCAAGGTCAAGCTCTACGACGGGCGCACCGGCGAGTCCTTCGACAAGCCGGTCGTGGTCGGGCGCATGTACATGCTCAAGCTCGCCCACCTGGTCGAGGACAAGATCCACGGCCGCTCCACCGGCCCCTACTCCCTGATCACGCAGCAGCCGCTCGGCGGCAAGGCCCAGATGGGCGGCCAGCGGTTCGGCGAGATGGAGGTCTGGGCGCTGCAGGCCTACGGCGCGGCCAACATCCTGCAGGAGATGCTCACCGTCAAGTCCGACGACGTGCTCGGGCGGGTAAAGACCTACGAGGCGATCGTGAAGGGCGAGACCGTACTCGAACCCGGCGTGCCGGAATCGTTCCGGGTGCTGGTGAACGAGCTCAAGAGCCTCGGTCTCTCGGTCGACCTGTTCGACGAAGAAGAAAAACCGGTCGAGTTTTCGCTGGACGCGATGGTCGACTACGTACCAAACCTCGGCGGCATCAATATCGAGGGCCGCGAGTACAAGCTCTAGGGTCGAAAGGGACAACCAAGTGATAAGAGTCAACGAGTTCGCTTCGATCCAAATCGGGCTGTCCTCGCCGGAGCAGATCCGCGAGCAGTCGCATGGCGAGGTGACCAAGCCGGAGACGATCAACTACCGCACCCTCAAGCCGGAGCGGGACGGTCTCTTCTGCGAGCGCATATTCGGTCCCACCAAGGACTGGGAGTGCGCCTGCGGCAAATACAAGCGCATCACCTACAAGGGAATCACCTGCGACAAGTGCGAGGTCGAGGTGACCCGTTCGCGGGTTCGCCGCGAGCGCATGGCGCACATTGAGCTGGCGGCCCCGGTGGCCCACATCTGGTTCGTGAAGGGATCGCCTTCGCGGATCGGCCAGATGCTCGACATCAGCCCCAAGAAGCTCGAGGCGATCGTCTACTTCGCCTCCTTCGTGATCACCGCGATGGACGAGGAGCGCAGGCTCGAAGGCCTCGACAACCTCGACCGGGACCTGAAGCTCGAACTGCGCGCCGTGCGCGAAGAGGAGCTGGACCGGATCGAGCAGCTCGAGGAAGACCTAAAGATCTCGCTCGAGGAGATGCAAAGCGAGCTCGTCCTGCAGACCGACCGGCTCAAGGACCAGGAATCGCGCCGCCGGGCCGACCGCGAGGAGGAATCCAAGCGGCTGCTGAAGGTGCTCAGCGAGAACCGCGGCGAGGCCGCCCTCGACGACCTGCGGCTCTCCTTCCGCGAGGACCCGGTGGTCGAGCACGCCGAGGTGATCGAGCCCAAGCACCGCAGCCGGGTCACGCGCGCCCTCAAGTCCGAGCTGGCCCGCATGGTCGAGCGCGAGCAGGTTGAGATCGCCGAATTGGGCCAGCGGTTCGAAGAGGACATGGCCAAGGAAAGCGCCCGCGTCCAGGCCGAAAAAGACGGCGCCGACGAGCGCATCGAACAGCTCCTGGCCGAGAAGGAAGAGTTCTTCAACCGCCGCCGCGAGCACCTGGTCGAACTGGCCAAGGCCGGCGACGACAGCGAGCTGATGCTGCTGTCGGAGGACCGCTACTACCAGCTCAACGAGACGGTCGGCGAAGTCTTCGAGGCCATGAGCGGGGCCGAGGCGATCCTCGAGCTGATCCGCAAGAAGGACATCGACGTCGAGGCCGAGCAGCTCCGCGAGGACCTGTACTCGAAATCCACCCAGCGCCGCCGCAAGGCGGTCAAGCGGCTGCGCGTGATCGAGTCGATCCGGCGGTCCGAGAACCGGCCCGAGTGGATGGTCTACACCGTCCTGCCGGTGCTGCCGCCGGAACTTCGGCCGATGGTGCAGCTGGACGGCGGCCGTTTCGCAACCTCCGACCTAAACGACCTCTACCGCCGGGTGATCAACCGCAACAACCGGCTCAAGCGCCTGCTTGACCTGGGAGCCCCGGACATCATCCTGCGCAACGAGAAGCGCATGCTCCAGGAAGCCGTCGACGCCCTCATCGACAACGGCCGGCGCGGCCGCCCGGCGCAGAGCTCCTCGCAGCACATGTACAAGAGCCTCTCCGACCTCCTCAGGGGCAAGCAGGGCCGGTTCCGGCAGAACCTGCTGGGCAAGCGGGTCGACTACTCCGGCCGGTCGGTGATCGTGGTCGGACCCGAACTGGCGCTGGACGAATGCGGCCTTCCCTCGGGGATGGCGCTGGAACTGTTCAAGCCGTTCGTGATGCAGCAGCTGGTCATGCGCGGGATCGCGTCTAACATAAAGAGCGCCAAGCGGATCGTCGAACGGGTCGACCCGGAAGTCTGGGACATCCTGGAAGACGTTACCCGCGAGCACCCGATCATGCTCAACCGGGCCCCGACGCTGCACCGCCTGGGAATCCAGGCGTTCCGGATCCGCCTCGTCCACGGCGGCGCGATCCGCATCCACCCCCTGGTGTGCTTTGCCTACAACGCCGACTTCGACGGCGACCAGATGGCGGTCCACGTGCCGCTGTCCGAGATCGCCCAGGAAGAGGCGCGCGAGCTCATGCTCAGTTCGCAGAACCTGCTCTCGCCGGCCGACGGCTCGCCGGTCATATCGCCCACCAAGGACATGATCCTGGGCTGCTACTACCTGACCCTGGAGCCCGAAGCGGTCAACGACCCCCAGAAGCTGCGCACCTTCACCGGCCAGGACGAGGCCCTGCACGCCTACGAGTCGGGCCTGGTGGGGCTGCACACGCCGATTCGCCTGCGCGCCAATTCGGACGAGGTCGGGACCGGCGATGACCTGCCCGAGGGCTCGCTCTACGAGACGACCATCGGCCGGGTGATATTCGACCGGATCCTGCCGGTGCCGATGCGGCCATACGGCCGGGTCATGGACAAGGGCGCGCTCAAGCAGCTGATCAACGACGTCTATTCCGAGCACGGCACCGCCGTCTGCGCCCAGGTGGGCGACCAGGTCATGTCGACCGGGTTCCACTGGGCCACCCGGTCCGGGGTGACGATGGCCCTCTCGGACCTGACCGTCCCGCCCGACAAGCCCCAGATCCTGACCGAAACCGAAGAGCTCGTGGGCGAAATCTCCGAGCAGTTCGAGGACGGCCTGCTGACCGAGGACGAGCGCTACCGGCTGCACGTTAAGCACTGGGCCGAGGCCACCCAGCGGGTGTCGGCCGAGGTCGAGGAGTGCCTAGACAAGCGCGATTCGGTCTACCTGATGGGCGCCTCCGGGGCGGCCAAGGGGAACTTCGATCAGATCCGGCAGATCGCCGGCATGCGCGGCCTGATGTCGGACCCGGGCGGCCGGGTCATCGAGATGCCGGTCCGCGCCAACTTCCGCGAGGGCCTCTCGGTATTCGAGTACTTCATCTCCACGCACGGGGCGCGCAAGGGGCTGGCCGATACCGCCCTGCGCACCGCCGACTCCGGGTACCTGACCCGGCGCCTGGTGGACGTGTGCCAGGACCTGATCATCGCCGAGGAAGACTGCGGCACCGAGCGATCGGTTCCGGTCCGCGCGGCCGATTCGCAGCTGTTCGGAAAAGAGCTGCCCGAGCGCGTCTACTCGCGCACCCTGGCCAAGCCCCTGGTGGATCCGGAAACCGGCGAAGTGCTGGCTGACGCCGGCCGCATCATCGACCTGGAGTTGATGGAGCTGATCGATCGACTCAAGTTCGATGAGGTCAACGTCCGCTCGGTCATGAAATGCGAAGCGGCCAACGGGATCTGCCAGGCCTGCTACGGATTCGACCTGGCCCGGCACGAGCCGGTCGAACTGGGGACCGCGGTGGGCATCATCGCCGCCCAGTCGATCGGCGAACCCGCCACCCAGCTGACGATGCGCACCTTCCACACCGGCGGAACGTTCCGCGAGGAAGACATCACCCGTGGCCTGCCGCGGGTCGAGGAGCTCTTCGAGGCCCGCACGCCGCGCGGCCAGGCCGAGATCGCCGACTTCGGCGGCGTGGTCACGGTCAACCGTTCCGACGACGGCGTGACGCTGGAACTGGTCCAGCAGCACGAGATCGACCTGGGCGAGCAATACCGCGCGCTGGGCAAGTCCGGCGCCGTGGTCAAGCAGGGTACGCGCATCGCCAAACGCCAGAGCGCCGAGGACTACCTGCTGGCGCCGGTCTCGGGCCAGCTGGAGCTGGTCGAGGGCAAGATCATCCTGCACGAATCGGTCAAGTACGCGGTCCCGGTCACGACCCGGGTGCTGGTCGACGACGGAGCCCGCGTCGAGCGCGGCACCCAGCTCACCGAGGGCCCGCTGAACCCGCACGACATCCTGCGGCTGGCCGGCACCTCCGAGAGCGAGAGCCTGAGCAAGGTCGAGCAGTACCTGCTGGCCGAGATCCAGGGCGTGTATTCGGTGGTCGGGGTTCCCGTCCACGACAAGCACGTCGAACTGGTGATCCGCCAGATGCTGCGCCGGGTAAAGGTGCTGACCCCGGGCGACACCGTGCTGCTGCCCGACGAATACGTCGACGCGCGCGTTTTCGAGCGCGTCAACTCCACGTCGGACGAGCCCTCCACCGGCGAACGGGTGCTGCTGGGCGTGACCAAGGCGTCGCTTTACTCCGACAGCTTCCTCTCGGCCGCCTCGTTCCAGGACACAACGCGCGTCCTTACCGAATCGGCCCTGGAAGGCGCCCGCGACAGCCTCGTGGGTCTGAAGGAAAACGTGATCGTCGGCAAGCTGATCCCGGCCGGTACCGGCTACTTCCACCGCTTCGCCCCCGCCGGCTCCAACGAGGAGCTGACCGGCGCGGCCAAGGTCGTGGCGCGAATCAACGCGCGCCGCGAGGAACGCGAGGAACTCAAGCGGCAGCTTGAAGAACTCCAGCGTCTGGAAGAGGAGCGCTGGCAGGCGTCCACCCAAATGGAAGGCGCGGACGGGTTCGAAGACGGTTTCGCGGACTACCCGTACTCCTGACCGTCCCCCGGAAAACGCCCTGATGGTTGCTATACTTTTGCTGCCTTGCCCTAAGGGTCCGGCAGGCGGTTCGCACAGCCGTCATCGAGTTCCCCCGCCCATCGCCCCGGAATAGCTGTGCCCACGATTAACCAACTGGTTCGCAAAGGGCGCCGCAGCCCTCGCCGCAAGGTGACGACGCCGGCGTTGCATTACTCCTACAACTCGAACCAGCGGCGCCTGATCCGCACTGGCGGAGCACCGCAGAAACGCGGCGTTTGCGTGCAGGTGCGCACGGTCACGCCCAAGAAGCCGAACTCCGCGCTGCGCAAGGTCGCGCGGGTCCGGCTCTCGAACGGGATGGAGCTGCTGGCCTACATCCCGGGCGAAGGCCACACCCTGCAGGAGCACTCTGTGGTGCTGGTCCGCGGCGGTCGCGTGCGCGACCTGCCGGGAGTCCGCTACCACATCGTCCGCGGCGCCTACGACGCCACCGGCGTCGAGAACCGCCGCCAGGGGCGCTCCAAGTACGGGTCCAAGCGGGACTCGCATTAACCCGCCGCCCCGCAGTCAAGAACCACACTAGATGCCCCGCCGCAACCGACCCGCCCGCCGTCCCGTATTGCCGGATCCAAAATTCGGCAACCGCTCGGTGTCGCGCTTTATCAACGTGCTCATGACCCGGGGCAAGAAGAGCCTGGCCCGGCGCCTGCTCTACGACGCCTTCGACCTGATCGAAGAGCGCATCAACCAGAACCCGATTGAAATATTCGAGCAGGCCCTGCGCAACGCGACCCCGCAGCTCGAAGTCCGCCCGCGCCGGGTGGGTGGGGCCACCTACCAAGTCCCGATCGAAATCCGCGGCGAACGCCGGTTCTCGCTGGCCACCCGCTGGCTGGTCCAGGCCGCCCGCCGCCGCGGCGAAAAAACCATGGTCCGTCGTTTGGCCGGCGAGATCCTCGATGCCTACCGGCACGAGGGCCAGGCCGTGCGCCGCCGCGAAGAAAGCCATCGGATGGCCGAAGCCAACAAGGCGTTTGCGCACTACCGCTGGTAGAGCTTTCCAGTCCGCAACCAACCCATAACTTCGCCAGGTCTATTTCATGTCGGCTCGACTCGCCCGCACCCGCAACATTGGCATCATTGCCCACATTGATGCCGGCAAGACCACGGTCACCGAGCGAATCCTGCTCTACACCGGCCGGATTCACCGCACCGGCGAGGTGCACGAGGGCGCGGCGACCATGGACTGGATGGTCCAGGAGCGCGAACGCGGCATAACGATCACCGCGGCCGCCACCACCTGTCAGTGGCGCGATCACATCATCAACATCATCGACACCCCCGGCCACGTGGACTTTACCGCCGAAGTGGAGCGCTCGCTGCGCGTCCTGGACGGCGGGGTCGTGGTCCTGGACGCGGTCGCCGGCGTGCAGCCGCAGACCGAGACGGTCTGGCGCCAGGCCGACAAGTACTCGGTACCGCGGGTCGCCCTGGTCAACAAGATGGACCGCCGCGGCGCCAGCCTGGAGCGGACCGTCGAGATGATCCGCGACCGCCTCAACGCTATCCCCATCCGCTGCCAGCTCCCGATCGGGCGCGAGGACGAATTCAGGGGCGTGATCGACCTGGTCGCGTTCAACCAGCGCAACTTCATTGACGACGGGCTCGACCACGTCCGGGTCGGCGAGATCGAACCGGAACTGCTGGAAGACGCCCGGGCCGCACGCGAGCACATGATCGAGGAAATAGCCGATTTCGATGTCGATATCGCCGAGAAGTACCTTGAGAACGAGCCCATATCCAACCAGGATCTTGCCGACGCGCTGCGGCGCATCACCCTGGCCAACACCGCCATCCCGGTCCTGTGCGGCTCGGCCCTGCGCAACAAGGGGATCGAGGCGGTCATCGACTCGATCGTTGATTTCCTGCCCTCGCCGCTGGACGTTCCGGTCATAAGCGGGACCCATCCCAAGACCGGCGCCGACGTGCAGTGCCCGCCCGAGGACGAGGCGCCGCCGGCGGGGCTGGCGTTCAAGGTCACGACCGACCCCTTCGCCGGCCGGCTGACCTACGTCCGGCTCTACTCGGGCCGGATCATGCCCGGCAGCTACATCTACAACACGACCCGCCGCAAGCGCGAGCGCGTGGGCCGGATCCTGCGCATGCACGCCGACAAGCGCGAGCAGCTCGACGTGGGTCTCGGCGCCGGCGAAATCGGCGCGATCATCGGCCTCAAGGACACGTTCACCGGCGATACGGTCTGCAACCAGAACCAGCCGCTGCTCCTGGAATCGATCAACTTCCCCGAGCCGGTGGTCAAGGTTGCGGTCGAACCGGCATCGCGCGCCGACCAGGACAAGCTGGGCGCGGCGCTGGTGCGTCTGGCCGACGAAGACCCGACTTTCCGGGTCACTTCCGACGCCGAGACCGGGCAGACCCTGATCGCCGGCATGGGCGAGCTGCACCTGGAGGTGATAGTCGACCGCCTGCTGCGCGAGTTCGCGGTGCGCTCCTCGGTCGGGGCCCCGCAGGTTGCCTACCGGGAGACGATCCGGCGGGCCGCCACCGGGGTTGGGAAATTCGTCCGCCAGAGCGGCGGTCGGGGGCAGTTCGGGCATGTCGTGCTCGAAGTGGAACCGACCGAAGAGGGCGTTGAAAACACCTTCGAAAGCAAGATCGTCGGCGGCACGATTCCCTTAGAATTCATGGCCGCTGTGGAGCAGGGCGTCGGCGACGCCATGACCGAGGGACCGCACGGCTACCCGATGACCGGTGTTCACACCAGAGTCATTGACGGGTCGTATCACGTGGTTGACTCATCAGAGATCGCTTTTCGCATCGCTGCCGCAATGGCCGTGCGCGACGGTTTCGAACGCGCTTCCGCGGTGGCACTCGAACCAATCATGGAACTGGAAATCCGCGCGCCGGACACATACATGGGAGAAATCATCGGAAACCTGGCGGCCAAGCGGGGCAATATCCGCAGGGCCGACAGCGACGGGTCCGAGGTCTTGATCGAGGCCGAAGTCCCGCTGGCGGGGATGTTTGGCTATGCCAGCGAACTCCGCTCCCAGACCCAGGGACGGGGGACTTTCTCGATGGAATTTGCCCGCTATGAACCCGCCAACGCGTCCTCGCTTGCGGGGAGCCGCGCGTAAAGACCGGTTGACTTCCGTTTAAACCGCCAAGCAATTGGCTACCATCGTTTCCTAAGTTAAAGAACCAATGCTCTGAGGGGCAGAAAACCAATGGCCAGAGAAAAGTTCGAACGCACCAAGCCGCACGTAAACATCGGCACCATCGGTCATATCGACCATGGCAAGACGACGCTGACGGCGGCCATAACCAAGACGCTGGCGCTGGCCGGCGGCGCCGATTTCCGGCCGTTTGAATCGATCGACAACGCCCCCGAGGAAAAAGCCCGCGGGATCACGATCGCGATCCAGCACGTCGAATACCAGACCGAAAACCGCCACTACGCCCACGTCGACTGCCCCGGTCACGCCGACTACATCAAGAACATGATCACCGGCGCGGCCCAGATGGACGGCGCGATCCTGGTCGTGTCGGCGCCCGACGGCCCCATGCCGCAGACCCGCGAGCACGTCCTCCTGGCGCGCCAGGTGGAAGTGCCGTCGATGGTCGTGTTTCTCAATAAATGCGACCTTGTCGACGACGAGGAGCTGATCGAACTGGTGGAGCTCGAGGTCCGCGACCTGCTCAACGAGCGCGATTTCGACGGCGACAACGTTCCGATCGTGCGCGGCAGCGCGCTGCAGGCGCTCGAATCCGACGCCGAGGACATCAACGACGACGCCTACGCCGGCATCCGCGAGCTGATGGCCGCGGTCGACGAGTACATTCCGGCTCCGCCGCGACCGACCGAGCAGGACTTCCTGATGCCGGTCGAGGACGTGTTCGGAATCAAGGGCCGCGGTACCGTGGTCACCGGCCGGATCGAGCGCGGAATCATCAAGACCGGCGAACCGATCGACATAGTCGGTCTGGGACACGGCCGCGACGGCGTGATAGTCACCGGAGTTGAGATGTTCCGCAAGACCCTCGACGAAGGCCAGGCGGGCGACAACGTCGGCTGCCTGCTGCGCGGGATCGACCGCGACGAGGTCGAGCGCGGACAGGTCCTGGCCAAACCCAAGTCGATCACCCCGCACTCGGAATTCAAGGCCGAGGTTTACGTCCTCTCGCGCCAGGAGGGCGGGCGCCACACCCCGTTCTTCCACGGCTACCGGCCGCAGTTCTACATCCGGACCACCGACGTGACCGGCGAGATCAAGCTGCCCGAGGGCACCGAGATGGTCGTGCCGGGCGACAACGTCGAGATGGAAGTCAATCTGATCACCCCGATCGCCCTGGAGCGCGGAGTCCGCTTTGCGATCCGCGAGGGCGGGGTGACCGTCGGGGCCGGTTCGGTCACCGAGATCCTGCGCTAAGCGCGGACGCCAGAGAGACAGCAGGCAGGTTAAGGTGGCGGAGCGCTCGAGTCGGACCAGACGCCGGACGCGCACCCGTCGCCGCAGCCGGCCGCGGCGCCAGCGCTTCCGGATCAGGCTCAACGCCTACGACCACCGCATCCTCGACCAGTCGGTCCGCCGGATCCTGGACAGCGTGCGGCGCAGCGGCGCGACTGTGACCGCGGTCCCGCTGCCGACCAAGAAGAACAAGTGGACGGTGATTCGCTCGCCGTTTATCGACAAGGACTCGCGCGAGCAGTTCGAGATGCGGACCCACCGCCGCGTGATCTTTGTTTCCGACCCCAACCAAGAGACGATGGACGCGCTCCTGAGCCTGGACCTCCCGGCCGGGGTCGACATCGAGATGAAGTCCTGACCGGGCGATGATTTCCGCGCTCCTGGGGACCAAGCTGGGCATGTCGCACATCTACGACGACGAAGGCCGCTACGTCCCGGTCACCGTAATCAGCGCCGGCCCGTGCGTGGTCTCGCAGATCAAGTCGCGGCAATCGGACGGCTACGATGCCGCCCAGCTGGCATACGGGGAGACCCGCGAGCGGAAGTTGACCAGCCCCGAACTGGGGCACCTCGACGGCCTGGGCGCCTACAGCCACCTGCGCGAATTCCGGGCCTCGCCGGAGGAACTGGACGGCGTCGAGCGGGGCCAGGAGATAACCGTCTCGGTGCTCTCCGACGCCAGGCGCGTGAAGGTCGTCGGCACCAGCAAGGGCCACGGCTTCACCGGCGTGATGAAGCGCCACGGCTTCCGCGGCGGTCGCCGCACGCACGGCCAGTCCGACCGCGAGCGGGCGCCCGGCTCCATTGGAGCGGGCACCGATCCGGGCAGGGTTTTCAAGGGCAAGAAAATGGCCGGCCGCTCCGGCGGGCGGCGCACGACCCTTTCGCGGGTCAAGGTCGTGAGGGTGGACCCCGAGCGCAACCTCCTGCTGCTCTCGGGCGCGGTCCCCGGCCCGAACGGCTCGCTGCTGGCGATAGAGAAGGTCAGCTAGCCGAATGGCCACAGAACCCGCGGCCACTACCCGGATCCCGGTCATCGGAGCAAATGGCCGGGAGGGAAAAGCCGAGCTCGAATTACCGCAGTCCTGGTTCGATTGCGAGATCAACCAGTACCTGCTCAAGCGCGCGGTCGCCGATCACCAGATCAACGCGGCCGAAGGCAACCGCTCCACCCTGCTGCGGTCGGAAGTCCGCGGCGGCGGCCGCAAGCCCTGGCGCCAGAAAGGCACCGGGCGGGCGCGCCACGGGTCGATCCGATCGCCCATCTGGCGCGGCGGCGGCCTGGCGTTCGCGCCCAAGCCGCTGAACAAATCGCGCCAGCTCTCGCGGCGCGAGCGCCGATCCGCCTTCGTCCAGGCGCTGGCGCTCAAAGCCCGTTCCGGGAGCATCCGCGGGGCCGACCCGATCGATCTGGGCGACGGCAAGACCCGGACCCGGGCCGCCTGGCTGAAAGAGGCCGGGCTTTCCGGCAGCGGGCGCGTCCTCCTTATCGACTGCGACCCGCAGCCGTCGCTGCTGCGGTCCTCGGCCAACATCCCGCATGTGGATGTGGCCCGCGCCGACACCCTCTCCACCTACGACGTGCTGGTCTCGGACACGCTCGTGGTCTCCGCCGACGCGGTGGCGACCCTGGCGGGCAGGGGCGGCTGATCAATGGATATCGCAAGCGTCCTGATCGCCCCCATCGTGACCGAGAAATCGACCTACCTGGCCGAGGAGAACAAGTACGTCTTCAAGGTCGATCGGTCCGCCAACAAGATCCAGATCCGCGAGGCGGTCGAGGCCATGTTCGAGGTCAAGGTCCAGAAGGTCAACGTGATTTCGCAGCGCGGCCGCAGCCGGCGGTTCGGCCGCCACACCGGCCGCACCTCGGACTGGAAAAAAGCGATCGTGACCCTGGGTCCCGACGACCGCATCGACGTGTTCGGCGCCTGATCGGGAATCTGGGTAAGACGCGATGCCGGTAAAAACCTACCGACCGACCTCGCCGGGGCGGCGCGAATACGTCTCGGTCGATTCTTCCGACATCACCCGCCGGCGCCCGGAGAAAAAGCTCACCCGCCCGCGCAAGCGGCGCGCCGGCCGCAACAACCAGGGCCGGGTCACGGTGCGCCACCAGGGCGGCGGCCACAAGCGCAAGCTGCGCCAGGTCGACTGGAAGCGCGACAAATGGGGCGTGCCGGCCAGGGTCGCCCAGATCGAATACGACCCCAACCGATCGGCGCGGCTGGCCCTGCTCCACTACGCCGACGGCGAGAAGCGCTACATCATCGCCCCGGCCGGTTTGGCCCTGGGCTCTACCATCCAGTCCGGACCCGGTTCGGCCCTGACCGTGGGCAACGCCCTGGCGCTGCAGGACATTCCCGACGGCACCGTCGTGCACTGCGTCGAACTGACCCCTGGCCGGGGCGCCCAACTGGCGCGCGCGGCCGGGTCCTACCTGCAGGTCCTGGCCAAGGACCGCGGCATGGCGACGCTGCGCATGCCGTCAGGCGAAATGCGAATGGTCAGCGGCTCCTGTTTTGCGACAATTGGTCGCTCTGGCAACGAGGACCACTCGAACCAGTCGCTGGGCAAGGCCGGACGTTCCCGCCACCGGGGGCGACGACCGAGCGTGCGCGGGTCGGCGATGAATCCCAAAGACCACCCGCACGGCGGCGGCGAAGGCAAAGCGCCCACCGGGATGCCTCCGAAGACTCCATGGGGTCGCTCGGCGCTGGGGCGCAAAACCAGAATCGGCAAACGCCGCAGCGACAAATTGATCCTGCGCCGGCGCCGGACGCGTCGATAGCTGAGCTTGTAGAAGACATATGCCCAGATCGCTCAAAAAAGGACCCTACGCGGACCGCAAACTGCTGCGTCGCGTCAAGGCCCTCGACCGTCGCGGCGTCAAGCAGGTCCTGCGGACCTGGAGCCGGCGCTCGATGATCTTTCCCGAGATGGTCGGGCACACGATCGCGGTCCACGACGGCCGCCGCCACGTCCCGATTTACATAACCGAAAACATGGTGGGCCACAAGCTCGGCGAGTTCGCGCCCACCCGCGTATTCCGCGGGCACTCCGGTTCCCGGGCCCGCACCGGTCGCTGAAGCTAGCCGACGCCGATGGAAGTCGCAGCCTCCTCGCGCTACCTGCGCGTGGCCCCGCGCAAGGCCCGGCTGGTCGCCGACCAGCTCAAGGGGCTGGGGGTCAGCGAGGCGTTCTCGCTGCTGGCCTACCTTCCGAATCGTTCGGCGACGATGATCGCCAAGACGATGAAATCGGCGGTGGCAAACGCCGAGAACAACTACGGCCTCAATCCCGAGTCGCTCTACGTGGCCCGGGCTTTCGTCGATGACGGGCCGCGACTGCGCCGCATGCGGGCCAAGTCGCGCGGCCGGGCCGGCTTTTACAAGCGCCGCATGTGCCACATCACCGTCGTAGTAGACGAGCGCGAGGCCTAGATGGGTCGCAAAGTTCACCCGGTCGGATTCCGGCTCGGCAATTACCGAAGCTGGGACAGCCAGTGGTACGCCGACCGAAAATTCGCCGATCTGGTCATCGAAGACGCGCGGATCCGCGACTTCGTCCGGACCTGGCTCAAGAACCCGCCCGGGCAGCACGAGGACCGCGGCGGACGCCGCCGCTCCTACAGCGCGGGAGTTTCGCGAATCCTGATCCGGCGCGTGCAGGACATGGTCCGGATCAACATACACACCTCCAGGCCCGGCGTCGTGATCGGACGGGGCGGCTCCAACCGCGAGGCCCTGCAGAAGGCGCTCTCCAAGGAAATCGGCAAGCGCATCGACGTCGACGTGACCGAAATCACGTCGCCCGATCTCGACGCCTACCTGGTGGCCAGGTCGGTGGCCGACCAGATCGAACGCCGCGTCTCCTTCCGGCGGGCGATGAAGTCAGCCGCCGAACGCTGCCTGCGGGCCTGGGCCGAAGGCGCCAAGATTCAGGTCGCCGGCCGCCTGGGCGGTCGCGACATGGCGCGCACCGAGTACGAAATCGAAGGCCGCGTGCCGCTGCAGACCCTGACCGCGGACATCGACTACGGTCAGGCGGTGGCGCGCACCACCTACGGAACGATCGGGGTCAAGGCGTGGGTGCACCGCGGAGACCGCGCCCGCCGCGCCTCCGACCAGAACCGGTCCGGAATCGGCGACGTCCTGCCGGCCGGCCTGGAGCGCTGATCCATGCTGATGCCCAAGCGCCTGAAGCACCAGAAAAGAATGCGCGGCAAGAACCGCGGCCGGGCGACCCGCGGCAATTCGGTTCGCCACGGCGACTGGGGACTGCAGGCGACCGAGCGCGGGTTCATGGATTCGCGTCAGATCGAGGCCGCGCGACGCGTCCTGACCGGGCACATGCGCCGCCAGGGCCGGGTATGGATTTGCGTATTCCCCGACAAGCCGGTCTCGTCGAAGCCCATCGAAACCCGCATGGGCGGCGGCAAGGGCGCGACCGAACGCTGGGTCGCGCCGATCAAGCCCGGCCGGGTGCTGTTCGAAATATCCGGTGTCGAATCCGACGTGGCCGTGCGGGCCCTACAGCTGGCGGCCAACAAGCTGCCGATTGCCGCCCGCATCCTCAGCCGCACCGAGGAGTTCGTAGTTGGCTGACATGGAGCAGATCCGGGCGATGAGCCCGCTGGAGCTGGAGACCGCGATCGCAGACCGCCGCAACGACCTCTTCCAGTTGCGCGTCAGCGCCGCCACGCACCAGCTCGACGACAACTCGCAGGTCCGCAAGGCGCGCAAGGACATCGCCCGTATGCTGACCGTACTTTCGGCGAAATTACGAGCGCCCGTCCAGGGCCAGGAAGGCACCTGAGCATGGCCGGCAAGAGACGACTGCGCTGTGTCGTGGTCTCGGACCGCATGGACAAGTCGCGGGTCGTGGAGCACACGCGCGTCGTGCGCCACCCGCTGTACGGCAAGCAGGTCCGGCGGCGCAAGCGCTACATGATCCACGACGCCGACAACGCCTCCAAGAGCGGGGACGAGGTCGTCATCGAGGAATGCCGACCCCTCTCGGCGCGCAAGCGCTGGCGGCTGCGCCACGTGGTCGACACCGCCCCGGCGGTGACCGCCGAAGTCGATGACGGGAATTCCGAGTGATCCAGCAGCAGTCCCGGGTCAAGATCGCCGACAACACCGGCGCCCGCGAGCTCCTGGTGATCAGGGTCCTCGGCGGCACCGGTCGACGCTACGCGTCGGTGGGCGACGTGGTGGTCGGATCGGTCAAGTCCGCCGTTCCCAACAGCCCGATCCCGAAAGGGAGGGTCGCCCACGCGGTTATCGTCCGGGTGGCCAAGGAGTACAAGCGCCGCGACGGGTCGCGGATCCGGTTCGACGACAACGCCGCGGTCCTGGTCGACGGCCAGCAGACACCGATCGGCACCAGAATCTTCGGGCCGGTGGCCCGCGAATTGCGCGATGCGCGCTTTGCGCGGGTGATTTCGCTCGCGCCCGAGGTGCTCTGACCGCCATGGCCTCGATGCGAATCAAGCAGGGCGACGAGGTCCTGGTCATCGCCGGCCCCGAGCGTGGCAAACGCGGCTCGGTCACCCAGGTCCTGACCAAGACCCGGCAGGTCGTCGTCGAGGGCGTGAACCTGCGCAAGCGGCACGCTCGTTTTTCCGGGCCCGGCCGTCCGACCGGAATAATCGATTTCGCGGCCCCCATGCACGTTTCCAACGTCAAGCTGATCGACCCGGCCTCCCAGAAGCCGACCCGGGTCGGCAAGCAGACGCTGGCCGACGGACGCAGAGTCCGGTACGCCAAGGCGTCGGGCGAGGTGATCGACGACCAGTGATCTCCCGCCTGCACCGTCGCTACGTGGACGAATTCCGCCCGCAGCTCGCGCGCGAGCTGGGCATCGCCAACATCATGGAGGTGCCGAAGCTGACCAAGGTCGTGGTCAACAGCGGCGTGGGCGAGGCGATTTCGGACCAGAACGCGCCCGAAAACGCGGCCCGCGACCTGAGCATCATCACCGGCCAGAAGCCGGTGATCACCCGGGCGACGCGGTCGATCTCCAACTTCTCGCTGCGCAAGGGAATGCGCGTCGGGGTGATGGTGACCCTGCGCGGCGACCGCATGTACCACTTCGTCGATCGGCTGTTCTCGATCGGCATTCCGCGCGTGCGCGACTTCCGCGGCCTTTCGCGGCGGTCGTTCGACGGGCGCGGCAACTACTCGACCGGATTTGACGAACAGCTGATCTTCCCCGAGATCGACTACACCAAGATCGACCGCGTGCGGGGATTTCAGGTGACATTCGTGACCACCGCCGGCAACGACGCCCACGGTCTGGCCTTACTGGAAGCGCTGGGCTGCCCGTTCCAGGCCGAAGGAGCGTGAACTGATGGCCAAGAAGGCGCTGATTGAAAAGTGGAAGCGGCCGCCCAAGTTCAAGGTCCGCTACCATCACCGCTGCCAGCTGTGCGGGCGACCGCGCGGCTACATCCGCAAGTTCGGCCTGTGCCGGATCTGCTTCCGCGAGCGCGCCCTCCGCGGCGAGATTCCCGGCATCATCAAGTCGAGCTGGTAAACGCGATGGCACGCTCCCCCGTTCTCCGCTACGCGCACTCGGACCCGATCGCCGACCTGCTGGCCCGGATCCGCAACGCGGGTCAGGCCGGACTGCCGCACGCCGACGTTCCGGCGTCCAAGCAGAAGGCCAGCATCCTCGGGATCCTGGAGCGCGAAGGCTACATCGCCGGTTTCGAGCGGCTCGAGGTCGAAGGGCCGCAGCAGCAACTGCGAATCCTGCTCAAGTACGACGCCGACCGCCAGCCGATCATCAAGGCCGCCCGCCGCGTCTCCAAGCCGGGCCGGCGCCAGTACACCCGCGCCCGCGACATCCCGCTGATTCGCGGCGGGACCGGGATTGCGATCATCTCCACCTCGCAGGGCGTCATGACCGGCCGGCAGGCCTACCGCCGCAAACTCGGCGGCGAGCACATCTGCTCGGTCTGGTAGCCGGACGATGTCGCGCGTGGGCATGCTCCCGATCCCGATCCCCGACGGGGTCGAGGTCGATTGCTCGGATTCGGGGCGAGTCGCGGTCAAGGGCCCCCTGGGCGAGCTTGAACTCCAGCTCCAGTCCGGCATCAAGGCCGTGCTTGAGGACGGGCACGTGACGGTCACGCGCCGCAACAACTCCTCGCGCCAGCGCTCGCTGCACGGACTCTCGCGGTCGCTGATTGCCAACAACGTGGTCGGGGTGACCCAGGGTTACTCGCGCACCCTCGACATCGTCGGGACCGGCTACCGGGCCCAGGAACACGCCGATGGCATCGAACTTCAGATCGGCATGTCGCACCCGGTGATCTTCAAGTCCACCGAGGGGATCGAACTCCAGCTCGAGGGCGCGAACCGGGTAACGGTGCGCGGCATCGACAAGGAGCTGGTGGGGCGCACCGCCGCGAACCTGCGCTCGCTGCGGACCCCGGACGCCTACAAGGGCAAGGGAATCCGCTACGCCGGCGAGGTCGTCCGCCTCAAGCCGGGCAAGGCCGCGATCGGAGCGGGCCGATGAAAAAACGCTCGCGCAGCGCCGACCGCCGGCGCCGCCATCGGATCATCCGCAAAAAGGTGCGCGGCTCGGCCGAGCGCCCGCGGCTGGCCGTTTTCCGCAGCAACCGCCACATCTACGGACAGTTGATCGACGACGACGCCGGCGTGACGCTGGCCGCGGCGTCGAGTCTTGAAAAAGACCTGGACGAGTCCGGCGACAAGACCGAAACCGCCCGCAAAGTCGGCGAACTGCTGGCCCAGCGGGCTGCCGGCGCGAACCTCGAATCGGCGGTGCTCGATCGGGGCGGACACCGCTTTCACGGCCGTGTCGCGGCGCTCACCAACGGTGCGCGCGCGGCGGGATTACGGATATAGAAAGAGCCATCTGAATTGAGTGCACGCAGCAACGTTGACGGCGGACAGCGCATCGAGGAACGCGTGGTCCGCATCAAGCGCGTGGCCAAGGTCGTCAAGGGTGGCCGGACGTTCGGCTTCAACGCCGTGGTCGTGGTCGGCGACGGCCAGACCAGGGTCGGACTGGGTCTGGGCAAGGCCCGCGAGGTCGCTTCGGCGATCCGCAAGGCGCACGAGAAGGCCCGCGCCGGGATGGTCTCGGTACCGGTCTGTGACGACGGCACGATCCCGCACTACGTCGAGGGCCGATACGGGGCCTCGAAGGTCATCCTGCGCCCATCCAGCCCCGGTACCGGGGTGATCGCGGGCGGGGCGGTCCGAGCCGTGGTCGAAGCCGCCGGAATTTCCAACGTGCTGACCAAGGCGTTCGGCTCCTCCAATTCGATGAACCTCGCCAAGGCGACCATGGCGGCGCTCAACGACCTGAGCGTTCCCGCCAATGCCAAACTGCGGCGGCCCAGCCGGCGGCAGCGCGGCAGTTCAAATGGCGCTTCTTGAGATCACGCTGCGGCGCAGCCCGATCGGGGCGCTGCAGCAGCACAAGGACACGGTCGCGGCGCTCGGCCTGCGCAAGATCGGCCAGGCCGTCCGCCAGCCCGACAACCCCGCCATCCGGGGGATGGCGCACAGCGTAAGCCACCTCGTCGAGGTCAGAACCGTGGAAAAGGATTCCGACGATGGCAAATGACATCGCGCTGGCCGTTAGCGGATCCAAAAAGCGCACCCGCCAGCGGGTGGGACGCGGGATCGGCTCCGGTCGCGGCCGCACCGCCGGACGCGGCCAGAAGGGCGCCAAGTCCCGCGCCGGCTCCAACCGGCGCTGGTACGCCGAGGGCGGTCAGACGCCCATCCTGCGCCGCTTCCCGAAACTGCCGGGGTTCTCCAACGCCCGCCACCGCACCGAATACGAACCGGTCAACGTTTCCGCGCTGAACGCGTTCGAGGACGGCGCGGATATCGGCCCGGGCGAATTGATCGCGGCCGGCATCGCCAAGCGCGGCCCGATCAAGATCCTGGGCAACGGATCGCTGGAGCGGAAACTGACCGTTTCGGCCACCCGTTTCTCGGCTGCCGCCATCGCCAAGATCGAAGCCGCCGGCGGCTCAGCCAGAGTAATCGAGTAACTGCCCTGCTCCGCGCCACGGGCTTGCATGCTGGAACGGCCGGGCGACCCGACTCGATGATCGACTCATGATTCAGGCGACGCTCTCAGCGCTCAGGCTGCCGGATCTTCGCAACAAGATCCTCTTTACCCTGGGCATGCTGATCATCTTCCGGATCGTGGCCCACATCCCGCTGCCGAACGTGGACCTGGAACTGCTCCAGCAGCGTTTCGAGGGCGACCAGCTGCTGGGCTTCCTCAATCTCCTCTCCGGCGGCGCGCTCGAGAACTTCTCGGTCGTGGCCCTGGGCGTCTACCCCTACATCACCGCCTCGATCATCTTCAACATCCTGGTGCCGATCGTCCCGCAGCTGCGCGAGCTGTCGCGCGAGGGCGGCGACGCCGGGCGCCGCAAGCTGGCCTTCTACACCAGGCTGTTCACGGTTCCGCTGGCGATGATGCAGGGCTATGCGCAGATCCAGATCCTGCGCGCGGCCTCCCCGTCTCCGATCGGCGACCTGCCGCCGCTGACGATCCTGGGCATGCTAACGGTCATGGCCGGCGGGACGATGTTCCTCTACTGGCTGGGCGAGCTGATCACCGAGCGCGGCATCGGCAACGGCGTCTCGATCATCATCCTCGGTGGCATCGTGGCGGGCGTTCCGCCGGCGCTGGGCCAGTCGCTCCTCGGCGGCGAGGCGTTCACCGGCCTGGCCGCCTTCTCGGTGATCGGGGTGCTGATGGTGGCCGCGATCGTCTTCGTCCACGAGGGCCAGCGCCGCATACCGGTCAGCTACGCCAAGCGGGTCCGCGGCAACCGGATGTACGGAGGACGCTCCACGCACATCCCGATGAAGATCAACTCGGCCGGCATGATCCCGCTGATTTTTGCCTTCTCGATCATGCTGATGCCGGCCACCATCGCCCAGTACGCGGCCACCTCCGACGCGCTCTGGCTGGCCGAACTCTCAGGGGTCCTGGCCGGCTGGTTCGGCCCGGAGGCCTTCCCTTACTGGTTCATGACCTTCCTGCTGGTGGTGGCCTTCACGTTCTTCTACACGATCGTGATCTTCAATCAGCAGAACCTGCCCGAAAACCTGCAGAAGAACGGCGGGTTCATCCCCGGGATCCGACCCGGCCCCCCGACCGCCGCGTTCCTTAACCGGGTCCTGAACCGGATCACCCTGGCCGGCGGCCTATTCCTGGGGCTGATCGCGATCGTCCCGTTCTTCGTGGGCCTGGGGACCGGGGTGACCGCGGTCGCGCTAAGTTCCACCGGCCTCCTGATCACGGTCGGGGTCGTGCTCGATACGATGCGCCAGCTGGAATCGCAGCTGATGATGCGCGAATACGAGGCGTTCCTGTGAGCGACCCCGCGATCGACCGCAAGCTCCTGCTGGTCATGCTCGGCGGCCCGGGCGCCGGCAAGGGCACCCAGGCCGAACTCCTGCAGTCCCGGCTGGGCCTGATGCACCTCTCCTCCGGCGACCTCTTCCGGGCGCTCGAATCGCGCTCGGACCGGCTCGCCCGGCTGATCAAGGAAAAGATGTCGTCCGGCGACCTGGTCCCGGACGAACTGACCACCCAGCTGATCACGGCCGAGGTGGAGCGGCTCTGCGCCAACGGCCCCGGCGTGGTCATCGACGGATTCCCGCGCACTTCGGTCCAGGCCACGCTGTTTGACGAATGGCTCGCCGCGGTTGGTGGACGCATCGCTGCCGTCGTGCACCTGAAGGTAGACAACCGGGTCAAGGTCAGCCGCTCGCTCCATCGCGGGCGTTCCGACGACCGGCCGGAGATCATCGATCGCCGGATCGCGGTCTACGACGAGGCCACAAGGCCGGTATTTGACCATTACCTTGGCCAGGGGATCATTTTCGACATCGACGGAGACCGCCCGGTGGACGAGATTTCCGCCGATATCGCGGCCCTGATCGCGGCCCGCAGCAAATGCCGCGACCCTCTCGCCGCGCCGGCCGGCAGAGTGGGCGGTTAAGAGTGCGGCCGGCCATGAATTACCCCTTAACCGTCTATAATTTGTTCGCTCGGCAAGGCGCAGGACCCAACCAGATAAAACGGAAGGACTCGACCGGTCGGGTCGGGTTCCAAATCCCCTGCTACCGGGATTGGGTACCAGAGAGTAATCCGCAGCAGCGCTGCCAGCCCCCAGCTAGGATCTAGGGCTTTTGGCCAAAAAAGATGTGATTGAAGTTGAAGGTACCGTGCGCGATTCGCTGCCTGATACAAACTTCAAGATCGAGCTGGAAAACGGCGCCCTGGTGCTGGCCCATCTCTCCGGCAAGCTGCGCATGAATCACATCCGGATCGGGATCGGCGACAAAGTCCGCGTCGAGCTGACCCCGTACGACCTGACCCGGGGCCGGATAACCTGGCGCCTGCCGGACCAGCGATAGGGGTTTAGGGTGAAGGTTTCGGCTTCAGTGCGCAAGCGCTGCAACAAGTGCAAGATCATCAAGCGCCGCGGCGTCGTGATGGTGATTTGCGAAAACCGCCGCTGTCTCCAGAAGCAGGGCTAGCATGGCGCGAATTTCAGGTGTAGACGTACCGGTGGACAAGCCGGTCTGGATCGCCTTGACTTACATCTTCGGCATCGGCCGTGCGACCAGCCAGGACATAGTTCGGCGCGCGCGAATCAGGCCCGGCACCCGGGTCCGCGATCTCACCGACGCCGAGCTCGCCCGGGTGCGCGACATCATCGAGCGAGAGCACAAGGTCGAAGGCGAACTGCGCCGCGAGGTCGGACTGAACATCTCGCGCCTGCGCGAGGTCGGCAGCTACCGCGGCCTGCGGCATCGCCTGGGCCTGCCGGTGCGCGGCCAGCGGACGCACACCAACGCCCGGACCCGCCGGATGCGCAAGACCGCCATCGGCATCCGCAAGAAATCGATCAAGCGCTAAACCAGAACGGAATTAGCCCCAATGCCTCCCAGGCGTCGACGCCGCCTCACCCGTATGGTCACCGAAGGCCAGGCGCATATCCATGCGACCTTCAACAACACCATCGTGACCATCACCGACGACACCGGTGCGGTCCTGACCTGGGCTTCCGGCGGAACCAGCGGATTCAAGGGTTCGCGCAAGGGCACGCCCTACGCCGCCCAGATCACTTCCGACGGCGCCGCCCGCCAGGCGCTTGAGCTCGGCATGCGCCGCATCGCCGTTTTCGTCAAAGGGCCCGGCAGCGGTCGCGACGCGGCGATCCGCGCCCTGCAGGCGGCCGGACTGCAGATCATGAGCATTTCGGACGTGACTCCGATCCCGCACAACGGACCCAGACCCCGCAAGCGACCGCGCAACTAATGGCACGTTACACCGGACCCAGCTGTCGGCTCTGTCGCCGCGAGGGAGTGAAGCTGTTCCTCAAAGGGGAGCGCTGCTTCGGTCCCAAGTGCGCGATCGAGCGCCGCAACCTTCCGCCCGGCCAGCCCGGGACGGGACGCCCTCCGCGCCAGCGGTTTTCCAACTACGCCCAGCAGTTGCGCGAGAAGCAGAAGCTCAGACGCACCTACGGGGTCATGGAGCGCCAGTTCCGGCGCTATTTCGAGATGGCCGAACGCCAGAGCGGTCGGACCGGTGAAATCGTCCTGCAGATGCTCGAACTGCGTCTCGACAACGTGTTCTTCCGGATGGGATTTGCCACCTCGCGCAAGCAGGCCCGGCAGTTGGTCAGCCACGGCCACGTCGAAGTCAACGGCCGGCGCGCCAAGAGCCCCTCGCAGATCCTGGCGGTCGGCGACTTGGTCGGGGTGCGCGAGTCCAGCCGCAACCTGAGCGTGGTGCAGACCGCGCTTGAAATCAACGCCCAACGCCCGGTCCAGAGCTGGGTTGAAGTCAACCCCGGCGAAATGAGCGGACGGGTCACCGGCCTGCCCGGACCACAGAGTTCGGACGTGGCCATTCAAGAGCAGTTGATCGTCGAATACTATTCGCGCTGACGGCCATTCTCTGCCGGCCGCGGCGCCTTCACAGCCAACCAATTCGCTAACGGAGGCCCAATTGGCAATTCAAACCGCGCAGTCGCCACACGTGCACGCGGTGGAAGTGACCGACAACTACGGTCGGTTCGAAGCGAGCCCGCTGGCGCGCGGCTACGGCCACACGCTCGGCAACGCGCTGCGCCGGGTGCTGTTGTCTTCGCTGCCCGGCGTGGCCATCACGCGGGTGAAGGTCGAAGGGTGCCTGCACGAGTACTCGACCCTGGACTTTATGCGCGAGGACCTGATCCAGTTCATCCTCAATCTCAAGGACGTGCGCTTCAAGCTGGTCTCCGACGAGCTCTACTCGACCGACTACGGCATGGAGCCGGGCGTCGGCGCCACGCTCGAGATATCCGGGCCGGCCGACGTGACCGACAAGGACATCCGGGTCCCGCCGGAAATCGCGATCGTCAACCCCGACCACCACCTGGCCAGCCTGGTCGGCGAGGGTGAGCTGCGGGTGGACATGCGGATCGAGCGCGGAATAGGCTACCGCGGCAGCGAGCTGCAGCATGAGAGCAAGGAACGCGATATCGGCGAAATCCTGATGGACTCGCTGTTTTCGCCGATCAAGGCCGTCAACTACCAGGTTGACGACGTCCGCGTGGGCCGGGCGACCGACCACAACCGCCTGACCCTGGAAGTCTGGACCGACGGCACGATCGGACCGCTCGACGCGGTCACCGACGCCGCTCAGCGCCTTATCGACGAGTTGCAGCGGATCGCCGGAGTCTCCGTCGGCGACGAGCCGCCGCCCGAGGTCGAGCCGGTGGTCGTTACCCAGACGCCGCTGTCCGAGCTGGAAGGCGTCCTCTCGACCCGGATCATGAACACGATCAAGCGGTCCGGCCAGGTCCAGTTCGTAGAGGACCTGATCGAGCTGCGCAGCGCCGGTCGGCTCGAATCCCTCAGCGGGGTCGGCGAGAAGGCCGCCGCCGACATCGAAACCGCGCTGGACGCGCTGGCCGAGGAAACCGAAGAGTAGGCCGCAGGGACTGCCGCAGACAAAATGCAACACCGAGTGAAGAAGCGCCGCTTCGGCCGCAGCACCGGCCACCGCCGGTCGCTGGTGCGCAACCTGGTGCGCTCGCTGCTGATCCACGAGCGGATCTCGACCACGCACGCCCGGGCCCAGGCGATCCGTCCGATGACCGATCACCTGATTACCCTGGCCAAGCAGGGAGACCAGCACGCACGCCGGCAGGCGTTCGCCCAGCTCCAGGACGAGATCGTAATCGACAAGCTGTTCGGGCAGCTGGCCGAACGTTTCTCCGACCGCCAGGGCGGCTACACCCGCATCTACCGTCTCGGGCTGCGCAAGGGCGACGGTGCCAGCCTGGCCCAGATCGAGCTGATCTGACCGATGGCCCGGCGTCTGCGGCTCACCGTCGAGTACGACGGCTCCGAATTTGCGGGATTTCAACTGCAGGCGCAGGAACGCACCGTGCAGGGCGAGATCGAACGCGCGCTGGCGGTACTGAACGGGCGACCCGGACGGATCTGGGGCGCCGGCCGCACCGACTCCGGCGTGCACGCCGAGGGCCAGGTCGTGGCCTGCGACTACGTCGGGCCGCTGGCCGACTCCGAAGTGGAGCGGGCCCTGAACGGGCTGCTGCCCCACGATCTGGCGGTGCGCGGGCTGGAGACGGCCGAGAACGGCTTCGACCCCCGCCGCAAGGCCTCGGCGCGGACCTACCGCTACCGCATCCTGAACCGTCCCTCGCGCTCGCCGCTGCGGGCCGAGCGATCCTGGCACGTTCCGACGCCGCTGCGCTGCGACCAGATGAACGCGGCTGCCGCGCACCTGCGCGGGGGTGCACGACTTTCGCCGGTTCGCTTCCGAGCCCGGCCCGGTCATCAGGCACCTGTTCGACTGCTTCTGCCACCGGCGCGGCGACGTGCTGCTGGTGGACGTTAAGGCCTCGGCGTTTGCGCGCCGGATGGTCCGCCGGATCGTGGGCGGGCTGGTCAACGTCGGCTCGTCGCGCTGGCAGGAAAACGAATTCGCCTCCCTGCTCGACGCGGACGGCGACAGCGAATTGATCCCCCCTTCGGCGCCGGCCCACGGGCTCACGCTGCGGTCGGTTGAATACGGCCGCCGAGTGTGTGCCGACGGACAGCATCGCCCACGAGGTGGCCGGAGATGTCTGAACCGAGTTTTCGCACCCACGTGGCCAAACGCGCCCAGCAGCAGGACAAGCAGTGGCACGTCCTGGACGCGACCGACCAGACGCTGGGACGGCTGGCCAGCCGGATCGCCGGAATCCTGAGCGGAAAACGGCGGGCCGATTTCTCGCCCAACCTGGACATGGGCGACTTCGTGGTCGTGGTCAACGCCGAGCGCATCGCCGTCACCGGCCGCAAGCGCGAACAGAAGATGTATTACCGCCACTCCGGTTACCCCGGGGGGTTGCGCGAGAAGACCCTTCAGACCCAGCTCGACGAGCATCCCGACCGGGTGCTGCGGCTGGCGGTGAAGGGAATGCTCCCGCGCAATAAGATTGGCCGACGGGTCGCTGCGACGCCTGCACGTGTACGCCGGTCCCGAGCATCCGCACGCTGCCCAGCTGAGCAGCTCCAGCGAAGAGGAATAACATTGGCGCCGGACGAAAAGTACTTCTACGGAACGGGCAGGCGCAAGCAGGCCTCGGCCCGGGTGCGGCTGTTTGCCAGCAAGGGCAACGTGGTCGTGAACGGCAAGCGCCTGGACGAGTATTTCTCGGTCCCGATGGACCGCATCGTGGCCACCGAGCCGCTGCGCCTCTGCGACGTCGGCCAGCTGCGCGCGACGATCAAGGTGTCCGGCGGCGGTAACTCCGGCCAGGCCGGGGCCATCCGCCTGGGTCTTGCCCGCGCCCTGAACGCGTTCAATCCGGAATTTCGACCGCTGCTTAAGTCCGCCGGCATGCTCACGCGCGACGCGCGCGTTAAGGAACGCAAGAAGCCGGGTCTGAAAAGGGCCCGCAAAGCCCCGCAATTTACCAAGCGCTAGCGGCCGCGCGAGTTTCCCCGGTCCGGCCGGGCGACCGGCCTATCCGCGCCGGCGGGAGTCCGGCTTCCGCACCAGTTCGATGACCTTCTCGCTCGAGCCGGCCAATTCGAGCAGATCCGCACCGGCCTCGCGATGTCGGGCCAGGCGTGCGACCTGGGCAAGATAGGAGTTATCGTCGCGGCTCCGCCAGCGCGCCAGAACTCCGGGCGATGCGGCCAGCACGGCCGCCAGGACCCGCTGGATGCAACCGGGCCGGCCCTTGCCGACGTCGCCAAGCAGCAGCGCCCGCTGCCGGTCGGCGTCGCCGGCGACGCGGCCGCGGCGGAGGAGGAATCGGATGCGGGCAAGGAGGCGTTCGAATCGCGCCATGCGCCTGTACAGCGCCAGTTCACGCTCTGAGAGCAGCTCGGCGATCTCGTCCGCGGCGCCGCTGCGGCCGGCCTCCGAATTCGGTGGTTTTCCTGGTCCGGGATCCCGCATGCTGGGATTATCCCGACCGGCAAGCCCCGGCCCGAGAATGACCGCGTGACAAACCAGGAGGGTCGGCCCAGGGCCGCGATCATCGGGGCCGGCATTACCGGACTGACCCTGGCCCACCAGCTGGCCGGATCCGGAATCGAGGTCGAGGTGTTCGAGGCCGGTCCGGCGATCGGCGGCGAGCTGGGCGTGGTCGAGGTCAACGGCGAACCGGTGGAGCGCTTCTACCACCACCTCTTTCTCGACAGCCCGGAGATCCAGGGCCTGATGCGGGAACTGGGCGTGGACGACCGGCTCACCTGGAAAACCGCCCCGATGGCGTACTTTACCGGCGGGCGCCTGTTTCCGTTCAACACTCCCTGGGACCTGCTGAATTTCTCGCCAATAAGCCCTCCGGCGCGACTGCGGATGGGCCTGGCCGCGCTGCGCCTGCAGCTGGTGACCGATTACGCAAGGTACGAGGACGCCCGCGCCGCCGACGTGCTGCCCGGCCTTTCCGGCCGGGAGGCTTTCGACGCGGTCTGGCGCCCGCTGCTGCAGGCCAAGTTCGGCTCGCACTGGCGGCAGATCTCGATGGCCTGGTTTTGGAGCCGGGTGCACGTTCGGGCCCGTTCGCGGCCGCGCGGGTCCCTGCGCGAAATGCTCGGGTACATCGACGGGAGCTTCCTGGAATTGACGCGCGCCCTGGCGATTTCGGCCGAACGCCGCGGAGCCCGCATCCATCTCCGTACCCCGATCGACGGAATCGATCGCGTCGGCGACCGGGTCCGGGGAGTCAGGGTCGGCGGCCGGACCCGCCGAGCCGATGCAGTGGTGGCCACGGTTGGCCTGCCGATCCTGCGGCGGCTGCTGCCCGAACACGCGGACTGGATCCGCATCCCGCAGATCCAGTACCGCGGCGCCCTGGTCCTGCTAATGCAGCTGGAGGAGCAGCTGTCGCGCTACTACTGGACGAACGTCGCCGACGCCGAGATACCCTTCCCGGTGCTGGTCGAGCACACCAACCTGATCGGCCCCGAGAGATACGGCGGCGCCCGGCTCCTGTATGCCGGCAGCTACCTCGATCCCGGTCACGAGTACTTCGGGTATTCGGCCGACGAGCTGCTGGCGGCCTACGCCCCGGCGATCAGGCGCGTGTTCCCCGGCTTTGCAACCCGGCAGGTAAAGGACCTCTGGCTCTCGGCCGACCGGGTCGCCCAGCCGGTCATCACCGCCGGCTACCAGCGCCAGCTCCCGCCGTACCAATCCGATCTCGGGGGGCTCTACATCTGCAACACCTCGCAGATCTACCCCGAAGACCGCGGCACCAACTACAACGTCCGCATCGCCCAGGAGTGCGCCCGCCAGGTCGCCGACGCGCTCGGGAGTCCGCGCGGCCGGTCGGAGGCCTGACCGCCGGGCCCGACTCAGGTCCCCAGCAGCACGTCGTTGACGAAGGAAATCGGTCCCCCGACCAGGAACCCGATTACGTTCAGCCCCAGGAAAGGGCCCGCGATCAGCAGCCCCAGGAGCAGGAACGGGCCGATCGTGCGCAGGCGGTCGAGCTGGAAGGCGATCTCGCGCGGCACGACCCCGACCAGCACCGAGAACCCGTCCAGGGGCGGGATCGGGATCAGGTTGAATATCGCCAAGAGGACGTTGATCTGAACGGTCAATATCAGGATGAGCCCGAGGGTCTCGGCCATCGGGTCCGCGCCGGTGGTTTCCACGAATGTGCGCGCGACCGGCGCCAGCGCAAGGGCCAGGACCACGTTGGAAAGCGGGCCGGCGACGGCCACCAGGGCCATGCCGGTGCGCGGCCCGACAGAAAAATTCAAGGGGTTGACCATTACCGGCCGCCCCCACCCGAATCCGACCAGGGCCAGCAGGATGGTCCCCATCGGATCAAGGTGCCGCAGCGGATTCAGGGTCACCCGGTTCTCGCGGCGCGGGGTCGGATCCCCGAGCCGGTCGGCGACCCACGCGTGGAGGAATTCGTGGATCGTGATGGCCACCACGAACGCCACTGCCAGGGAGACCAGCAGTACCGGGTCGGAAGCGGCGCGCAGAAGCCCCATAGTTGCCTAAATGCCTGCCAAGCCCCAAAATTATCTGAATAATTAGCCCTATCCGCGGTTGAACCCGGCGCCATTTTGCCGGGGTTCATGGGAGCAGCTACCGGTCGGCCAATGGACCCTGAAGAACTAATCACCAGCGCGCTGGCCAAGATCGAGGAAGGTCGCCACGCCGCCGCGGTCGGCGACCTGGATGCGGCGATCCGGCTGGACCCCGACAACCCCGTGGCGCACAACTCGCTGGCCCTGGCCCGGGTCGCGCTGAGGGACTTTGCCGGCGCGGTGATCGCCTATGAGAGCGCGATTGCCCTCGACGGGGAAGACTTCGACGCCCGCATCGGCTGCGCCCACGCGCACGTCGAGCTGGGCAACCGCTCGGCCGCGATCGAACAGCTCCGGGTCGTTCTGGCCGGCGACGAACACAACGCCCAGGCCCTGGCGCTGCGGGCCAGCTGTTACGAGCGGATGGGGCAGCATGCGCTGGCGGCCAGGGACCTGAGCGAACTGCTCAAGCAGGAACCGGACGCCGACACGCTCCGCCTGCGCATGGCCCGCTGCCTGGCCCGGGCCGAATTGCTCAAGGAAGCGGTCGAGGAATTCGACCGCCTTGTGGGGACGCTCGGCCTCGATCCCGAGGTGTGCTACGACCGCGGCGTGGCGCACATGCGGCTGGGGCAGTTGCGCCATGCCGTCAACGACTTTTCGCTGACCCTGGATGTCGAGCCCGAAAACCCCCGCGCGCTGCAGAACCGGGGGAACTGCCTGCTGCGGCTGGAGCTGATCGAGGACGCGCTGAGGGACTACGACCGCCTGATCAAGCTCGGCGACAGCGCGGTGGCGCGCTTTAACCGCGGAATCATCCACCGGCGCCTGGGCAACTCGAACCGGGCCCGGGTGGATTTTTCGCAGGCCGTGGCCCTGGGCGGGAGCCGGAACATCGCCAACCGGGCGCGCCGCTACCTGCAGCCGGATTGATCCGGAGCCTTGGCGATCTCGGCCGGCGGGCGCCGCCGGGGCGCGGCCCGTTTGCCCTCTGAAAGGTCTTGCCAATGAATGCCATCGTGGTGATCCTTGATTCGCTGCGGCGCGACCACGTCGGCTGCTACGGCGCCGATTCGATTCACACCCCGGCCCTGGACCAGTTGAGCCGCGAGTCGATCCGGTTTGAAAACCCCAAGCCCGAGGCCCTGGCGACGCTGCAGACGCGGCGCGCGGTGCACACCGGCAACCGCGTTTTCCCGTTCGGGGACCACCGCAGCTACAAGGGCGACATCAACCGCGCTCCGGGCTGGGGACCGCACGCCGAGGCGGTGGTGACGCTGTCCGAGATCGCCCGCCACGCCGGCTACCACACCGGCCTGGTCACCGACACGTACCACCAGTTCAAGCCGTCCATGAACTTTCATCGCGGTTTCGACCAGTTCCACTGGATTCGCGGGCAGGAGAACGATCACTGGGGGTCGGCCCAACTGATCGACCGGGACACCGTCCGGGCCCACAGCTACCCCGCCCAGCACAACGACTACCGACAGGTCCGGTTCCAGCGCTATCTGTCCAACGTCGCGCGGCGCCACTACGAGTCCGACTACTTCGCCCCGCAGGTGTTTACCGAAGCGATGCGCTTCGTCGAGGACAACCGCGAACGCGATTTCCTGCTGGTCGTCGACAGCTTCGATCCGCACGAGCCCTGGGACCCGCCGTGGTGGTACGTCGACCGCTACGCCCCCGGGTACCGAGGCACCGATCTGATCTGGCCCAGCTACGGGCGCTGCGAGGGGCTGGAGCAAGAGCAGATCGATCTGATCCGGGCACTCTACGCCGGCGAAGTGACGATGACCGACCGCTGGCTGGGGATCTTCCTTGAGCACTGCCAGAGCCTGGGCGTGATGGACGAGACCCTTCTGATCGTCCTGTCCGACCACGGGCACAGCCTGGGCGATCACGGAGTGATCGGCAAACTGCCCTACTCGTCGTACCCTGAGTTAATTGACATAATCATGATGGTGCGACGCCCCGGCGGCCAGGACGGCGGATCCAGCTGTGACTCGTTCGTCTACACGCACGACGTCCCGGCCACGGTGCTCTCCCACCTCGGCCTGGAAGCACCGCTCCCGATCGAGGGCCGCGATCTGTTGGGATTTGCCTCCGGCCGCCTGCCGGGCCGCGATTACGCCGTGACCGGATACCACAACTACGTGGTCTACGCCGATGCCGGGCACTGGTACTTCTCCGACCACGAGCGCACCGATCAGCACCTCTACGCGCTGGCGGACGACCCGGGATGCCGCAACAACCTGGCCGCCGGGGACCCCGCCCGCTGCGACCGGTTCTATCAGATCTGCCTGCAGCAGGCCGGCGGCGAGTTCCCCGAGATCACGCCCGAGCAACTGCGCCGGGCCGGTCCCTGGTACGAAATGGTCTAGCCCCCGCGCCCTCGCCCGGGCGGCGTTCGGCGGGCCCCGGCCCCACGACCGGGATGGATTGACATCTCGCCGGATATATTCGGGCGGCGCCCGCTGGCAGCCCATTCGGAAAGGTGCCTCAAATGAAGGCAATCGTGGTGATCCTGGACTCCCTGCGGCGCGACCACGTCGGCTGCTACGGCGCCGATTCGATTCACACTCCCACCCTGGACCAGCTGAGCCGCGAGTCGGTCCGGTTCACAAATCCCAAGCCCGAGGCGCTGGCCACCATCCAGACCCGCCGGGCAATCCACACCGGCAACCGGGTGTACCCGTTCGGGGGCCACCAGACCCCCAAGGGCGACGCGGTGCCCTGGGCCGGCTGGGAGGCCCACGACGAGAGCGCGGTTACGCTGTCGGAGATCGCCCGCAACGCCGGCTACCACACCGGCCTGGTGACCGACGTCTATCACCAGTTCAAGCCGGCGATGAACTTTCACCGCGGGTTCAACCAGTTCCAGTGGGTACGCGGCCAGGAGAGCGACCGCTGGCAGTCCCAGCACCTGATCGACGATGCGACCGCCACCGCCCACAGCTACCCCGTCCAGCACACCGATTTCGGCCGCGAGCGGATCAAGCGCTACCTGGCCAACGTGTCCTGGCGCCGCTACGAAGAGGACTATTTCGCCCCGCGCGTATTCGCCGAGGCGATGCGGTTCATCGAAGACAACCGCGAGCAGGACTTCCTGCTCTGCGTCGACTGCTTCGATCCGCACGAGCCCTGGGACCCGCCGCGCTGGTACCTCGACCGCTACGCGCCCGGGTACCGCGACACCGATCTGATCTGGCCCAGCTACGGCCCCTGCGACGGGCTCGGCCCCGAGGAGCTGCGGCTGATCCGCGCTCTCTACGCCGGCGAGGTGACGATGACCGACCGCTGGCTGGGGATCTTCCTGCAGCACTGTCACGACCTCGGAATCATGGACGAAACGCTGCTGATCGTGCTCTCCGACCACGGGCACAGCCTGGGCGAGCACGGGGTCATGGGGAAGCTCCCGCGGTCCCTCTACCCCGAACTGGTCGACATCTTCCTGATGGTCCGCCGCCCCGGCGGCGAGGGCGGCGGGGCAACCTGCGACTCCTTCGTCTACACCCACGACCTGATGCCGACGGTGCTGAACCAGCTGGGTCTTGAGGCCCCGCTCCCGATCGAGGGCCGGGACCTTCTGGCGATCGCGGGCGGCAGCGCGCCGGGCCGCGATCACGCCGTGACCGGGTTCCACAACTACTCGGCCTACGCTGACTCCGCGTACTGGTACTTCTCCGACCACGAGCGCACCGATCAGCACCTGTACGCGCTGGCGGACGACCCGGGATGCCGCAACAACCTGGCCGCCGGGGACCCCGCCCGCTGCGACCGGTTCTATCAGATCTGCCTGCAGCAGGCCGGCGGCGAGTTCCCCGAGATCACGCCCGAGCAACTGCGCCGGGCCGGTCCCTGGTACGAGATGCTCTGACCGATGGCCGCCACCGAAAAAGCGCCCAACGTCGTCCTGGTAACCCTGGATTCGCTGCGCCGCGACCACGTCGGCTGCTACGGCGGACGGGCCCAAACCCCCTGCCTGGACCGGTTCGCGGGCCAGTCGCTGCGTTTCGCCGAGCCCTACCCCGAGAGCCTGCCCACGATCGAGGTCCGCCAGGCGCTCTACACCGGGCGGCGGATATTCCCGTTCGCCGACCACTTCAGCCGCAAGGGCGATTTCGTGCGCTGGCCGGGCTGGCACCCGCTGGACGACGGCCGGGTCACAATGGCCGAGATCCTGCGCCACAGCGGCTACCACACCGGCCTGGTGACCGACGTCTACCACCAGTTCAAGCCGGCGATGAACTTCCACCGCGGTTTCAACCAGTTCCACTGGATCCGCGGGCAGGAGAACGACCTTTTCCAATCGCGTTTCCGCGTCCCGATGAGGCAGGTCCGGCAAGTGCAGCCCGATTCGGACGTCGGCAGCCTGCGCGACCAGATGCTGCGCCAGTACCTTGCCAACGTCGATTCGCGCCGGCACGAGGAGGACTGCTTCGCACCGCAGGTTTTCAGGACCGCGATGCGCTTCCTGGAAGAAAACCGCGAACGACCGTTCTTCCTGAGCGTGGACTGCTTCGACCCGCACGAACCGTGGGACCCACCTCCCTGGCGCTGGGAGCCCTACGACCCGGACTACTCGGGCCGCGACTACATCTGGCCGACCCGGATCGACCTGAACACGATCAGCGAGGTGGAGCTGGAGCACATCCGCGCCCTCTACGCCGGCGAGGTGACGATGACCGACCGCTGGCTGGGCCGTTTCCTGGACCACCTGGACGCCCTGGGCCTCTCAGGCAACACCCTGGTCGTTATCAATTCCGACCACGGCCACCCGCTGGGCGAGCACGGCTACATCGGCAAGGACGGCCTGTACATGCACCCGGAGTTGATGGACGTGATCCTGATGGTCCGCGACCCTTCCGGCGAGGGCGCGGGGCAGGTCCGCAACGACTTCGTCTACCACTCCGACGTAATGCCGACGGTCCTGGGCCGGCTCGGCCTTGAGGCTCCGCTCCCGGTCGACGGCATCGACCTGGGCGAAGCGTCCAGCGACCGCGACTACGTAACGTCGGCGATGGGCGAGCAGGTCTTCTACCGCGACCTCAACTGGTGGCTGATCGCAGACCGCGACGGGTCCGACCCGAAGCTCTTCTCACTCCCGGGCGACTACCCGGCGTGCGCCGAGAACGTGGCCGGCTCCGAGCCCGCCGCGCTGGCGCTGGCGATGGAGAGGATCCGCGCCGACGCCGGCGGTCAAATCCCGACCCTGGATCCGATGGCGCTGCGCCAGCGGGGACCCTGGTACGAGCGAACGTAGTTGACCGGGTCGGCGGCTGCGTCCGGGGCCGCCGACAGCCCTTCCGGGCGCACAGCCTAGCGAACCGGACGGACCGGCTATCTCAGACGCGGTCGCCCTTGCGCGCCAGGTAACCCGCGAGGAAGAAGAAGGCCACCGCGGTCACCAGGATCACCAGCGGTTGCCCGATCGAGGGGCCGCGGTCGAAGATTCCGCCCGATTCGATTGCGGAGTCGATGATCGCGCCGGCCAGGCGGAACGAGTAGACGATCGAAGTGAGGCAGAAGACCCCGGACGCGACCGTCACGTAGGCGGTGCGGACGAACCGCGCCGGCGGGGCGCCGGCCAGCTTGCGGGCCTGGAGCAGCATGAAGACGTAGATCGCCAGCGCCAGGGCCCCGTATACGGCCCACCGGCCAAGTTCCTCGAGTTCGTCCACGTCGGACCCGCCGCCGTAGACGAATGCGTCGCCGGCCAGGAGCGAGAGCGCCGCAGTGAGGATGTTGACCGCGGCCACGAAAGCGATCAGCACCATGGCCAGGGCCACCAGGCGGGAAAACACCAGCTGAATCCCGGCGACCGAGAAGCGGATCGTGCCCATGTTGTGGGCGCGGGCCAGCAGGTAAACGATCGCGACCAGCAGGGCGGTCGCCGCGCTGATCCAGACCAGCGCTATTCCGCCGACCAGGGTTTCGACCACGTCGAAGATCTGATCCATGTTTTTCCAGCCTTCAACTCAAGATCCGCCGCGGCCCGGACTCGGCCCGGCCGCCGGAATCGACCCGGTGGGATTCGGTAGCCAAGAATAGGCAACCTCGTCTTCGTCGCGGTCCGCGCCAGGGCCGCGCCCGCCGCGCCGGGAGGGCCGCAGTTGACTGAAATTGCGGCGCTGCTGTGCGGCTATCTGGTCGGCGCGATCCCCTTCGCGCACCTGGTCGGGCGCTGGCGCCGGCGCGACCTGCGCCGCCTGGGCACCGGCAACCTCGGCGCCTCCAACGCCTACCGCCAGGTCGGCAAGCTCTGGGGCGCGCTGGTCATGCTCCTGGACACGCTAAAGGCGCTATTGCCGATGCTGGCGCTGCATTACGCATGGGATTCGGAGTGGGGACCGGTGCTGTGGGCGGTGGGCGCGTTCGTCGGGCACTGCTGGCCGGTCTGGCTCGGGTTCTCAACCGCCGGCCGGGGCGTCGCCGTCTTGACCGGGATGTACCTGGCGTTCGGGGTGATCGAGAACACGCTCCTCTACGTGGCGGGGGCGGCGGCCGGTTACGGCACGGGACTGCTCGTGCGAAGACCGGGGTTCGCGGTGCTGGCGATGGTCGTCGGGTCGATCGCCTATGCGCCCCTGGCCGGCGCCGGCGCTCCGGTCGTGGCCGGGAGCCTTGCGGCTCTGGCACTCCTGCTGGCGCGGCGAGCGTTCCTGCTGCCGTCCGCGATTGCGACCGGAATCGGCTGGCCGGCGGCGTTCTGGCTGGCGCTGGCCGAGGACACCGTTCCCGGCCAATCGCTCTAGCGCGCACATTCGAAGTTGGCCCGGCGTAAGGGCCTGACGACGGCCCCTGCGCGCCGCGCGTCCCCGCTTGCTCGCAGATCATTCCTCGCGGCACCGCCGGTGCCGACGAAAGAGCTGCATGGTCGAACGTCACGGCATTGGCCGTCGCCGGTCAGGACAGGCGGGGAGATGAATGCGTCGCCGTGACCGCCGCCGGTGAACCCCAGTTCCATTCGGTCGCGTCGAATTCGGTTTCCGCGGTCGGATCGAGCAGCTCATCGTCGCCGGCCTCGCGCATGCGGGCGGACGCCTCCTCCCAGCCGGCGCGCGGGTGCGGGGCGCTGGCAATCAGCAGACCCGAATCTACGATTCGAAGCTCGACTTCTTCGCCAAGTCCGGCGGCGACGATGACCGACTTGGGGATCAGCACGCCCTGCCAATTCCCGATACGGACGATTCGAGTTTTCAAGTCGGTCCCTCTCCCGGGCAAATGCTCGCCGATTGTCCGGAGCCTGTTGCTGGATCGGACGGGGCCGGCCGGGCGGCCAGGTGGAGTCCGCAGCTTAACCCACGCGCAGGGATTCGGCCGGCAACCGGACTCCGACATCGATTTTGCGCGGACTCAGCAAAGCCAGCACGATCGTCAGCGGCCCGAGCCGGGCAATGAACATGATCGCGCACATGAAGATCTTGCCGGCCGGATTGAGCTGCGAGGGCACCCCGGTCGAGAGCCCGATGTCGCTGACCGCCGAGACCGTATCGAACAGCGAATTGACCAGCTCCGGATTCGAATAGGTGGCGTGAACCACCAGCAGCGTTATCAGCTCCATGGCCAGGAAGAGCACCAGCAGTGTGACGCTGACGTAGACCCGGTCCACCGGAATGCTGCGTCCGAAGATCTCGGTCTGACGCAGTCCCCGCAGGCGCGAAAGGGCGGTCGCGCACAGGACCCCGACGGTGTTGATCTTCAGGCCCGCCCCCATCGACGCCGAAGCGGTCCCGATGATCATGAACGGCACCAACAGGATCAGGGTCAGCTCGTTCAGCAGCCCGACGCTGACCGTCGAGAACCCGGCGTTGCGCGAGGTGACCGCGTGAAACGCCGAATTGAATACCCGGTCGACCGCCGAAAGCGGCCCCAGGGTGTCGGGATTGCCCCACTCCAGGATCAGGAAGCCGGCTGCCGCGAGCGGCCAGCAGATCGCGTTGCCGGCAAGGATCAGCTTGGTCTCCATGCGCATGTTGGGCGGATGCCGGGGCCACTCCGGCGCGCGCACGGGGTCGGGCGGGGCCGACGGGCCGGCCCGTCGGCCCAGGCGAGCGCGCAGCCAGCGGATCCCGGCGCCGAGACGCCAGACGGTGAGGGTGGTGAAATTGACTAGGCCGGTTTCGGCGCGCTTAAACCGCCACTCCAGCCAGTAGGGCCAGGAACGGCTGCGCAGCCCGTCGAATACGGCCAGGAACCCGAGGTCGCCGGGAATGATCAGGGCCATCATGATCAGCAGGAATATCGGGTTGGCGGCGAATCCGGCCATCGAGGAAAAGCCGCCCATCAGGTCGAACCCGGACCCGGTGAAGGCGCTGACGGAGTGGAAGAGGCCGTAGAAGAGGGCTTCGTCCTTGCCCGGTCCGTCCGAATTTGCGAACTGCCAGCCCAGCAGGATCGTTCCGATCAGTTCCAGCACCAGCGTGTAGGCGACGAAGTAGCGCGCGGTGCGCGACATCCCGCCGAAGAACCGCAGCGCCAGCTGCTCCTGCAGGGTCTGGCGCTGATGGCGGCTGACCTGGCGCCCGAGCGCCTGGAAAAGGATGATCGTGCCGGCCATGAACCCCAGCCCGCCCGCCTGCATCGCCAGAAGGATCACGATCCGGCCGAACTGGCTCCAGTGGGTGCCGGTGTCCACGACCACCAGGCCGCAGGTTGCCACCGCCGAGGTCGCGGTAAAGAGCGCGTCCCAGAGGGGCGTGGCGGTTCCGTCGGCGGAGGCGAACGGCAGCGCCAGCAGCACCGTCGCGACCAGCGTCATGACCAGAAACCCCATCACCAGCGTGAACTGGGGCGAACGCCGCTTGCGCAGGGTGACGGTGTCGAAGATCTCGACCTGGATCGCCCGGCCCAGCCGGACCGGCACTATGTCGCGGAAACCGCGCTGTGGCGGCGGACCGTTGGTCCCGGTGCTTGCTACCGCATCCCGCCTCTCAATTCGCTGCCGCCAAAATGTTACCTGCTGCCCGATAACCACCAACGCCGAGCACCGGAGCGCCATTCCTATGCAGATCACCGACGTCCGCGCGGTCCCCGTCTACCACGCCGAACGCGGCCGCAACTTCAACTTCGTGGTCGTGGAAACCGACGCCGGCGTCACCGGGCTGGGCGAATCCGGCATCACCGGCAAGGAGCTGGCGATCGCCGGCTGCATCGAGCACTTCAAGGAGATACTGGTCGGCCTGGACCCGCACCGGATCGAGCACATCTGGCAGCGGTTGTTTCGGGGTGGATTCTTCAAGGCCGGCCAGATCGTCACCTCCACCATCTCGGCGATCGACATCGCGCTCTGGGACATCCTGGGTAAGTCCCTCGGCGTGCCGGTCTATCAGCTCCTGGGCGGCAAGTGCCGCGAGCGCGTGGTCGCCTACGCCCACGTTAACGGCGACACCCCCGGGGCGGTCGCCGACGACGCGCGCCGCGCGGTCGGCGAGGGCTACAAGTTCGTCCGGATTTCGACCACCGACGCCTCGAACGGGATCTTCGAACCCCGCCACATCGTGCGCCAGACCCGGTCCTGGGCCGAGGCGGTGCGTTCCGCGGTGGGACCCGACATCGAGCTGTGCGTGGATTTCCACACCCGCCTGGACCCGCACGATTCGGTGCGCCTGGCCGAGCGCCTCGCCGACCTGGACCTCTTCTTCATCGAGGACCCGGCGCGGTCGGAGAACCCGGACGCCTACGCGCACGTGCGCGCCCACACCAACATCCCGATCGCCGGCGGCGAGGAGCTGGCCAGCAAGTGGGAGTTCAAGCCGCTGATCGAGCGCGACCTGATCGACTACGTGCGGGTCGACCTGTGCATCGTCGGCGGACTTAGCGAGGCCCGCAAGGTCGCCGGCTGGGCCGAGACCCACTACCAGTACCTGGCCCCGCACAACCCGCTGGGGCCGGTCTCGGCCGCGGCCTGCGTGCACCTTTGCATGGCGAGCCCGCTGGTCGGGGTACAGGAGATGCCGCGGCTGCCCGGCGAGATGGCCGACGTGTTCCCCTCGCAGGTCGGATTCGAGGACGGATACCTGACCGCGCCCGACGCACCCGGCCTCGGCGTTGAAATCGACCTTGAGGCGGCCGCGCGCTACCCCTTCCGGATGCGTCGCAACCCCGAATATCGGCGCGCCGACGGCGCGGTCACCAACTGGTAGGCAGCGGCCCGGTCAGTCCTCGTCGCCGCCGCCCGCGGCCAGGGCCTCGACCACGGTGGCGTCCTCGAGGGTGGTCGTGTCGCCGGCGACGGTTCCCGACGAGGCGATCTCGCGCAGGAGCCGGCGCATGATCTTGCCCGAACGGGTCTTGGGCAGGGCCGGCGCAAAGCGCAGGATCTTGGGCCGCGTGAACGCGCCGATGCTCCGGGCCACGTGCGCCCGCAGTTCGGCCGCCAGTTCGTCGGACTCCTCCACCCCGCCGCGCAGGGTCACGAACGCGGCCACCGCCTCGCCGGTAAGGGGGTCGGGAATTCCGACCACGGCCGATTCGGCCACCAGGGGGTGGTTCACCAGCGAGCTCTCGACCTCGGCCGTTCCGATGCGGTGCCCGGAGACGTTGAGGACGTCGTCGACCCGCCCGATGATCCAGAAGTAGCCGTCGCCGTCGCGGGTGGCGGCGTCACCGGTAAAGTACAGCCCCGGGAACCGCTCGAAGTAGGTCTCGCGGAAGCGGTCCAGGTCCCCGAATTCCCCCGGATGGCCGGACACGCCCCAGCCGTCGGCGTAGATTCCGCGCATGATCGAGGGCCAGGGCCGCCGGATCACCAATAGGCCGCGCTGGTCCGCGCCGGCCGGCCGGCCGTCCTCGCCCAGCACCTCGGTGTCCACGCCCAGCATCGGCAGGGTCGCCGATCCGGGCTTGGTCGGGGTCGCCGCCGCCAGCGGCGTGATCATGAATCCGCCGGTCTCGGTCTGCCACCAGGTGTCCACCACCGGGCAGTCGCCGCCGCCGATGTGCTCGCGGTACCAGAGCCAGACGTCGGGGTTGATCGGCTCGCCGACGGTGCCGATGATCCGCAGGCTGGTGAGGTCCGAGCCGGCCGGCCACTCGTCGCCCCACTTGATGAACGCCCGGATCGCGGTCGGGGCGGTGTAGAAGATGGTGACCCGGTAGCGCTCGATCATCTGCCAGAAGCGGCCGAAGTCCGGGTAGTCGGGCGCGCCCTCGTACATGACCGAGGTGGCCCCGTTGGCCAGGATCCCGTAGACGATGTAGCTGTGCCCGGTGATCCAGCCGATGTCGGCCGTGCACCAGTAGATGTCGTCCTGGTCGAGCCCGAACGCGAGCTCGGCGGTCATGGCGGTGTAGACCATGTAGCCGCCGCAGCTGTGCACCACCCCCTTGGGCTTGCCGGTTGTGCCCGAGGTGTAGAGGATGAACAGCGGGTGCTCGGCGCTCACGCTCACCGGCGGGCAGGTGGCGGACTGCCCGGCCAGCAGTTCGTCCCAGTAGCGGTCGCGGTCCTCCTCGAACGTGATCTCGTTCCGGCAGCGGCGCAGCACCAGCACGTTCTCGACGCTGGGGCAGGCCCCGTCGGCCAGGGCGCGGTCGACGTTGTCCTTGAGCGCGATCACCTTGCCGCGGCGCCAGCCGCCGTCGGCGGTGATGACCATGCGGGCGCCGGCGTCCTGCACGCGGTCGCGGATCGCATCGGCCGAGAACCCGCCGAAGATCACGCTGTGGACCACTCCCAGGCGGGCGCAGGCCAGCATCGCGGTCACCAGCTCGGGGACCATCGGCATGTAGATGATCACCCGGTCGCCCGACTCCAGCCCCAGCTCGGCCAGCGCGTTGGCGGCGCGACAGACGTCGTCGAGCAGGTCGGCGTAGGTGATCGCGCGCCTGTCGCCCGGTTCGCCCTCCCAGTGATAGGCGACCCGCGACCCGTTGCCGGCCGCCACGTGGCGGTCCAGCAGGTTGACCGTGATGTTTAGGGCGCCGTCGGTGAACCAGCGCGCGAACGGGGGGTCCCAGTCGCAGAGATTGGTCCAGGGAACGTCCCATTCGAACCGGTCGGTCTGCTCGCGCCAGAACCGCTCCGGATCGTCAAGGCTCAGGCGGTGCAGACGCCGGTACTCGGCCATCGAATCGATCGGGGCGCCGCGCGCGTCCTTGGGGTCTGGATGGAACAGTTGCGGACTGGATTCGGTCATGATCTGGGCCGGTCGCGGGCGGGCGGATATTGGTGCTGGGCGCGAAAATTCTAGCCGCGCAAATCTTGGCGCGGGCCTCCCTCACTAGACTTTGAACGCCCAATCCGCGCCGCCTCGCAAAGGGCGGGCGCCAGCACCAAAACCGCAGCCAAGGATTTGCCCCGATGTACGACCCGACCCCGGCTGACAAATTCACTTTCGGTCTCTGGACCGTCGGCAACCCCGGCCGCGACCCCTTCGGCGATCCGGTGCGCGATCCGATCCCGCCGGAGCGGATCGTTCAGAAGCTGGCCGGCCTGGGCGCCTACGGGGTCAACCTGCACGACAACGACCTGGTCCCCTTCGACGCCACCCCGCGCGAACGCGACCGGATAGTCGCCTCGTTCAAGCAGGCCCTCTCCGATCACGGCCTCAAGGTCCCGATGGCGACCACCAACCTGTTCACGCACCCGGTGTTCAAGGAGGGCGCGTTCACCGCCAACGACCCGCGGGTGCGGCGGTTTGCGCTGCAGAAGACGATGCGCTCGATCGACCTGGGGGCCGAACTGGGCGCGACCACGTACGTTTTCTGGGGAGGCCGCGAGGGCGCCGAAGTCGATGCCGCCAAGGACCTGACCGGCGGATACGCGCGCTTCAGGGAGGCGCTCAACTTCCTGTGCGAGTACAGCAACGACCAGGGTTACGGAATGCGCTTTGCGCTCGAGCCCAAGCCCAACGAACCGCGCGGCCACCTGTTCCTGCCGACGGTCGGATCGATGCTGGGTTTCATCGCCACCTTGGACCACCCGGAGATGGTGGGGGTCAACCCCGAAGTCGCCCACGAGACGATGGCCGGGCTCAACTTCCCGCACGCGGTGGCCCAGGCCCTGGACGCCGGCAAGCTCTTCCACATCGACCTCAACGACCAGGACATGGACCGCTACGACCAGGACTTCCGCTTCGGCTCGGTGCAGCTAAAGTCGAATTTCTTCCTGGTCAAGCTGCTTGAGGACTCGGGCTGGGACGGCATGCGGCACTTCGACGCCCACGCCTACCGGACCGAGGACGAGGACGGGGTCTGGGACTTTGCGGCCGGCTGCATGCGGACCTACCTGATCCTGAAGGAGAAGGTGGCCCGGTTCAACGCCGACCCCGAAATCGCCGAGATCCTGGCCGGCCTGCAGGAGCAGTCCGACGAATGGGACGAGATCGCCTCCGGCTACAGCGGCGACCGCGCCAGGGCGGTCAAGGGCGCCGAGTTCGACCTGGAAGCGCTCGCGGCCAGGGGCTACCGCTACGAGCGGCTGGACCAGCTGGCGGTGGAGATACTGCTGGGCGTGCGCTAGCCGCCGGCCCTTCAGCCGGAGCCGTTGGAGGCTTTCACCACCGATTTCTGCAGGTGCTGCGGCATTTCCTGGTAGCGCAGGAACGAGCTGGTGAAGCTCCCCCGGCCCTGGGTCATCTGCTTTAGGTCCACCGCGTAGCGCTGGGTTTCGGCGAGCGGGGCCTCGGCGATGATCACCGCCTGGGAATCCGCGCCCTGGTCGGTGCCGACGATGTGGCCGCGCTTGGAATTTAAGTCCCCGATGATCGCCCCGGTGAAGGTGTCGGGGACCGTGATCCGGACCTCGTGGATGGGCTCGAGAATGGTCGGCAGCGCCTCGGCCGCGGCGTTGCGGAAGGCGGCCGCCCCCGCCAGCTGGAACGCCTGGTCGGAGCTGTCGACCGAATGCTCCTTGCCGTCGGTCAGGCGGACCCGGCAGCCCACGACCGGGTACTTGGCCCGGATCCCTTCCGACATCGCCTGCACGACGCCCTTCTCGACCGCGGGGATGTAGCTGCGCGAGATCGCCCCGCCGACGATTTCGCTGACGAATTCGAAATCGCCCTCGTCCAGCGGCAGCGGCTCCAGCACGATCGTCACGTCGCCGAACTGTCCGTGCCCGCCCGACTGGCGCTTGTAGCGCCCGTTGGCGACCCGCTGGCGCCGGATCGTTTCGCGGTAGGGCACCTTCGGGGTCGCAACCTCGACCTTGGCCCCGAACTTGGACGCGATCATCTCCAGGGCGATGTTCAGGTGGGAATCGCCCAGGCCCCAGATCAGGGTTTCCCCGGTCTCCATCTCCCGGGTGATCTGCAGCGACGGGTCCTGTTCGGTCAGCCGGTGCAGGGCGGTGGAGAGCTTGTCGACGTCGGCCTTGGACTCGGGGCTGACCGCCAGGGCCATGTTCGGGTCCGGCATCTGCGGACCGGGCAGGGGGTCGGCGCCGCGATCGGCGCTCAGCGTGTCGCCGGTCTGGGTGTCGGAGAGCTTGGGGGCGCGGAAGATGTCGCCGACCGCAAACTCCGGCACCTCCTGCTGTTCGCGCCCGACCGGGGCGAAGACGTGACCGATCCGCGCGTCGCCGGAGCGGCTGAGGTTGTGCAGGGTCTGGCCGCCGGAAATCCCGCCGGCGCAGACGCGCAGGTAGGTCTGATGGCCCATCTGGGGATCGACGATGGTCTTGAAGGCGACCGCGCATTCGGCGCCCTCGGCCCGGGCCCGCGGCGGCGGCGCGATTTCGGCCAGCGCCGAGAGCAGCAGGTCGGCACCGGCGTTGTTGACCGCCGAAACGCAGTAGAGCGGGAAGAGCTCGCGCGCGGCGACGGCCTCGGCCAGGGTGGCGTTCAGGTCCGCGGCCGATATTTCCTCGTCCAGCAGGTACTGCTCGATCAGGTCCTCGTTCTGCGAGGCGATGGCCTCGACCAGTTCGGCCCGGTTCTCGGCGGCGGCCTCGGCCAGGGAGTCGGGAATCGCTTCGCTCTGCGAGGTGCGCTCCCCGAACCGGTACCCGGATTCGGCGATCAGGTCGATGACGCCGCCAAAATCCGATCCCGTCCCGTAGGGAGTCTGCATCGGGGTGACCGGCCCGAAGGCCTCGCCGAGCTCTGAAAGGACGCCGGCGAGGTTGATGTTCTCGCGATCGAGCCTGGTCAGGGCGAATATCACCGGCAGTCCGGCGCGGGAGGCGTTCAGCCAGGCCAGTTCGGTGCCGACCTCGATCCCGGCGGTTGCGTCCACCATGATCACGACGCAGTCGGCGGCCCAGATCCCGGAGGTGATCTCGCCCCCGAATTCGGGGTCGCCGGGAACGTCGATGAGGTTGATCTTGCGCCCGCCCCACTCGCAGGCGAGCACCGCCAGGGCGGTCGATGTCTGGCGGGCGATTTCCTCGGGCTGAAAGTCCGAGAGGGTGTTACCGTCCTCGACCCGGCCCATGCGCGAGGTTGCCCCGCTGGCGTAGAGGGCGGCTTCGGCCAGCGTGGTCTTGCCGTTCCCTTTCTGGGCGAGCAGGACCACGTTGCGGACGTTTTCGGTCGGGTACTGCTTCATCGCTGTTTCTCACCGTCGGTTGGGTAGCCGGGTGGCAATTTATTGGCCGGACCCGATTATTCGGGGAATTTCCATTTTGCCCAAGCGCGCCGCCCGCCCGCGCCCCTTGCGGCCGGGCGCGAAAATCAATGAGTGAGTGGCGCCCAGCCTCGGCCCGCCGCCGGCGCCCGCCCTCGAATCTGCCCGGACGATCCCTCCAGTCAACATTCCCCAATGCGCATAGTGATCAAGTGCGGATCCTCGCTCCTGACGCGGTCCGACGGCAGCCTCGACGAGGACTTCATCGCAAACCTCTGCCGGCAGATCGCCGGCCTTTACGAGGAAGAACACGAGGTCATGCTGGTCTCCAGCGGCGCGGTCGCCACCGGAGCCGGCATCCTGGGCCGACGCGGCGACGGTTCGGAATCGACCGCGGTCCGCCAGGTGCTGGCGGCGGTGGGCCAGTCGCCGCTGATCGAGACCTACCGCCGCTGCCTGGACGGGCACCGGCGGCTGGCCGCGCAGGCCCTGCTGTCGCGATCCGACCTGGAGCGGCGTTCCGGTTACCTGAACGCCCGCAACGCCTGCCTGGCGCTGCTGGGAATGGGGATCCTGCCGATCGTTAACGAGAACGACGTGGTCGCGACCGAGGAGCTCCAGTTCGGCGACAACGACCGCCTCTCGGCGCTGGTGGCGAACCTGGTCGACGCCGACATCCTCCTGATCCTCACCGACGTCGAAGGGTTCTACGGCCGCGACGCCGACGGCGAGCCGACGCTGCTGCGCGAGGTCGGCGAGGTCACCGACGAACACTACCGCCTGGCCGGGGCGTCCTCGGGAACGCATTCGGTCGGCGGCATGCGGTCCAAGCTCGACGCGGCCCGGCTGGCCCAGTCGCACGGTGCGGCGACCGTTATCGCCTCGGGCAGGACCGCGGACGTGGCGGTCCGGGTCGCCGGCGGCGAGCGGATCGGGACCTGGTTCTCGGCGCCGTCGCGGCGCACCGGTTCGCGCCAGCGCTGGATGCTGGCTGAATTTGCGCCCTGCGGAACCATCCGCGTTGACGGCGGGGCGGCCGACGCGCTGCGCAACCGCCGCGGCAGCCTCCTGCCGGTCGGGGTGCTCGACGCCAGCGGCGGCTTTGGGCGCGGCGAACTGGTGACCGTGCTCGACGCCGACGACCGGGAGGTCGCGCGCGGGCTCTCTTCCTACGACTGCCAGGATGTTTCTAGGATTGCAGGAGCCAGTTCCTCCCAGATCTCACAGCGCCTGGGCTACGAATTCGGAGCCGAGGTCATCCACCGCAACAACATGGTCGTTCTATGACGCAAACCGCAGCACCCGCGGCCGGGACGGTCCCCGACCGCGGCCAATTCGATCCCGGCCTCGTAGCCATCGCCACGGCCGCCCGCCGCGCCGCGCCGGCCCTGGCCGCGCTCGGCACCGGCCAGAAGAACGCCGCCCTGGAGCAGATCGCGGTGACCCTGGTCGAGCACCGGGACCCGATCCTTTCCGCCAACCGCAGGGACATGGCCGCCGCCGCCGAAGCCGGCATGTCGGCTTCGCTGCAGGACCGGCTGCGGCTGGACGAGGGGCGCATCGCCGCAATCGCCGCCGCCGTTCGCGAACTGATCGCCCTGCCGGACCCGATCGGCTCCGAGATTGACAGCCGGAGCCGGCCCAACGGACTGCAGATCGCCCGGGTGCGGGTGCCGCTTGGCGTCTGCGGGGTCATCTTCGAGAGCCGTCCCAACGTCGCCGTCGACGTGGCCGCGATCTGCCTCAAATCCGGCAACGCCACCGTCCTGCGCGGGGGTTCGGAGGCCATCCACAGCAACACCGCCCTGGTGGAGGCCCTGCGCGCGGCCGGCCGGCGCTGCGGGCTGCCCGAGGGCTGGGTCGGCCTGGTCGAGAACACCGACCGGGCGATCGTCGGGGACATGCTCCGGATGCGGTCGCATTTCGACGTGGTCATCCCCCGCGGCGGGGCCGGCCTGGTCGAATTCGTGGCCAGCACCGCGGTCGTACCGGTCCTGGAGACCGGTTTCGGCGTATGTCATACATATGTGCACAGCGACGCCGACCTGGAAAAGGCCCACCGCATCGTGGTCAACGCCAAGACCCGCCGGCCCTCGATCTGCAACGCGCTGGACACCCTGCTGGTCGATGCCGCCGTGGCGCCCAAGTTCCTGCCGGCGGTGGGGGCGAGCCTCATCGAGGGCGGCGTGATCATGCACGCCGATCCCGAGGCCCGGGCGCTGCTGCCGGGCAATGACGGAGTGGAGTCGCTCGGGCCGGGTGACCTGGACACCGAATGGCTGTCGCTGCAGATGTCGGTCGCGGTCGTGGACGGCCCGGACGCGGCGGTCGAGCACATCCGCAGCCACGGGAGCGGTCACTCGGAAGCGATCGTTACCGAAGACGACGGCGTGGGTCGGAGATTTCTGCGCGAAATCGACGCCGCCGCCGTCTACTGGAACGCCTCGACCCAGTTCACCGACGGCGGCGAGTTCGGGCTGGGCGCCGAGGTCGGGATATCCACCCAGAAACTTCACGCCCGGGGCCCGATGGGCCTGGAGGAATTGACTTCGTACAAATGGGTAGTAACCGGTGAGGGCCAGGTCCGTCCGCAATAACCTGGCCGGCAGGCTGGCGCGGCGGCGGGTCATCGCCGGCGCGGTCGCCGGCGGAGTCGGCGTGGTCGCCGGGGCCGGGCTGGCGACGTGGCTCAACCGCGATCCGCTGCCGTCCGACCTTCAGATCGGCGGAGTCGAGCTGGGCGGGATGAATCCGGGCCCGGCGCGCGCCAAGCTCGAGCGCGCGGTCGCTGGCTGGCTGGCAGCGCCGATACGCTTCAGCGCCGGCGGCGGCGCCTGGACCCCGACCGCGGCCGACGTCGGGCTGCGCGCCAACTACCGCGACGTTTTCATGGAGGCGATCCGCGTCCCTGGCCGCGGCGGTTCGCATCCGGTGACCTTCGATCTGGAGGAATCCAAGCTGCGCCGCTGGCTCGACGGGCTCGGTCGGTCGGTCCTGGATCCGCCGGTCGATGCGACGATCGAATTCAGCGCCGGCCAGCCGCGCGTGCGCCGCGCGCGCAGCGGCAGCGGTTTCGACCCCAACCTTGCGCTTGCGAATCTGCGCGACGGGCTCGCCCACGGCCGGCTGGACCAGCAGCAGATCCCGCTGACCCAGATCGCGGTGGATCCGGCCATCGGAGACTCGGCCGCCTCCGCCGCCCTGGTGCGAGCCCGCGAGCTGGTCTCGGCCCCGGCCAACATCAATTTCGCCGAAGGGGCCGGGGGCTGGCAAATCGACCAGCTGGAACTCGGCGGCGCGCTGACCGCGAGCGCGGACTCCGGGACGCTGCGGGTGGGATTCGATCCGGCGGCGCTGCCCTCGCTGGAACAGATCGATGCGTTCATCACCCGGCCCGGAATCCCGGGCGACATCGAGTTCGACCCCGAGACGTCCAAGGTCACAGAGTTCGAGCTGCCGGTCCAGGGCCGGCGCCTCGACCGGCAGGGCCTGGCCGGGCGCATGGCGGCCGAACTCTCCGCCGAAAACCGCCAGGTCGACGCGCCGGTCCTCTACGACTCGCTGACCTGGACCAATCCGCTCGCCGAGCAGCTGGGAATCGTTGCCAAGCTGGCCGAGGGCAACAGCACGTTCCTGGGCTCGGCCGACTACCGGATCCACAACATCGAGGTGGGCTCCAAGCACATCGACGGGACGCTGGTGATGCCGGGCGAGACGCTCTCGTTCAACGAGGCGCTGGGCCCGATCGACTACGACCGCGGGTTCGTTGACGGCCTGGTGATCCTGGCCGACGCGACCGAATTTGCGATCGGCGGCGGAATCTGCCAGGTTTCGACGACCCTTTTCCGGGCCGCGTTCTGGGCCGGCCTGCCGGTGCTGGAGCGGCACAAGCACCTCTACCGGGTCTACTACTACGAGCTGGGCGGCTGGCCGATCGGGTTCGACGCCTCGATTTGGCAGCCGCAGCTGGACATGCGGTTCGTCAACGACACCCCGGGCGCGCTGCTGATCACGCGCCGCTACGACCGCCGCCGCCAGACCCTGGCGTTCGACGTCTGGGGCACGCCGGACGGCCGCCGGGTCGAAATGGCCGACGCGCGGGTCTCGGCCTGGGTAGAGCAGCCCGAAGACGAGTGGGTGATAAACCCGGACCTGCCGGCGGGCACGATCGACCAGACCGAACACGGCGCCCGCGGCGCCTACGCCTCGATCGAGCGGCGCGTGCAGCGCAGCGACGAGGAAAGCCGCCTGGCCGCTTTCCATTCGTCGTTCGTGGCCTGGCCCAACCGGTACATGATCGCCACCGACGTGGCGCGCAGCATCCATCCCGATGAATACGTCAACTGGCTCAGGCGGGTCGGCGAGGAGAGCGACGGACAGATCCTGCACCGTTTCCAGCGACCCATCGCCGCAGAACCCCCGCCGGTGACCAACCCCAACGCCGCCCCCGAGCCGGCGCCCTGGCCGGTGGACGGCGTCGCGCCGGACCTGCTGGTCCAGATCCAGGACCTGGAGGCGGCGTCGGCGGACCTTATCGGCGCACCCGCCCAGGACATCGGGTGACCGTCAGAGGGTGCCCGCGGCGGCCATAGACTCGTGGCACCGCCGGCGGCGGGGAGTGGCGCAGTCCGGTTAGCGCGCGTGCTTTGGGAGCACGAGGCCGGGGGTTCAAATCCCCCCTCCCCGACCCATTCTTTCCGAGAACCCGGCCGGGTTCGAGCCAATAAAATCTAGCGGCCGACCCGCCGCCCCGCGTTGCGGGGACCGGGGACGCCGAACTAGCAATCACGCCGCCGGACCACTGCAGTCCTGCCGCCGCGAGTCGACGGTCCTGCCAGTGGGTTGATGGCTGCGGAAGACCAAAAGGACAGATTCCATGCCCGTTGTCGCAATGGAAGAGCTGCTGGCCAACGGCGTTCACTTTGGCCACAAGACCAGGCGCTGGAACCCGCGGATGGCGCGGTTCATCTACGGGGCCCGCAACGAGATTCACATCTTCGACCTGCGCGAGACGGTCCGGGCGATCGACGCCGCCCACGCCTACCTCTCGGCGCTCGTATCGCGCGGCGGGCGGGTGATATTCGTCGGCACCAAGCGCCAGGCCCGCGACGCCACCAGGGACATCGCCAACTCCACCGGCCAGTTTTACGTGATCGAGCGCTGGCTGGGCGGGACCCTGACCAACTTCGAGACGATCAAGCACCGCCTGCAGACCCTGCGCGAGCTGCGGATCCGCGACGCCGACGGCGCGTTCGACGCGCTCCCCAAGCGCGAACGCCGCCGCCGCGAAATCGAACTGGAACGGCTGGAGCGGAAGATGGGCGGAATCGCCCACCTGACCGAGCTGCCGCAGGCGCTGGTGGTCATCGACCCCAACCGCGAAGCCAACGCGGTCCGCGAGGCGCGCGCGCTGGGCATCCCGGTGGTTGCGCTGGTGGACTCGAACTGCGATCCCGACACCGTCGACCTGCCGATTCCCGGCAACGACGACTCGCTGCGGTCGGTCGGACTGGTCCTGGGAGCCTTGGGCAGCGGCATCCAGCCGGCCTGGGAAGCCTACGAGAGCGCCAGAGTGGAGCGCGAACAGCGCGAGCGCCAGGAACGCGAGCGCCAGGAGCAGATCCGCCGCGACCTGGCCCGCAAGAAGCAGGCCCTCCTGCAGAAGGCGGCTTCGGCCAAGCTCGAGCAGGAAGCCTCCAGCCGCGGCGGCGACGGCGACGGCGAAGAAAAGCCCGCCCGCGAAGGCGGGACCTCCCGGCGCTCCGGCGGACGGCGCTCCGGGGGCCGCGGCCGCGGGTCCGGCCGTTCGCGCCGCCAGGCCCCGGCGCCCGCCGGCGGCTCTGACTCCAGCAACTGACCCCCCCCAACCCAGCCAATCTACGGAGAAACCGGACATGATCAAGATAGACATTTCAGCGATCAAGTCGCTCCGGGCCGAGACCGGCGCCGGAGTAATGGACTGCCGCCGCGCCCTCGAGGAAGCCGGAGGCGACCCTGAAGAGGCGCGCAAGATCCTGCGCACCGCCGGCCTGGCCCGGGGCCGCCAAGCGCTCCGGCCGCGAAACCGCCGAAGGCCTGGTGCACGCCTACATCCACCCCAACCGCCCGCTGGGGGCGATGGTAAAGCTCACCTGCGAGACCGATTTCGTGGCCCGAACCGACGAATTCCGGACCCTGGCCAAGGAACTGGCGATGCACATCGCCGCGCTCGACCCCGGCCGGGTCGGGGCCGACGACGAGGGCGAGGGCGACGCCCTGCTTGACCAGAGCTACGTGCGCGATCCGTCGCGGACGGTGGGCGAACTGATCCAGGAGTCGATCGCCCGCACCGGCGAGAACATACGGGTCTCCGAATTCGCCCGGTTTGAGATCTAAGCCCGACCCAGCCCCGACCCGGCGCCCCTGATGCAGCCCGCGGCCAGCTCCCCGGCCTACAAGCGGGCGATGCTAAAGCTCAGCGGGACCGCGCTGGCCGACGAATCCGGATTCGGGGTCGACCCCGAGCGGGTGGCGGCGCTCGCAAGCCAGGTCGTGGCCGCCCGCAACTTCGGGGTCGAGGTGGGGGTGGTAGTGGGTGCCGGCAACATCTGGCGCGGCGAATCGGCCCAGGCGCGCGGCATGCACCGCTCCACCGCCGACTACATGGGCATGCTCGGCACGGCGATAAACGCGCTGGCGCTGCAGCAGGCGATCGAGGCCCTGGGGGTCGATACCCGGGTGATGACGGCGATCGAGATGCGCGAGGTCGCCGAGCCCTACATCCGGCGCCGCGCGGTGCGCCACCTGGAGCGCGGCCGGATCGTGATCTTCGGCGCGGGCACCGGAAACCCGTACTTTACGACCGACACCGCCGGGGCGCTGCGGGCCAGCGAGATGGACGCCGACATCCTGCTCAAGGCAACGCGGGTCAACGGGGTCTTCGACCGCGACCCGGAAAAACACCCGGACGCGGTGCATTTTCCGAAGATAACTTACATTGAGGCGTTGAACCGCCGCCTGCAGGTGATGGACGCGACCGCGTTCTCGCTCTGCATGCAGAACAACATGCCGATCGTGGTTTTCGAGCTGGACGGCCAGGCCCGGAACCTGATGGGCGTTCTGCGCGGGGAGAGCATCGGGACAAGGGTGGAGCCGGGCTGATGGTAGATGAATTCCTAAGCGACGCCGACGTGCGCATGGACCGCTCCGTCGACGCGCTGGGCCGGGAGCTGGACCACATCCGCACCGGTCGCGCCTCTTCCACCCTGGTCGAGGGCCTGCTGGTGGACGCCTACGGCGCCCCGACCGACTTAAAGTCGCTGGCCACGATCGCGGCCCCGGAAGCGCGCCTGCTGGTGATCCAGCCCTGGGACCGCAGCCTGGTCGAAGCCGTCATAAGGGCAGTCGAAACGTCCGACATCGGGATAAACCCCTCCACCGACGGCACCGTGATCCGGCTTCCCTTCCCGCCGCTCTCGGCCGAGCGCCGGCAGGAGCTGGTGCGGGTCGTTCACCGCAAGGTGGAAGACGGGCGGGTGGCGGTCCGCAACATCCGCCGGGCCATCGCCGACGACATCCGCACCGCCGCCAAGGAAAAGATGTGCTCGGAGGACGAGGCGCATCGCGGCCTGGAACAGCTCGACCGCGTCACCAGGGCAAAAGTCGACCGCATCGACGAACTGGGCCGGGGCAAAGAGGCCGAGGTCCTCGAGATCTAGGAATGGCGCCGGAACCCTCCGCCCCCGTCGCGCGGCCACCGGAGCACGTGGCCATCATCATGGACGGCAACGGGCGCTGGGCGGCCGAACGCGGTCTCTCGCGCTCGGAGGGGCAATCGCGCCGGCAGCCTGCGATTGAGCGAAATCCTCGAGGCGTGCCTGGACCGGGGCATCCGGCACCTTACCGTTTACGCGCTCTCGACCGAGAACTGGAGCCGGCCCGCCGACGAGATCGACTTCCTGCTCCTGCTCATGGACGAGCGGCTGCGGGCCGAGCGCCGCCGGATCTTCAGGAACCGGATCCGGGTCTGCGTGTTCGGATCGCTCGACCGCCTCCCGCCGGTCCTGCGGCTCACGATCAAGCAGCTGCAGAAGGCCACCGCCAACTTCGACCGCTTCACCCTCAACATCGCCTTCAACTACGGCGGCCGCAGCGAGATCGTGCGCGCGGTCCGAAGGCTCATGCGGACCGAACCGGACTCGGCGCAGGTCACCGAGGACCGCCTGGCCCAGCACCTCTACACCGCCGGCCAGCCGGACCCGGACCTGGTGATCCGGACCGGCGGCGAGCTGCGGCTGAGCAACTTCCTGCTCTGGCAGAGCGCCTACGCCGAGTACTGGTGGACCCCCTGCCTGTGGCCCGATTTCGGCCCCGAGCTGCTAGATAAGGCGCTGGAGGAATACCGTCTCCGGCAGCGCCGCTTCGGACACGTGTCGGCCGATTCGCCCCGGGTTTCGGGCCGGTAAGGGAGGGGCTCGCTTGGCGGATCGCCAGCGCCGCGGTGCTGGGCCCGCTGGCGGTCGCCCTGGTTTGGCTGGGCGGCTGGTGGACGTTCGGCCTGGCGGTCTTTGCCTTCTCGGCCGCGGCCGGGGAGTTCGTCGGGCTTCTGCGGGCCGGATCGCCCTGGTGGCGGCGCGCCTGGCCGGCGCTGCCCCTGCTGCTGCTGGGCCTGGCGGTCTTTGACGACTTGACGCCCGACTACCGAAGCGGACTGGTGCTGGCCGGCAGCGCGACCGTCCTGCTCGCGCTCGCCCTGGAGCTGCGCCGCTCCTTGACCCGCGACGCGGTCCGGGGGTTCGCGGCCGCGGCCGGATCGGTCCTCTACCTGGCGCCGGCGCTGCTGTGCGGGCTACTGATCGCTTCCGCCGACGACGGACCACTGCTCCTGCTCCTGCTGGCGGCGGGCATTTTCGGGTTCGACACCTTCGCCTACGCCGTCGGGCGGGCGATCGGCCGGCACCGGCTGGCGCCCGCGGTCTCCCCGGGCAAGACCTGGGAGGGTCTGGCCGGCGGGACGGGCGGGGCGCTGGCGGCCGGGGCGCTGGCCTCGATCTGGGTCGACGCGCCGATCATCACGCTGGCGCCGCTCGCGGCCGCGGTCGGCCTCATCGGCCAGGGCGGCGACCTGCTGGAGAGCGCGCTAAAACGCGCCGTCGGGGCCAAGGACTCCTCGCGTCTTATCCCCGGTCACGGCGGGATCCTCGACCGGATCGACAGCTTCACGACCGCCCTTCCGGCCGGGCTGGCCCTGCTGCTGCTGGCGGGGCTGATCTGATGGCCGGACCGACCCGGCTGGCGATCCTGGGCAGCACCGGGTCGATCGGCACGCAGGCCCTGGGCGTGGTCGAGGCCTGCCCGGGGCAATTCGAAATCGTCGGCCTGGCGGGCGGGCCGGAACCGGGACCTGCTGCTCGAGCAGGCCCGCCGGTTCGGGGTCGGCAGGGTCGCGCTCGCCGACGGCGAAGGCACCGAGCAGATCGCGGGCGTTACCGTCCTCGGCGGGGAAGGCGGACTGATCGAGATC
>CAXXYJ010000025.1:0-6076 GCA_963664795.2 Chloroflexota bacterium | reverse complement strand
CCCAGGCCGCTCTGGACCGGGCCCTGGAAGCCGACGATCCGATCGATTCGAATCCGTTCCCGAACCCGCTTACCCGGCGGATACCTCTAGGACGATCCTTCGGGAGTCCTGCGACTCCCAATTCCTTCGGGGGCCGCATCTTCTGGTGCGGCCCGGTCGGCGTATCGAAGGGACGCGCGGGATTCCGTGCGCGCGATCCCGGCCCGCCGGCCTGCCCGTCCCATATGTGTGTGAATACGGCAAGTCCTTAGCGTAAGAATTGGAGATCGGAGCCAGCCAACGATTCGGCTCCGCGATCTGGTGGGTTACTTGGAGGAGGCAATCATGCGCAGATACAGTCGAAGAACGGCCCTTAGGGGCCGCCGCTGCCGGCGCCGCAGGGCTGGCCACGACCGCGGCTCTGGCCGGGTGCGGCGAGACCGAAGTCGTCGAGGTCGAAAAGGTCGTGACCGTCGAGGTCGCTGGCGAGACCCAGATCGTCGAGGTCGAAATCCCGGGCGAAACGACGGTTACGGAAAAAGTCGTGACCATCGAGGTGCCGGTGGCGGCCCCCGAGCCGGTAACCCAGATAACCAACATCTGGTTCAACCAGGCCACCCAGCAGGAAAACTTCGAGAAGAACGTGGTCGGCCATTACCACCGCCAGCAGAACGCCTTCAAGCTGGACCCGATCCTGGTTCCCAACAACGAGCTGAACGTCAAGCTGACCGCCGCGATCGCATCCGGTACGCCGCCGGACACGGTGCGGGTCGGCGGGACCGTCCTGCAGAACAACTTCTTCCGTCGCGGCGTCATGCACGACATGGACCAGTTCGACCCCGAAATCCAGTCCAAGGACTTTGTCCCCTCGATCATCGAGGCGCTGACCTGGCGCGGCAAGATGTGGGCGATGCCGGTCAACTCGGGCACGATGTCGCTCTACTACAACGCCGACCTCTACCGCTCGGCCGGGCTCGATCCGGACGTACCGCCGGACACGACCGAGGACCTGTACGAGAACGCGTTGCGGATCGATTCGATCAGCCCCGAAGTCACCGGGATGTCGTTTCCGACCCGACCAAACTCGGGCACCGGCAACACTTCGTCGGGGTACTTCCAGCGTTTTGGAGGGTTCGCGGTTGACGAATCCGGGACCAAGACCCTGCTGGACTCGCCCGAAGCCACCGCGTACTGGGAATGGGTCAAGCGGTTCGTGGACGCCGAAGTCCTGCAGTTCAAGACCGCCGACGAGACCTCCCAGACGAACGATTTCGGTCAGGGCCTGCTCGGTCAGTACGCCGCGTACCCGTCGCGGCTGCAGAACGCCGTCCAGAACCTGGGAATCGAGGTAGGGCGCGTCGCGCTGCTGCCGCGGGGCCCGCTCACAGACCTGAATCCGATCGGTGTCGGCGCGCTGCAGATGCCCACCGGCGGCAAGAACCCCGAGGGCGGCTGGCACTTTACCAACTTCATCGGCAACGACCCCGAGAACGACTCGATCTGGTGCACCGCTTTCGGGCAGATTCCGCCGCGGTTCTCGTTCCGTGATTCGATCGTCTACACGGCCTACCGCAACGCCATCCCGGGGACCGAACCGTTCATTACAGGGCAGCGAAATTCATTCGCGTTCTACTACGGCCCCGCGACCGCGGAAGTCTGGACCCAGTTCGGCAAGATCCAGGAAGCGGTGGTCCTGGCCGGCGCCGACGTCCGGGAAACGCAGGCCGAATTCAACGCCGAGGCCCAGGCGGCCCTGGACCGTGCGCTGGAAGTCGACGATCCGGTCGAAACCACGTTCCCGGTTCCGTCGGGCGGATACCTGTAGCTCTCGCGGAGGCTTGACCTCCGCCAGGTGAGGGGCCGCGCCGCACGGCGCGGCCCCACTGATAACGTTTTAGATGCCGGCCGTCTGGAATAGTTGCCGAGGCGCCATCGATGGGGGTTTGCCGGTGGCATCCTGCCAGATTTCGCATCCGGGCCACTCGACCTGCCTGATTGAACTCGACGGCAGGGTCTTGCTGACCGACCCGTTGCTGGCCGAGAGGATCTTTTCGATCAGGCGCATTTGTCCGCCGGTTGATCCGGCCGGTCTGCCCGGCGTCGACCTGGTCTTGATCTCGCACCTCCACCACGACCACTGCCACCCCGGGTCGCTGCGCGCCTTAAACGGCAATCCCACCTACCTGGTGCCGCACGGTGCCGGCTCCTTCCTCGCCAGCCAGTCGATCGGACCGGTTGTCGAGGCCGGCCCCGGCGACTCATTGGATCTGTTCGGACTGAAAATCCAGTGTCTGGCGGTCGATCACAGCGGCGAGCGTGTGCCCTTCGGCCCGCACGCGCCGGCCCTGGCATTTGAGATCTGCGGGAGCCGCCGCATATATTTCCCTGGCGACACCGGATATTTCGAGCCGATGCGGCCCCATCAGCAGCCGCTCGACGTGGCCTTTTTGCCGGTTGGCGGCTGGGGCCCCTCGCTGGGCCCCGGACACCTCGACCCGGACGAGGCCGCCCGCGCTGCCGCCCAGCTGCGCCCGCGCTGGGCGATACCGATCCACTGGGGCGCCTACCGCAGCATGCTGCCGGCGGCACCGGGCGCGCAGGCCCCGCCGGACCCGGCCCAGCGGTTCGTCGATGCGCTCGAAACCCTGTCCCTGGACATCGAACCGGTGGTGCTGAGGCCCGGAACATCCGATCGGCTGGTGCTGTAGATGGCGAACTTCGGCCGCGTCCTGCGCCAGACCGCGTTCGTCATAGCGCTGCACCTGGTGACGTTCCTGATCCTGGGTCGCATCCTGCCCGGATTCACCGTCGGCGACGTTGGGTCGGGCCTGGCGCTGGCGTCGGCGGTGGTGCTGGGGAACATATTCGTCCGCCCCCTGATCCTGCTGCTGACGCTCCCTCTGACGATCGTCACCCTGGGGCTCTGGTCGCTGGTCCTGAACGCGATCATCATCTTCGCCGCATCGTTGATCGTGCCCGGCCAGATGACCGACGGTTTCGGGACCGCCCTCATCCTGGCGGTGGGATTCGCGACCGTCAACGCCGCCGCCAACGCGCTTTCGCTGATCCAGGACGAGGACACCTTCTACTACTACTTCGCCAACCGCCTGTCGGTGCGGACCGAGGAACACGAGCTGGTCGGGTCGGGACTGCTGGTGGTCGAAATCGACGGGCTCGCCGAACCGGTCCTGCGCGAGGCGCTGGCCGCCGGCCGGATGCCCAACCTGCGCCGCTGGCTGCTGGGCGGACAGTTCGAGATGCGGCCCTGGTGGTGTAACCTGCCGACCCAGACATCTTCTTCACAGGCTGGCATCCTCTACGGGAACGACCGCGACATTCCCGGTTTCCGCTGGTTCGACAAGCGGTCCGGGCAACTGGTCGAGTCTTCCAAGCTCGAGGACGCGGCCGCGATCGCCAAGCGCCTGGACCATCCCGGGGCACTCCTCCGCGGCGGGGCCTCGATCTCGAATCTGCTCGACGGCGGGGCCGAGGAACGATTCGCCACCGCCAGCGCCACCCAACTGGCCGGGTCGGTGCGGCAACCGGCGCGCGACCTTTTTCTTTTCTTCTACGACCCCTACAGCTTCCTGCGAACCCTGGTGCTGGTGCTGGGCGAGCTGGCGGTCGGACTGCTTTACGAATTCCGGCGGCTGCGCCGCGGCCACGCCAAATTCATGTTCGCCATTACCCGCGCGATCACAACCGTGCTGCTGGCGGAGCTGACCACCTTCTACGCCACCCGCGAACTATTCGACGGAAGCCCGGCGATTTACCTAACGTACGTGGGCTACGACCAGGTCGCTCACTACCGCGGTCCGCGCAGCCGCGACGCGATGGGCACGCTGCGCAACCTGGACCGCCAGATCGCCCGCCTCCGAAGGGTGGCCCAGTCGGTTCCGCGCGAGTACTCGCTGGTGATCCTTTCCGACCACGGTCAAAGCATCGCGCGGCAGTTCGCCGATATTTCCGGCGCGCCGCTGGAGCAGGTCGTGGCCGAATCGGCCGGGTCGCAGCCGATCTGGACCGCGATGGAGGAGAGCGAGTTGATGGGCCACTTCAGTTCCCTGCTCACCGGTCCGGCCGAGGCCCGCGGTGCCGGGGGGATGGCGGCCCGCTCCCTGCTCGACAGGATGCACGGGGGCCGCGGGCAAGAGGATTCGGATGCGCAAGCAGGGCCCGAACCGCAACTCGGCGGCGGCATCGTCGTTTGCCCGTCCGGGAACCTGGCCAACGTCTACTTCACGGGCTTTCCCCACCAGCTCAGCGCCGCCGAGATCGCCAAGGAGTTCCCGGCCCTGGTGCCGAGCCTCGTCAACCACCCCGGGATCGGCTTCGTCGTCACCCGCTCGCAGTCGGGCGGGGCGCTGGTGTCCGGGCCGGGCGGGGTGCTGGACCTTGCCACCGGCGACGTGCTCGGCCGCGACCCGCTGGAGGGCTACCCGCCGGAACTGGCCGCCTCCATCGCCCGGCTGGCCGAGTTCTCGAACGCGGGCGACATAATCGTCAACGGCGCCACGCTTTCCGACGGGCGGGTGGCCGCCTTCGAACCCCAGGAGAGCGTCCACGGCGGCGCCGGCGGCGAGCAGACCGCCCCGTTCGTCATCTACCCCACCCAGTTCGAGGTTCCCGGCGAACCGCTGATCGGGGCGACCGCGATCTACGAGTTGCTGATAAGCCACCGACCCCCCATCGCGTCGCCGACCGCCGATTGAATCCGACTGTCAAAAGCAAGTCCCGGCGCATCGAATCAAGCGGAGTTGGGATTCTTCCCTGCTTCGCATGGCGACCCGGCGCCAGCAGAACATCGTGCAGCCAAACGGCGGATCATGGGTCGCCGGGCAGGCCGCCGCTCGCTGCAGGTCTCCCCAAATCAGGTCCTGAATCCGGATTGGCCGATCGCCGACAGCGACACGGTTCGGCCGCCACCCCGGGTGATAAGGGAAGCGGCGTTCCGATTCCGGGGCGACTCTCTCCCGGGGTCATGGCGGAGGTTATGTCGGTCCGGCCGGGATGTTCTCGCCTCTGGAGGGCCGCCCGGCCTCCTCAATTGACCCGACCGGCTCCAGCCGTAGCCGCAACCCCAATGCCCGGGTGACCTTGAGCAACGTGGCCAGGGTGGGGTTGCCGTCTTCGGACAACGCGGCGTAGAGATTGCCCCGATTCAACCCGGTGTCGCGGGCGAGCGCACTCATGCTCCTGGTTCAAGCGACGTGCTTGAGGGCGGCGCGGATCGCGGCTCCGTCGCCGTCGTCCTCTTCCGAGGCTGCCTTACGCAGGGCTTGGGCACTCCCTTCATCATTGAAGTAGCCGGCCGGTTTGAACTTCCGAAAAACTTCACCCATCAGTCAATCCAGTCTCTTGCCAATCGCCTGGCCCGTTCGATGTCACGCTGCCGGCTGTCTCTGTCTCCGCCGCGCAATGAAGTGGATCCGGTACCCGGGTCCGTGGCGAATTCGCATCTCGGACACGCCACCGCCGACAGTTCGCGAGTCTCCAATGTGTCCGTCCTCGGCCGCCAGCAACCTGGCCACGATGCGAGCCACGGCTTGCCGGTCCCGCAGCCGGCGGAGCCACCGGCCGAACGTTGAACTCCGAAGAATCGTGACCGCAATCGGGTTGTACGGAAAACCGGACAGTGGGTGATTGGATCTTGAGAATGGTTTCCGCGGCCCAGGCCGGATACGGCAAGGCCAAACTCTCTAGAGCACAATTGCGCGTTGCCGATCGGGACTGGATGCAAATGACCAAAGGATTGTTCGCCGACCGGGTCGCGGTCGTAACCGGATCAACACAGGGTGTGGGGGCCGAGGTCGCCCGCATGTTCGCGCGCGAAGGCGGCGCCGGCGTCCTGATCTGCGGCCGCAATTCGGCCAATGGGGAAGCGGTGGCCGCCGAGGTCGCGGCGCTCGGCGCAAAGGCCCATTTCGTCGCCGCCGACCTTTGCGACCTTGGCCAGGTGCGCGAGATCGTACCCACCGCCCTGCGCGTATTCGGGCGCGTCGATCACCTGGTCAATTCGGCCGCGATCACCGACCGCGGCAACATCCTGGACACCTCGCCCGAACTCTATCAGCAGACCCTCGACCTGAACCTGCGA
>CAXXYJ010000024.1:0-77517 GCA_963664795.2 Chloroflexota bacterium | reverse complement strand
GTGGGAGAGGCCGATATTGAAAGGCGGACCAGGGGTTTCGGAGCCCGGAAAAAAACCACGGCGCGGCCGCGCCCTCGCGACCCCTGTCGCAGCGGCAGCCCAGGCCACGTCGATCGTCGCGCGGCCAATGTCTCGCCCGACCTCACCGGCGTCGATGCGGCGGGACGGCTGCGGCGCAGAATCCGTCTAAGGGGTCACCCAGATCTCCACCAGCGCTCCCAGGCACGCCCCGTAGAGCGCGTGGGCGGGTATCCCGAGCTTCAGGACCCGCTCGCGGGTCTTCTCGCTCAGGCGCGAGAGCTCCTCGCGCAGCCCCGACACCGGGTGCCCCAGCACGACCGACAGGCCGACTCCCCAGACCCAGAGCCAGGAGGTGATGCCGGCCAGGTCGACGGCGACGAACGCGGCCACCGCGCCGACTATGGTCCCATAGCCAAAGTGGAGGACGATTCCCAGCAGGGTCATCGCCAGGGTGTTGTAGTCGGCCCCCAGCGTCTTGCCCAGGATCATCGCCGACAGGCGGGTGGTCTGATGCGGATCGTAGGTCGAGACCACCGTCATCATCACGGTGGCCAGGAATCCCGCCACCAGTCCGGCAAACCAGGCGTCCAATTCGGGCCCCTGCCTACGAGATCGCCGTAAGCTTGATCGACATCAGCGCCCAATCCAGCTTGTCAAAGAGGTATTCGCCCATGCAACGATACGTTGTTTTAGCCAACTTCACCGACGCCATCGACCAGCAGACGATCGCCGAGGGGACTCCCCAGATAACGGCCGTGTGCGAGAGCCATGGCGGCAGCGTCGTCGACGCGTACCTGACCATGGGCGCCATCGACATCGTCCTGGTGCTCGAATTCCCGGGCAACGACGAGTGCTCCGCGGCGATGCTCGAGTACGCCCAGAAGGGTCTGCTGAAGACGCAGACGATGCCGGCGTTCGCCGCCGCCGACTGGGCGGACCTGGCCGGCTAACCGCAACCGGAGGCAGATCGCGGGGCGAGCGGCGAGCTAATCTCCTAGCCGGCGAACGTGGCCGCCGGCCGGCCCTTGGCCCCGGGGCGGCAGACGAACAATCCGCCGGGGCCGGTTTCGGCGTCAAGTTCGGCCGGGGAGAGATTCTTGGCCGAGCTGGTGATGTAGAGGTCCATGTAATCGTCGCCGCCGAACGCCACCGAGGTGATCTGGCTGGCCGGCATTTCAATAACGTCCAGGAGCTTGCCCTCGGGCGAGTAGCAGCGGACCGCGCTCCCGCCGTAGAGCGCCAGCCAGAGGTTTCCCTCGGCGTCGACCGTCATCCCGTCCGGCCAGATGCCCTCTTCGACCTGGACCAGCGGTCGCCGGTTGGTGGCCACCCCGCTGTCGAAGTCGAAGTCGAACACGTCGATGTTCTGGGTCGGCGTGTCGATGTAGTACATCAGCGAGTTGTCGAGATTCCAGTCGGTCCCGTTGGAGATCGTCACGCTGTCCAGGATGGTGGTGACCGAGTGGTCGGGGTCGATGCGGTAGAACTTGCCCGCCCCGGGCGCGTTCTCGGCGTGCGCCATCGTGCCGGCCCAGATCCGCCCGGCGCGGTCGCACTTGCCGTCGTTCATCCGCGTGACCGGGTCGTCGGCCTCGATCGAGCAGATCTCGGTCAACAGGTTCGAATCGGTCATGCCGAAGAACCCGTGCTGGGTCCCGACCGCGTATCCGCCCGAATCGCGGATCAGGATGCAGCCCGGCATGCGGTCGCCCAGGTCGATCGCAAGGTCCGCGCCGGTGTCGGGGTCGTAGTGATGCACGGCGCATCCCGGAATGTCGACCCAGACCAGCTTGCGGGTCCGCTCGTCCCAGACCGGTCCCTCGCCGGTGCCGGCGCGAGCGTCAACGATCAGCTCAACTTGGGTCATGGGTTCCTTCTTTCGCGGGGGTCATCAATTAGGTACGGATGGCGGGTTGTGGCGGCGGGGCCGGTCAATCAGCTAAGGCCCATGCGGTCGAACTGCTCGGGCGGAGCGTGATTGGCCCGCATCAGTTCGGCGATCCTCAGGCCGAGTTCCTTTTCGAGCCGCTCGTCGCTTAATTCGTTGTCCTGGTTCGGGTCTTTTTGCAGGTCGAACAGCAGCGAGTCCATGGCGAGCGGTCCTGACAGGTAACGCGATTCCGGTCCCAGCGCCGAGATCTTGGCGGTCCGGACGCCCTTGGTGAACTCGAACGGCTCGGCCAGCTTGACGTCCTGCAGTTCGGAAACCGGCATGCGGTTGCGCATGTGGGTGCCCATCAGGGTGTAGTGGTTGAGCTCGTACCCGGTCTCGGGACCGACCGGTCCGCGCATGTACACGTAGCGCCCGTCGGTGTAGTTGACGTGCGCCCCGAACATCCCGAATAGGATTCCCTCGCGGGTGGGCGATCCGTCGGCGACGGTTTCGCGCAGCGGGATACCCTGCATGTCGGGCGGGCGTTCGATGCCGAAGTACTCGAGCAGGGTCGCCGGCACGTCGATGTTCTGGACCAGGTTCTGGTTGCGAACTCCGCGCCGACCCGAGCGCGGGTCCCAGACGAAGAACGGGATGCGGGCGACCTCGTTGTAGAAGGGCTGGACCATCTTGGCCCACCAGCCGTGCTCGCCGAGCAGGAATCCGTGGTCGGTGGTGACGATCAGCATCGTGTCTTCCCACATCTGGTGGCGGTCCATCGCGTCCAAGACCTGCCCCAGGTAGTGGTCGCACATCGACAGGGTCGCGGCGTACTCGTAGCGCATGTGCTCGACCATGTGGTCGGGCTCAGTGACCCGCCCGTAGCTGGGCCAGTCAAAGTGCGGACCGTCGTACTCGTGCGGGTAGAGCTCCTTGAACTGCTCCAGGGTGAAGAAGGGCTCGTGCGGGTCGAAGGTCTCGATCTGCAGGAACCAGTTGTCCTGGTTGATGTTGGTTTCGATGAATTCGAGACCGTCGAAGAACGTCTTGGCCTGCGGCAGTTGGTCCTGGTTTTTCAGGTACTTGCGATTGACCCAGTCCTGGCGCCAGGTGTAGCCGGCGCGCTGGTCGAGCGTTAAGCCCTTGGGCAGTTCCGGGTCGGCGACCTCGCCCTTCCAGGCGTCGCCCTCGTGGCCGCGGTGGAAGGTCCAGGTGTTGTAGCGGGCGTGGTAGGTTGAGCCGCCGTCCTCGAAGTAGTGCTGGTGATCGGTCGAAAAATGGCAGTAGGTGCCAGATTCCTTCATGATTTCCGGAGCCGAGTCGTCGAACGGTTCCAGCGGCCCCCAGGCACGGTGCAGGAAGTTGTAGCGGCCGGTGTGGAGTTCTCGGCGTGCCGGCATGCAGGGCATGCTGCCGACCCAGGCCTGATCGAAGGTGACGCTGCGCTCGCCCAGGCGGCGGAAGTTGGGGGCATGCGTCCAGTCGCAGCCGTAGTTGGGCAGGAAATGCCGGTTGAGCGAGTCGAACATGACCATGATGGCGCGCATTATTGCCCCTGTTTACTTGCGTACGGTGACCCGGGATGGGCTCAGAAGTGCCTACGTCAATCATTACTGATTGGGCCGCCCGAATTGCAAATCCGGCGGAGTTGAACGGAGGTCGACGCGAGAACGAAGCCCGGCTGCTTGGCGTTAACCGCCAGGTTCGTGGATTTGGCAGGCCCCGCCGAATAGTTGACCGGTCGCCCAAAGCCAGCTCAAAACAGGGACCGGTCAAATCGACCGTGTCGTCGCGCACGTTCGCCGAATTCGCCGCCGGTCGGACTTGGCCGCGCCCGATCCCTCTCACTCACCGGGCCTGAAGATCAAAGCGGACGTGATCCAAGGCCGTGCGGGCAATCGAGCCGACCTCGAGAGGCTCCGAACCATCGGCTCAAGAGGGCAGAATCCAGTCCGTACCGGAGTGAAATGCAGGTTCGATGATTGGCATCTTGACTGTCGAGGTGGTACTTTAAAAGCCGTCGTTAAAGTACTACTACAGCCGTCCATATGGTATATTATAACCGTGCTTTACAGAGAATTAAATCGTTGGAATGTACTATCCGCGATTGGTCGACGATGAGCTTGACGCTCTGTGCGCCGAATTGCCCGCGGTCGCGATTGAAGGCGCACGCGCAGTCGGCAAGACCGAAACCGCGCTGCGCCGTTCAAGAACCGTGCACCGACTGGATGACCACGCTCTACTGGAGGTAATGGCGGCCGATCCGGCGCGGCTCACTGGCGGAGAGCCGCCGATCCTGATTGATGAATGGCAAAGACTGCCAGCCTCCTGGGATATCGTGCGGCGCGCCGTAGACGCCGATCCATTTACGCCGAGGTTCCTGTTGACCGGCTCCGCCTCGCCCGCCGAGGCTCCGTCCCACACCGGCGCGGGCAGGATTGTGACCGTTCGGATGCGGCCGATGGCCCTTGCCGAACGGGGTTTGTGCGATCCGACCGTTCGGCTGGCGAGCCTTCTGAGCGGCCGCCAATCGCCGATCGGCGGGCCCTGCCCGCTGCGGGTGGCCGATTACGCAGAGCAAGTCATCACTTCGGGCTTTCCTGCCATTCGCGGGCGGTCCGAACGCGCGATCCGCGCGTATCTGGACGGCTACCTGGAACGCATCGTGGAGCATGAAGTTCACGAGCTAGGCCGCACGATCAGGAACAGGGCGGTCCTGCGGAGGTGGATGAACGCTTACGCGGCGGCGACTTCAACCACCGCCACTTTTGAACGAATTCGAGATTCGGCGTCCCCGGGTGAATCCTCCAAGCCGACCAAGGTGACGACCCTGGCTTATCGGGACGCACTGGAAGCGATGTGGTTGATCGAAGGCGTGCCGGCCTGGCTGCCGACGCGGAATCGGCTAAGGCGCCTTGCGTCGGCGCCCGTCCACCAAATGGTCGATCCGGCGCTGGCGGCGCGGTTGCTGGATATGACGACTGACGGATTGCTCGCAGGGCACGCTGGCGCGCCTTCGATTCCCCGCGAAGGCAGCCTGTTGGGCGCGCTGTTCGAGTCGCTTGTTACGTTGTCGGTTCGCGTTTACGCGCAAGCCTGTGAGGCCAAGGTCTTTCACTTGCGGACTTTCGGAGGCGAACATGAGATAGATCTGATCGTGCAAGGCTTGGATGGTCGGGTTATCGCATTCGAAGTCAAGCTTGCCGCCAGCGTTTCAGACGGCGATGTCCGGCACCTTCGATGGCTCAAGCGCACCATTGGCGAGGAATTGGCGGCCGCGGCAGTAATCACTACCGGCCCGGAAGCCTACCGTCGACGCGACGGAATATTCGTGATTCCGGCCGGACTCCTGACGGCTTGATCGCAAGGCCTCGTAAGGCTCCGGTTAGATGCGGCGCCCGAAGTCAATTTCATTCAGCATCTGATTGATTTCCGCGGTTGGGCCCTGATGCCGCGTCGCGGCTGCAATCGCCGCCAGTTTTGATTCGATGGCGGAGTGCGATTCGCGACGCGCCTGCCGCAGGGCCCGGCGAACCCATTCGGACACGGACATTTGATGGCGGCGCGCGATGCGCCGAGTCGCGTCGAACTCTTCGTCGTCAAGCAAAACGGTCAGTCTTTTGGGCATGGCGTCGATTCCGATTTCTGCAAAAGGACGAGGGGCGTTAGTCAAAAGTCGGAGACTGTTCGGACTGGCGCCGATAATGGGCGCGGCAACTTTGAGCGATCCGCCTCAAGCGATCGGATTTCCGAGGCAAGTCTTCTGATGCAGATTACCGACATCTGGTTTGAAAAACTCTCCGGGCTACTCGAGCCCGATTACCCAATGTTCGAAGAGCGGTTGATCCGCCCGATCGACGTGTATCCCGAGCACCGCGCCGAAAGCGCGGCCGCCATGTCGCAGGATCGCTTCACGGTCAAGGACGACGGCACGGTAGACGTGACCACGGTCATCTGCCACGTCGAAACCGACGTCGGCATCAGCGGGCTGGCCGGCCCCTGTTCGGTGAATGAGGCCTTTTTCGTGCGCCAGCAGCTGCTCGATCTTCTGCGTGGCGAGGACCCGCTGGCGACCGAGCGCGCCTGGGACAAGATGTACCGCTACTTGATCCACGGTCGCAAGGGCGAGGCGATGTTCGCGGTGGCGGCGGTCGATTCGGCCCTCTGGGACATCCGCGGCAAGGCCGCCGGCCTGCCCCTCTATCGGCTGCTGGGCGGACCGGTCCGGAAGTCCTTCCCGGCCTACGCCTCGGCGCTGGGTTTCTCCATCGAGCTTGAAGAGGCGGCGCGGGTCGCCAAGGGATTCGTGGATCAGGGATTCACCGCCACCAAGTGGTTCGTCCGCAACGGGCCGATGGACGGCGAACCGGGCGCGCGCAAGAACGTCGAATTGGCCGGCGCGCTGCGCGAGGCGGTCGGCGACGACGTCGAAATCATGATCGACGCCTGGAGTTCGTGGGACGTTCGCTACGCGATCGACATGGGCAACCGCCTGGCCGAGCACCGCGTGCGCTGGATCGAAGAGGTGGTAAAGGCCGACGACATTCCCGGCCAGGCCGAGGTCAGGCGGCGCTCGGCGACGCCGGTCTCGGGCGGCGAACACGAATACACCCGCTGGGGCGCGCGCGAGTACCTCGAGGCCAAGGCGGTCGACCTCTACCAGGCCGACACGATCTGGGCCGGCGGGGTCTCGGAGATGATCAAGATCTTCGCGCTTTGTTCGGCCTACGGGATTCCGCTGATCCCGCACGGCGGGTCGGTGCCGATCAACGCCCACCTGACGGCCGCGGTATCCCCCACCGACGCCCCCTACATCGAGTACCTGGTGCAGTGGAACGAATTCACCCAGTACTTCTGGAAAAACCCGACCAAGCCGGTCAACGGCCACATCTCCCCCACCGAGGGGCCTGGTCTGGGTCTTGAGATCGACGAGGACAAGGTGATCAGCCGCCAGCGCCTGGATTACTAGTGGCGACCGCCCCAATGCAGGCCGAAACCGCCAGCATGCTGGCGGTGGCCGGAATCGAGATCAACGGGCCCAATCCCTGGGACATCCAGGTCAACGACCCGCGGCTGTACAAGCGGATCTTCCGCCACGGCTCGCTGGCGCTGGGCGAGTCGTACATGGACGGATGGTGGGACTGTGAACAGCTGGACGAATTCATCGCCCGGATCCTGCGGCACCGCATCGACCAGTCGGTCCCCAAGAACTTGAAGACGATCGCCTACCGGCTCTCCGGAGTGCTGCTGAACCGCCAGTCCAAGGCCCGCGCCTGGATCGTGGGCCGCGAGCACTACGACCTGGGCAACGACGTTTTCGAGGCCACCTTCGACACCCGCATAACCGGCAGCTGCGGTTACTGGGCCCGGGCCGACAACCTCGACGACTCGCAGACGGCCAAGCTTGACCTCATCTGCCGCAAGATCGGGCTCCAGAGCGGCCAGCATGTGCTCGACATCGGCTGCGGCTGGGGGGCGTTCATGCAGTTCGCGGCCTCAGAGTACGGCGCCCGGTGCACCGGGGTGACGGTGTCCGAGAACCAGGTCGAACTGGGCCGGCAGCGCTGCGAGGGCCTGCCGGTGGAATTCCGCCTGCAGGACTACCGCGACCTGCGCGGGAGCTTCGACCACGTGGTTTCGATGGGGATGTTCGAGCACGTCGGGGTAAAGAACTACCCGATCTATTTCGACGTGGCCCGCCGCTGCCTGAAAGACGAAGGGTTCTTCCTGCTGCACAGCATCGGCGCCAACCGGACTTCTCCGGTCGTGGATCCGTGGATCGACAAGTACATTTTTCCAAACGGGGCGCTGCCTTCGATCAAGACCCTGGGCGAGGCGCTGGAGAGCCGTTTCGTGGTCGAGGACTGGCACAACTTCGGGCCCGATTACGATCTGACCCTGAACGCCTGGATGGACAAATTCGACTCAAACTGGGACGGCCTGAAGGATAAGTATGGGGAGCGCTTCTACCGGATGTGGCGGTACTATCTGCTTTCCTGCGCCGGCGGGTTCCGGGCCCGCAACATCCACCTCTGGCAACTGGTGCTTTCGAAACAGGGCACGGTCGGCGGCTACGTCCCGGTCCGCTGAATAATCTGCGACGACCGGCTGCCACGCTGTGAGCAGACAACCTCGCTGCCGGCGGCGCCCTGACGGCAATCTGGACTGCAGTCTGATTTCGATCACCGCCTACCAGCGGTTGGTGCCGTCGGCGAATGAAGAAGCCCCGGATCCCTTTCAATCACGTTGGAGCCACGACTCAAGATGCGATAGGCACGATTTTGGATCCGCTCAGCTTGCGATCGCGGGTCAGCAACGGAACGTTGTGAACAACGCTGGCGGCGGCGACGATTTCGTCAGCTGGGTCGCTCCGAATATCCAACTGGGTGGAGGCAACCGCGACGTCGAAGGTAAGTGGCCAAAAGTGCAGCCTGGAGATTGCGCGAGTGAATTCGGACCGGTCCAGGTCCAAGTCCATTCGGCCGAGCTGTCGCAGCTTGGCCAGCCCCCAAAGCACGATGGCCGTGATGGACCAGGTATTCCCGCGCAGCAGGCGCTGCTCTGCTGGTTTGAGGTTGCCGGTCAGAGCGTGCTCAAGCACGTGGGTGTCAAGGTTGATCACCTATCTCCCAATCGATTCCGGTGGAAATAATGTCACCTTTGACCTCGATCAGTCCGCGCATGCTTCCTATCAGGTCGGCATCGCGCTGGCCGTACGGAATGATCTTTGCGACCGGTTTACCGTGCTTGGTGACGACCAAGCCGTCGGCATCGAGCCGTTCCAGCAACGCCATGCACTGCTCTTTGAATTTGGCGGCTTCGATGGATTCCAAGGTCTCCCCTTACGGCCCGAATTATGGTCTTCAACTCTGTCTGGACATACTGTTTGTCAACTACTTGGCGCGAGATCGCGCATTCGGACTAACGACAATGGCGAAGTGGCCATTCTGTACATTCCGAAACTCATATGCTGGCGAAACTAACGTCCAATAACCAAATCACGCTGCCAAAAGCAATCATGGAGGCGGTTCCAGCGTCGGAGCACTTCAGAGTTTCGGCTGAAAACGGGATCATCCGACTCGTTCCGGTCCAGGTTACGAACGCCGATTCGGTGCGGGCCAAATTGGCCGGTCTGGGGATTGACGAGCAGGACATTGAAGATGCGGTGACCTGGGCCCGGCAACGCTGAGAGAGTCTTCATTGACACCAACGAGGCGCTTTCCGCTGTGCTGTTCGCGCCCGGGCGGGCATTTTCGATCCACGTGACCAGGCAGCAAGAACGGATCATCCCGTTGGCGAGTGCGGGCGCGACTTCGGAGTTGTTCCAGGTGCCGCTTTTCCCAAGCTCGCGCTGAACGCCAACAATTGGCGCGACATTTGCGCTGCACATCTGCCGTGTTGCGAAATCGTCGCTGAGGCGCCCGGAGTGGACGCTCCCGGCCTTGGCCGACCAATGCGATCGAATGCCTCTGGATCTGGCGATCGTCGGCGCTGCCGGCGCGGTTATCGCCGGTGGCGAAGATCTACTCGCGCATTCGAACCGGATTGCGACTCCGATCATCACCGGGAGTGAGCTGATTCGGTCGCTAATGCAGCAAACTCCAGGTGGACCGACCAGTCATTCGGGCCCCAGGGCTGTGCCAACCCGCCAAGGGAGGCCCGAATCGCTCTCGAGCGGAAGCGTCGTTCGGATATCGATAACGGACGAACACGGTCTGGAGGCTGTGGCGGCACGCCGGAACGGCCACCATGCCACGCTACTGGAAGGGGTCCTTCTCTGGGCCGAACGCCGCCGGCGCTGGCGTGTACGGGATCTTGACGTAATTGGCGATGATGTGTTCCTCACCACCGTTTCGCTCCACTAGCGCCCGCTGGTCGGCGAACGCGCGTGCGTTGACTTCGTCCGGTTCGCAGATCTTTAGCAGCTCGGCGTGGAGACGCTCGCGGACCTCGGCGTGGTCAGGGTCGGACCCCAAATCGTTTAGTTCGCGCGGATCTTCGGACAGGTCGAACAGCTGCGGAGGATACTGCGCGTCGGCGTAGTGAACGTATTTGTGGCGCTTGTCGCGAACCATGAAGGACCCGCAAATCGCCCCGCTGGCGTGATACTCGGCGAATACGCAGCGATCCGGATCGCTCTCGCCGCGCGCGATCGGCCAGAGCGAGGTTCCCGGCAGGTCGGCGTCGGCGTCCGCGGACGAGGCCCCCACCGCCTCCAGGACCGTTGGAAAGAAGTCGATGAACGAGACGTTGGCGCTGCGCGCCTCGCCAGCCGGCAGGTCGGGGCCGGACATGATGAACGGGACCCCGACGGCGTCCTCGTAGTGGGAGCTCTTGCCCCAAAGACCGAAGCTGCCCGCCATCTCGCCGTGGTCGGAGGTGTAGATGATTCGGGTGTTTTCACGCCAGCCGTTTTCGTCGACCGCGTCCAGGATGCGGCCGACCTGCTCGTCCATGAATGAGATCAATCCCCAGTAGGCGGTGATCCCGCGCCGCACCGCCTCGTCGGGCAGACGGTCCGAACCGTCCGGGGGACTCAGGCGCAGCGGGCGGACCCGGTTCCAGTACGGGTGGTCGGGGTAGCTCTCGTGCGAGAGCGGCATCTCGACCTCGTCGACGTCGTAGAGGTCCCAGTGCCGCTGCGGGCAGATGAACGGGAAATGCGGAGTCACCACCGAGGCGAAGAGCACCCAGGGCCGATCGTAGGACTTGGCTTCGTCGCCGAGCCAGCGCACGGTGTCGTCGGCAACCGCGGTGTCAAAGCGGATGTACTCGGAATCGCCGGCGTGGGCCTGCAATACGTCCAGGGCCGGGGCCTGGCTGGGAGACAAGTTCCAGCGGATCGAGCCGCGCACGTCGCCGATCCCGTCCCGGACGTTCATCGAGACCCGTTTTTCGGCGATGCCGTTGTCGTCCTCGTCGGCGCGGTAGTGGAGTTTTCCGATCGAAGTGACCTGGTTGCCGTTGGCTGCCACGCGGTGACCCCAGCTGGGGGCTTCGTGGCCGACATAAGGATGGGCGTTGTCCCAGTGACCGGTCTCATGACAGTAGCGCCCGGTCAGGAAGTTGGCGCGGGAGGGTACGCAGATTGGGAAATTGCAGTAGGCGTTGTCAAACCGCACCCCGTCGGCGGCCAGGCGATCCAGATTGGGGGTCTTGACCTGGGGGTGGCCGTAGCAGCCGGTCATGCGGCGGGTGTGCTCGTCCGACATGATGATGAGCAGGTTCATTGGCTCCACGGCAACGCCTTTCGGATGCGGTCAAATGGCGACCCGCGCGGCCGTGGCTGTAGTCCGGCGCGCGGAAGTTATTTCGCCAACAGTTTGACTTCGCCAGCCGCAATCGAATTCAATCAGCACGGACCGTTGAGTGATTCGCTGCGGTCTCGGTACCCCGTTCTGTCCAATCACCCATCACATGTCGCCTCAGATTGACGATGCCCGCCCACGCCTGCGAGGCCCAAGAATCGTCCGATCCGCAGCGGTGCCGAACTCGCGCCCCAATTCGTTTCGTTGAATGCACCGCTTGCTGTTGGGCTACGCTGGCCATCCAGCCACCCCTCATCACTTATCGTCTGCGGCTTCGCCACCCAGCCGAACGAGGTCGCGCTCTCAGTCGCGCCGTGGGCGGTGTCGGAATCGCTCCCGACTCCGGGAATTCGATGGCGTAGCTGGGCGTGAATGGCTGGGAGGTTACTTGCGCCGATTCGATTCGGTCGAGCCGGTAGGCCCGGTGCTCGCCGCTCTCCGCGCGAAGGGCGTGGAGAAGAACGTTTCCTGCCCGTGACCGCCTCAGCGAATACGGTTCAATCTTCCGGTTTCGGCCTTGATATCCAAGGTCCACCAGCAAGCGGTTAACGGCTGCAAACCGGACCGGTTCGAGACGGCTACCGTCCCCCCGCCAATACGTCGGCGGAGGGGTCCAAAGTTCCTCTTCCGCCGCCAGGGAAACTGGCTGCTCGGAAACTTCGCCGTCTAGCCACGCAAAAACGCGGGGCAACTCATTCCAGAAGTGAGCGAAATCAGGTAGGGCGCGCAATTGGTGGCCAAGCATGTTCCCCCACTCGGATTCGAGTTCTTCGTACATTGGCGAATTACGAATGCGCTCGTAAGAAGGAACCGGAACGTTTTTCGAAGCGCACTTGTCGCCAAGGATTTCCCGGACGAGCGCGCCGTACGGCCGGAACTCCGGGCGTCGAAAGAGGTTGACTATGTCATAGAGATCCCGCGGCCTTGACCGCTCTCCCATTGCGCGCAACTTTTCGGCGAAGACCTCCTCGAAGCCGTAACAGCGCACCCGGCCGGTACCGGGCAGCGAATCCGGATAGTCGTGGTTGATCGTTCTCAAAACCGGCGGTCGCACCACGACCTCGTCGCCGGTCAGATCGAGCTTGATTCGCGCGGGGCCTGGAGCACCGCGCGGCCCGCGATAGTAGATTCGGCCTTCGGCGGATATACCGGACGGCCGGGATTTGCATGCGGGTGGTCGGACTCCGAAGTCGATGCCAGACTCCTGACCGACGCGATCAAGGACGCGCTCAATTGCGCCCAGAACCGGTTCAGGCTCGATCGGACCTTCTTCCAGGACTGTGAAATCGAGATCTTCGGAAAACCTGTACGTTTCGATGTAGCACTTTTTGAGGCATGTCCCGCCTTTGAATACCCAGGTCTCGCCGAGTAGCGGGTCGGTGCCTATACCCCAGAGCACCCATCCCAAAACGTAATCTTTTTCCACGACATCTTCGCGAAGTCCCCAATCCCGCACACGATCGTCTAGTTCACCGCGACCGATCAAGGTTCGGCTTCGTCAGACCGGTTGAGCCGAGTGATGTTTACTCGAAGGTTCCAGCGCGAGATGACGCGGCCCCGCCTTGGGCCAGCAGGATCTAGCCAACTCAGGCCGCTGGAGATTCGTTTGCGACAAGCGTCTTGGAATTGCTGGTTTGCGAGCCCCTGTCGCTCCGCCAAATACCCCAGACGCTTGAAGATCGTGCCACGCCCCAGCCGGTCGCCATACTCCAACAGGCGCGCCGGATCCGCGCCCGGGTCTTCAAAGTACGCATTTAACATTTCGACTGCGTGGAGCGCGCCACCCGCTGCCGCAGGTACGTTCAGAACGTCGATGACGGTGCGGTGGGGGTCCGACACGTCGATGGCGACCTGACGTCGCCAGACGCGCCTCGTCCCAAACAAGTCTTCCGTCGGCACGCTCCGGATTACGAAATCTGTGCCTTGGATTGACTGGCGTCGCGGTGAAACCTTCTTCCCGGCCACGACGAAGATTTCAGCGAAGATTTGATCGGTCAATCCCCAATGCTCGGCGGCGCTCCAACCTCCGATGTAACTGGGAGCGTACAGAGCCCCTGCTACGATCCAGGGATCTTCTCTCCACTCGCTAGGCTCAGATGCCTCGAGCGGAACTGCAATGTACCAACCTGGGCGCAAACGCGCGAGCCACCCTCGTTCAGCAAGTGCCGCTAGCATTCTGCGAGTCGGCGCAATCGCCGTTCCGAGCGCGGACGCAGCACGTGTGGCGTTGAACGGGCCCGGAAACTTGCGGTGAAGCGCCGCTAACTGGGCTCGTCTTGGGCCTTCGATGCCGGCGGCTACCGTGTTCTTGCGATACATCAGAATGCGAAAGTTTTCTGCTGGACTGAAAACCTGGATCTCGTAATAGTTGTTTCAGTATATGTCGCGAAGGAAGTTTTCTTTTAGGCAGGAAAGTTGCGACTGAAAATATAACGTTGAGTTAATCTCCCGATCATGGTGACGAATCAGACGGCATCCCGGACGTACGCAATCAACCGACGCTCCACTTAGTTTTGGGTCCGATAAACCGAGGCCCGAGCCGTGCTCACCCTCCTCAAAAGACTGGCCCTGGAATCTGGCGGCGGAACTCGGGTTCGCGCGATCCTCGAATGATCGCCGTCTTCAACTGCCCTGCATCAACGACTCGGGCAATCTTTACGAGTTTCCGGTGCCCGGAATGGTTCGGCTGGGGAATGAAATTACCTGGCCCGTGGCCGCGCAGCCAATAGCCGGGCGAGAATCCGAATCACCGTTGAACGCCGTCCTCGTAGAACTCGACCGGAGTCGGGGTGGCTCCAATGATCGGCCCCTCGGCGGCAACGTGATCTTCGCCCCCGTAACCATCAATCAGGGTCCGTTGGTCGGCAAATGCCTGTTCGTTGACCGCCTCGGGATCGCAGATTTCAAGCAGTTTTTCATGGAGTCGATTGCGGATTTTTGAATGCGCGGGACTGGCGTGCAGATCGTTGAGCTCCTGCGGGTCTTCCTGCAAGTCGAACAGCTGCGGCGGATACCCGGCCGCGTAGTACACGTACTTGTAGCGCTGGTCGCAGATCATGAAGTTGCCGGACGGGCTGCGCGCGGCGTGGTACTCGGAAAACGCGACCCGATCCAGATCGGACTCACCCTTGGCCAGCGGCCAGAGCGAATCGCCCGGCAGCGCGCCATCGTCCTGCCGCAGGGAGGCGCCAACGCCCTCCAGGACGGTCGGGAAGACATCGGCCCAGCTCACGATGGTCTGCTGGGTCCGGCCCCGAGGGATGTCCGGGCCGGCGATGATCAGCGGGGTTCCGACCGAGTCCTCGTACATGCACATCTTGCCCCAGAGTCCGAATCCGCCAAGCATCTCGCCGTGGTCTGAGGTGTAGATGATGCGGGTGTTTTCGGCCTGCCCGGACGCCTCGAGCGCGGCCAGGACAAGACCGAAGTTGTAGTCCATGAACGAGGTGATCCCGTAGTAGGCGGCGATCGCCCGGCGGACCTGTTCCTCGGAGTAGTACACGTCGCCGTCGAACGGCAGCCGCCAGGGTCGGGCCTCGTTCCAGTAGGGATGGTCGGGCCACTGCTCCGGCGACCAGGCGATCGGCATGTCCACTTCGTCCAGCGGGTACATGTCGTAGAACTCCTGCGGCGCGATCAGCGGCGGGTGTGGGCAGAGTAGCGAGACCATCAGGCACCAGGGCTTGTCGTGCCCCTGCGATTCGTTCTCCAGCCAGGAGCACGCTTCGGCGGTGGCGGCCCGATCGAAGCGGGTGTAGTGGCTCTCGCCCGGCCCGGCCTCCATCGTCGTATCGCCGGTGTGCGAGATCTTGCCCTTGAGCCGGCGCCAGCGCATGCTGGAAAAGTAGTCGCCGCGCCCCTTGAATATGTTCATCGCCACGCGCGATTCGGTCAGGCCGTTGGGGTCGGACACGTCATGGAAGTGCAGCTTGCCGATGGTCGTGGCGACGTGGCCCTGGTCAGTCAGGCGGTGGCTCCAGCCCTCGGGCTCGCCTTTCCAGGCATGGGCGTTGTCCCAGTGGCCGCTCTGGTGGATGTACTGGCCGGTCATGAAATTGGCGCGCGAGGGAACGCAGATCGGGCAGTTGACATAAGCGCGGTCGAAACGCACCCCCCGCGCGGCCAGGGCGTCCAGGTTGGGGGTCTTGACGATGTCGTGCCCGTAGCAGCCCGTCATGCGCCGGGTGTGTTCGTCCGACATCAGGATCAGCAGGTTCATGGGCTCGGTGGACATTGCGTTGGCGCTCCCGGCATTCTGGTGGGCGCCAAAATTGTGCATTGGGCCGGTCCGGCCGCGGTCGCGCCGGCCGAATGCGGGACGTGCGATTGGGGCCCGCCGCCGAGAAATCGTTCCGACGCTGAAAGGAAGAAGGGGTATCTGAATGTGCGGCCGCTTCGGCCTTTTTTCCGACCTGGACCGGCTGGCCGAGCAGTTCGGGTTCGATCCCCTGACGGTGCGCGACATGTTCGCGCCGTCGTACAACGTCGCCCCGACCACCGGCGTCCTCGCACTGACCGCGCCCGGACTGGCGCTTGAGCCGCATTTGATGCGCTGGGGGCTGATCGCCCCCTGGCAGCGCCGCGGCGATCCGCTCGGCAAGCCGATCTTTAACGCCCGCAGCGAAACGGTCGCCGAAAAGCCCATGTTCCGGCGCGCGTTCGCCCGCAGCCGGGGTCTGGTCCTGGCCGACGGCTTCTACGAATGGCAGCGCCGCGATGGCGCCAAGCAGCCCTACTGGATCAGCCGCCGGGACGGGCGCCCGTTCGCATTCGCCGCGATCTGGTCGCTGCAGCAGGGCGCGGGGCTTTATTCCTGCGCGGTCCTGACCACCGGCCCCAATGAACTCATGTCCCCGATCCATTCGCGCATGCCGGTGATCCTGGGCGCGGGCGAGTTCGATTCCTGGCTGGACCCTGAGGCGCCGGGCGAGCGCTTGCTGGAATCCTGTAAACCGCGCCCCTGGCCGGAGATGCGGTCGTTTCCAGTTGCGGCGCGCGTGGGCGCGGTCAGAAACAACGACCCGGGTCTTGTAGCTCCGCTGGAAGGTAGCGAGAACTAGGTCAATTCGCGGGCGCGCATTTGTGGCCCACTGCACTTAGGCGGCACATGGGTATCGAGCAACGACTTCATCCAATCACCCCGAATGCCTCCGCGATCGCGCCCTGGCCGATGCGATCGAAGTCGTCCGGGATTTCAATCAGCCCTTGCATGAACCCGAGTCGGGAAGAGTCCGGCGGGCTCGGGACCTTGATCCCGAATTCGCGGCGCAGGCGGTCGTAAACGTCGCGGGCTTGGGCGCCGCGGCTCGCTACCGACGACGCCAGCTCGTTCAGGGTGGCTCCCGCATACAGCGCGTCAACCGTGTCGGCGACAAATTTCTCGACCCGGGGGTCGCCCACCTCGTGCCGGGCGACCCATCGCCAGAATCTGGCCATGCGCGCGTCTTCCGGCCGGACGAAGTCCTCCGGCCGCAATCCGGCGACCGCCCAGGGCTCGCCAAGTCGGAAATCGGGATCGACCGAGCCCCGGTACGCCCACATCCGCAAGCCGGCCATCAGGGCCGCGCAGATGAACGCCCCGTTGGCCGTGCGGCGGTCGACCCGCCCGCTATCTGCTCCCTCCCGACGCTTTTCTTCGTCGGTTGCGCGCAAATACCCTTCGACCGCGTGTTTGAGCGCATAACTTGAGCGCTTGGGAGGGGCCGGGCCGTTGAAGCGACGGGCCCAGGCGCAACCCCTGAGCCGATAGCTGAGCGCGACCCTTGCCTCCGCCAGGTACACGAGGGTGTTTCGTATCCCGTTCTCGCCGGCTCCGCCGGCCCGCAGTTCGTCTCGCGCCGCGCCCAAATCGCCGGGAACAGTCCGCCACTCCCTGGCGCCCGAGCCGCCGCCGCTGGCGGCGGGTCCTGGGAGTCGCGTTCGTCCAAGGCCGTGCGCATTGAGCAATGGGTATTCGTCCAGTATTCGGTCGCGCTCCGAACCGAACATTCCGGGGTCCGAAAGCAGCCTGGCCGCCCGCCGCCACAAACGTTGACTCCTGGTCACAAAGCCTCTTCCGGTTGTCAGCTGTCGGTCCCAGGGAATTGCCTGACCCCAAGTTGCTTGGAAAAAGCTTAGCGGTCGGGCTTCACCGGTTGATTCGGAGCCATGCAGCTTGGGTCAATTCCGCGGTCGCCAGGGATGTGGTCGCGATCAACTTCCGGGCACAAGACAATATCCGGGGCTGTTGCCTGGCCATCCGGGCATTCGCCGCAGAGGGAACCGGTGCAAATTTTTAAGCTTTCCAGCGGGCTGAGAGCCGCGTACCGCGAGACGAACGTACGCGGGCGCGTTAGGGACTTTGACGGATTGAAGGACGGCGCGCACCCGGGCGGCGCCGGCGCCGAGGGCTACGATCACGCCAAAACCGTCAGGGAGTACTACGACCTCTGCAACGAATTCATGGTGTTTGGTTGGGGCGAGTCGCTCCATTTCGCTCCGCTGTCGCCGCAAGAGAGCCTGCAGGAATCCAAGATCAGGCATCAGCGTCTGATGATCGCGAAGCTGGAGCTTGCCGAAGGCATGAAGGTGATCGACGTGGGTTGCGGGATCGGCGGCCCGATGCGTCGCGTCGTGCGGGAGGCGGGCGTCAGGGTCGTTGGCGTCAATAACAGCCAGGTCCAGCTGGCAAGGGCGAAATCGCTGAACGCCGAATCCGGGCTGGGCCACATGATCGACTTTCTCCCGTGCAGCTTCATGGACATGGCCGCCGTCGCCGACAACACGTTCGACCGCGGGTATGCGATCGAATCCACCTGTCATGCGCCGGACAAAGCGGGCGCGTTCGCCGAGATCTACCGCGTTTTAAAGCCAGGGTCGCTTTTCTGGGGCCAGGAAATGTGCATGACGGACAGGTTCGACCCCGGCGACGATCGCCACCGGGTCATCAAGCAAGACCTGATGCATGGCATCGCGCTCAAGGACATCGCGACCACCGGCGAGGTCGACCGGGCGCTCGAATCGGTGGGATTCGAGGTCATCGAGGGGACGGACCGGGCCGTCGACGCCAACGCTGCGACCACGCCCTGGTATCAGCCCATGGACGCGCGCGGCGGCACGTGGCGCTACGCCTTTCGCGGTACTCCGCTGGGTCGCAAGGCGGCCATCGGGGGTGCCAGGCTGGCCGAGGCGCTGGGGATGTTCCCGAAAGGGTCCGCGGACGTCATCTCGCTGATGAACCGTACCGCCAACGCCTATGTTGCTGGCGGCAGGTCCGGGGTCTTCACGCCGTTGTACTGCTTTCTGGCCCGCAAACCGCTCTAGTCGCCGGCTTTCTTGGCCCGGCGGCGGCCGGTCGCGGCTATCCCCAGTCGTGGGTTTTCTCGCTGACCGCCAATTCGGGCGACCACGGCGCAGATATTGGCTGCGCCCTCTCGACCATGATGTTGGCCGATCCGTCGCGGCGCGACATCACCCCCTCCACCAGCACCAGCGGGGCGGACAGGTCGTTGCGGTGCCGCTGCCAGGTCGATGGCCAGACCGCCAGCGGGATCATCCCGAACTCGTCCTGCAGGGTCATGAACACCATCTTGCCCAGGGGGCGCTGGCGGCGCAGCACCTTGCCGGCGGCGCTTATCCGGGCCCCGTCGGGCACCTGGTCCAGCTGGCGGCTGCTTAGGACCCGATCGACCAGGCGGGGGCGCAGGGTCTCCATCACGTGGCCGCCGGTGAACAGCCGCAGGGTCTGGTACTCGTAGGCCATCTGGTTCTCCGGCGACAGCGGCGCCAGCGACGGCATGATCTCGCGATGCTCCAGGGCCAGCGGCGCCTGCGGCGACGGCGGGCGGTAATGCAGACCCACCGCCCAGAGGTCGCTGCGCCGATCGCCGGCGCCGGCAAGATCGGCGCAGGCGCCGGCCTTCACCAGCGCCTCCAGGGCGGCCTGCTGGAGTCCGGCGCGGGCGGTCAGGTCGCGCAGGGACGCGAATTCGCCGCCGCGATCCCGCGCCGCCAGCAGTTTTTCGGCGTTCTGGGCGGCGATTCCGGCCACGAAGCCCAGGCCCATCCGGAACGCGTCCGATCCCTCCGGCCGGCATTCCAGGTGACTGCGGTTCACATCCGGCCCCAGGGTCCGGATCCCGCGCCGCAGGGCGTCCTCCTTTAAGGTCTCGATCGACCAGAACCCCATCGGCTGGGCGTTGAAGATGGCGCAGTAGAACTCCGCCGGGAAGTAATGCCGCAGCCAGGCCATGTGATAGGCGGTGGCCCCGAAGGCGAGCGCATGGGCCTCGGGAAACATGTAGTGCGGATTGAACTTTTTAAAGATCCGGTCGGCGACCGCCGCCGGGACTCCGCGGGCCCGGGCGCCCTCGCGGAAGCGGTGCCAGTACCGGCCGATCAGGTCCTGGCTGTTGCGCCGCTGGAAGGCCCGGCGCATGAGGTCGGCCTCGGCGGCCGGGAGCCCGCCCACGTCCATTCCCAGATGCACCACCTGATCCTGGAAGAGGATGATTCCCAGCGACTTGGCCAGGGCGCGGCGCTCCAGGGGATGGTCGTAGTCCCAGGGCTGGCCGTGGCGGCGGCGCAGGAATTCGGTCACCCCGTCATTGGCCCCCACCCCGGGGCGGACCGCGGCCACCTGCAGGGCCATGTCGTATAGGTGTCGCGGCCGCATGCGCTTGATCGTCTGCATCTGGGCGGCGCTCTCCACCTGGAACACCCCCACCGTGTCGCCGCGCCCCAGGTCGGCGTACACCGCCGGGTCGGCGTGATCGATCCGGCTCAGGTCGATCCGCCGGCCGGTGCGGTCCTCGATCCGCTGCAGGCATTCCTGCATCTGCGAGAGCGTGCCCAGGGACAGGAAGTCGATCTTGACGAATCCGGCGTCCTCGATCGCGTACTTGTCCCACTGGCAGATGTAGCGTCCCGGGATCGCCGACGGCTGCACCGGCACCATGTCGACCAGCGGCTCGGAACTGATGATCATTCCGCCGGGATGCTGGGCCAGGCCCTTGGGGAAGCCCTGCAGCTGCGCTCCCAGCGCGATCAGGTCGCGCCAGCCGCGCTGGCGCTGCCGGCCGGCCAGCTGCGGGATCTTGGCCATCTCCTGCTCCAGGTCGGCGCCGGAGTGCGATTCGGCCCGCTGGGCCAGGATCGCAAGCTCGGCGGCCGGCAGTCCGAGGGCGCGTCCGACGTCGCGAACCACCCCGGGAAGGCGGTAGGTGGGAAGCATGGCGGTGAGCGCGGCCCGCTCCCAGCCCAGCTCGTCGAATACCTTCAGGATCAGCCGCTCGCGGATGTCGCGCGGAAAATCCAGGTCGATGTCGGGCGGGCTGGCCAGGCGGTCGGCGGGCAGGAAGCGCTCCAGCGGCAGGTCGTACTCGAGCGGGTCGACGTGCGAGAGGCCGATCAGGGTGCCGATGAGCATGGCCACCGAGGACCCGCGCCCGCGGCCGGGCGCGCGCTGCGACAGCGGCGCCCCGGGCGGCAGGTGCCCGAGCTCGACGGCGACCTGGCGGGCCATCTCGATGACCTGGCGGTAGAGCAGGAAGAACCCGGCCAGGTCGTGCCGGGCGATCAGGTCGAATTCCTTCTGCAGCCGCGCCCGCAGCGCCGGCGTGATCTCGCCATAGCGCTCGCGGGCCGCGACCCGGCAGACATGCTCGAAATAGGCCTGCTGGCCGGCGAACCCCTCCGGGACCGGCGGCTGCGGGAGCCGGTAGCGTATCTGCCCGACCGAAAAGGCCATGCAGCGCCGGGCGATCCGGGCGTTGTTCTCCAGGGCCTGCGGCCAGCGCCGGAAAAGCCGCGCCATTTCTTCGGTCGGGCGCAGGTGGTAGTTGGCGTTGGGATGGCGCTGGCGGTGACAGCCGTCGAGGGTGGTGTTCAGGCGAATGGCGGTGAGCACGTCGCAGAGCCGGTGACGGCTGCGGTCGTGGTAGCAGGCTCCGCCGGCGGCCACCACCCCGACCCCGAGCTGGCCGGCCAGCTCGGCCAGGGCCCGGTTGCGGACCAGCTCGCCGGGAGCCAGATGGCGCTGCAGTTCGATGAACACGGCCTCGCTGCCCAGTTGCTGGCAGTAGCCGGCGACAAGGCCGCGGGCGGCGGCCAGTTCGCCGGAATCCAGGTGCCGGGCCAGGTGCCCGCCGGGCGATCCGAGCAGGGCGATCAGCCCCTCGCCGTGGGTGCTCAGCCTTACCGGGTCAAGTTGCGGGTGGCGGCGCTCGCCGTCGCGGTGGGCGCTGCTGACGAGGTGGCAGAGGTTGGAATAGCCGGCCGCGCTTTCGGCCAGCAGGGTTATCGGGGCGGGCCCCAGCTCCGGGTGCGCCATGGTGACCTCGGCCCCGACGATGGGCTTTAGCCCGGCGGCGCGGGCGGCCTCGGCCAGCTCCAGGGCGCCGGTCAGGTTGTCGCGGTCGGTCAGGGCCAGCGCCTGGTAACCCAGCTTGGCCGCGCGTACGACCAGTTCGTCGACCGAGGAGGCGCCGCGCCCGAACGAGTACCAGCTGCGGCAGTGCAGTTCGCTGTAGGCGGGGCCGTCCATCTTCCTAGCCGTCCTGGCGGAACCAGCTCCCGCTGACCAGGTCGCAGAACACGGTCAGCACCCGGCCGTCGGCCAGCAGGAGGCGGAAATAGCGGCGCCGGATCGGGTCCTCGCGCCACCACTCGTCGTCGAGTTCCCACGCGTCGAGCAGGGCCCGGACCGCGGATCCGCCGGCCCCGGCGTCGGCGACCGCCCGCGGCAGGCCGCGGGCGTTGGTGCGCACCGTGGCCGGGCGCGGCAGGTTTAGGGGGCGGTAAAGCGGACCAGCGCCTGGCGCCGTTCCGGGATGCGTGACCATGGTTCCACCTCAACTACCCGCAGCAGCGCCTCGCCCGGCAGGCGCCGGCGCAGACCGGCGACTGCTGAGCGGAGGCTGGCCTTGCGGGATTTGGACCAGAGTTCGCCCTGGATCGTGGGCGCGGGCCCCAGCTGGCCGAGTTCGACCCGCAGGTCCCTGACCGGCCCGGGCAGTCCCAGCGGCCCGGGCTCGCGACCGGAGAGGACCGCCAGCAGGGTTTCGTGCGCGGCCTCGGCTCCGGCCACCGGGGTGCGGAACCGGTAGGCAAACGACCAGGTCGGCTGGTCGCTGATCTGGCCGGTCAGGGCGACATGCCCGGCGGCCCGGCCCGCGAGCCGGGGATGGCGGTAGAGGCGCTGCAGCAGGGTCAGCAGGCCGACGCTGAAGGCCCCGACGCTGACTGCCGGGAACGGGAATTCCAGCTGGGCGGATACGGCCTCGGCCGGCGGGAGCGGTCGCAGCGGTTCGGAGTCGCCGCCGCGGGACAGGTCCCAGGCCCGGGCCCCGGGCTTTCCCAGGCGCGCCCGCAGCGCCCCGCGCGGCTGGGCGGCGAGATCCCCGAGGGTTTTGAGTCCGAAGTCGGCCAGCAAACGCTGCGCCTCGTCATCGAGCGGCAGCAGCGCGGCCGGCATCCTGGCCAGGAAGGAGCGCAGCGCGGCCGGCTCGGACGGGGCTCTCGATACCTCTCCGGCCCGGGAACGCACCGCCGCGCAGCGGGCGTTGAACTTGCCCGTGCCCAGGCCCCACCGCCCGCGCCAGTCGTCCGCGACGGCCTTGCGCAGATACCGCTTCAGACCGGCCGGACCGCCGTGGAGCGACTCCAGCCCGGCGATATCCAGGTAGGCGCAGCCCGGCCCGCCGTCCTCGACGCCCGGGAACATCCGCTGCAGCCGGTCCAGGATCCGGTCCCAGCAACCCTGGTAGTAGACCGGGTCGGCTGGCAGGAGACGCACTTCCGGCTGCTCGGCCAGGACCCGGCTCAGGGCGGTCCCGGGCCGTGCCCTCAGCGATGGATCGGCATCAAGCAGCTGTGGGCGCCAGGCGCTCCCCTCGTAGATCGCCAGCGGCTCCGGGCCGAGCCGGTGGCGGATTCGCTCGGCCCGGAGCGGCAGGTGCGAGATAATCAAACAACATACGAACATAGTGGGAAAGTATACGCAAACACATGGGCCCTGCTGCACGCGTCTCGACTATCGTCGCAGGCGGCTGCGCCACCCCGGCCTGGCTGCTCGCTAAGTTCGCCGATGAGGCATCGACCGGACCCGGCGTTGACCCCGCTGCGGAGCGCCGCCGCTGCATGCAGTGTTGTGGCGGACCGTACATCAATTGCCGGTGCGGCTGACCCCATAATTTTTTTGACGCGAACCTTCGCCGGCGCGGAATCAGCGATGTGCCGGCGGCAAACCCCCGAGGAATCGCCTTGAAGCCCGAGAACGAATTCCAGATCGCGGTGTCCGAGAGCCCCTTTTGTGTCGAGACCGATCCGGCCGGACAGGGCGATTGGACGACCCCGAACGAGCGATTCTTCATCCGCAGCCACTTCGGCGAACCCGAACTGGCGCAAGATCACCGGATCGCCATAGGCGGCGCCGTCGAGCGGCCCGGTTCGGTCTCCATCGCCGATTTGGCGGCGATGGAGAAGGTGGAGCAGACGGTGACCCTGGAGTGCGCCGGGAACAGCCGTTCCTACCTGACTCCGCCCGGAGTCGGGCTGCAGTTCCGGCACGGGGCGGTCGGCAACGCCGTCTGGGAAGGCGTTCCGCTGGCGCGCCTGCTCGAGCCGGCCGGCATCGGCCCCGACGCCGTGGAGGTGCTGTTCCGGGGCGCCGATTCAGGGATCGAGGGCGGCGAGCACATGTACTTCGAGCGCTCCCTGCCGCTGGCCCAGGCGCTGGACCCGCAGACGATCGTCGCGCTTTCGATGGATGGCCAGCCGCTGACCCGCGCGCACGGCTACCCGGCGCGCCTGATAGTTCCCGGCTGGTACGGGATGGCGTCGGTGAAGTGGCTGACCGAGATAGAGGTATTGACCGAACCCTTTGGCGGCCACTTCCAGTCCGACGCGTACACCTTCATCGAACCCGGAAGCCGGGGCGGACCCAACCGGCCGGTGACCCGAATGGCGGTCAAGTCGGTCATCACCTCGCCGCTGCAGGACGAGAGGCTTGAGGGGCCGGTCACGATTTCCGGGTTCGCCTGGTCGGGGCACGGGGCCATCGCCGAGGTTCAGGTCAGCACCGACAACGGCGCCACGTGGGAGACGGCGGATCTGGCCGATTCGGAAAACCCCCGCGCATGGCGGCGCTGGGATCTTCCCTGGCAACCTTCCGGCAGCGGTCATTACGTCTTGTCAGTCAGGGCCCGCGACGAGGCCGGCAACGGCCAGCCGAGCTCGGCCGGCTGGAATTACCGCGGCTACGTCAACAACGCCATCCACACCCTGTCGGTCCTAGTCGCTTGATTTGCGGTGCCGGCGTCGGCGGGTCGTAACCCCGGACCGGACATGACCGCCGCCAATTCGTCGCCGCCTGGCAGGCGGCGAATCGCCATAGTCGGAGGAGGGGTCTCCGGCCTGGGCGCGGCCTGGGCGCTTAGCCGACATCCGGACCGGTTCGACTTCCGGCTCTACGAAGCCCGCGACCAGCTGGGCGGCAACGCGGTGACGGTGGACATGCCGCAGGCCGACGGCGGCTCGATCCCCTTCGACATCTCGGTGACCGCCTGCATCCCGTCGGTCTACCATCACATCCTGCTGCTGATGGAAAAGTTCGGCATCGAGCTTGTCGATACCAGGTTCAACTACAGCGTCAGATACCGGGGCGATGACTACGCCCACGATTTCGATTCGGAAATCCGCCGGCAGCTCCAATCCGAGATTTCAAAGTTCCAGCGCCTGCTCGGACACCTGCACCTCTTCGGGGCCCTCACGCGGGCGCGCTCGAAGCTGCTGAACGCGCTGAACCCGTTCAACTACCTGAGCATGGGGACGGTTCTGAACCTGGGCGGTTTCTCCGGGGACTTTCGGTTCAAGATCCTCAAGCCGATGTTCGTGAACTTCCTGATGGCCACCAACGTGTTCGACATGCCGGCGGCGCTCTTCTCGCGCTATCTCGAGTTCTTCGACATCGAATCGGCCACGCCGATGCAGACGTGGGAAGGCGGGACGCGACGGATCTACGAGAACGTCGCGGCCGGCTTCCGCGACAAGATTTACCTGAACCGGGGAGTGCGCAAGGTCTACCGCTACCGCTCCGGCGTCGTTGTCGAGGACGATTCCGGGGCGCGCGAGAAATTCGACGACGTAGTCCTTGCGTGCAACGCCAACCAGGCGCTCATGGCCCTGGACCGGCCGACGCTGCTGGAGCGTTTCATCCTCTCGTCGATCCGCTACGAGAGCGAGCTCCACAATCACGCGATCGTGCATTCGGACGCCTCGGTCCTGCCGGAGAGCCCGGTCAGGCCGCTGACCACGCGCAGCAATCACATCGAGCAATACGGCGCGCGGCCGGACAACTACGAGATCACCTACATCATGCACAACCAGCAGCCGTGGGCGGGACGCTCGGATCGGCCGTGCCTGGTGACCTACAACCCGATCAGCCCGATCGACGAAGAAAAGGTGATCGCCCGGCGCTGGTTCCAGCACGTCGTCCACGACGTTCGCCACGTGGCGCTGCTGGTTCCCTTGTTTCGGTTCATCCAGGGGCGGCGGCGGACCTGGCACTGCGGCGCCCACACCCTGGTAAACAGCCAGGAAACCTGCCTGGTAACCGGCCTGGCGGCGGCCCGGCAAATCGGCGCCGACTATCCGTTTGCCGATTCGGACGCGCGGGCGTGGTTCAACCATTACGGGAGCCTGATGTACGGGCGGGGGTTCCGCCGGGCCTAGCGCCGCCCGCGTACCTTGAATTGACCGCCGGTCGCGCCCGCCGGCCAACCGTTGACCGGCCGAAACCGACTTTAGAATCGCGGCGATGAACCATCCGCTAGTCATATTTAGCCGACTGGTGACAGCCCGGCCCTGGCTGACTGTCGCCGCGTTGGTTCTGATCACCTTCGCGCTCATGGCCGGCGCGGGGCTGCGAGAGCCTCCGCCCACCACCGAAGAAACCCTCCCCGAGGGACCGGTACGGGAAACGCTGGCCGAGATCGACGAGATATTCGGCGCCTCCGGCGAATCCAACGTCGTCACGCTCATATTCCGCGGCGAGGCGCTCACGCCGGACGGCCTTGCCCAGATGGCGGACTTGATTGGCGCGATCGCCGGCAATGCGCAGGTTGCCGACCTGATGGTGCCCGACAACCCGATCGTCTCGCCCCACCTGCTCGTGCAGGGCGCGCTGCAAGCGCCCGATCTGACCGAAGTTACGCAGACCGAAATCGATTCGGTCGGCGCCATCCCGCAATTTGCGGCCGCGCTCGACGCGCTGACGGGGAATGACGCCGACGGGACGCCGGTTGCGATCGCGACCGTCAGGCTCGCCAGTTCGGACTTTGATTCGGTGGCCGCCGCCGAGCGCTGGATCAACGAAACCGCAGCCGCCAGCGAAGGCTCCCTCCGGGCGAGTTCGTTCTCGCCGATCGTGGTTGAGGACGAATACCAGGAGGCGACCGAGGTCGGAATGCTGCCGGTGACCGGCCTGGCGCTGCTCGTGATCGTCGCGCTGCTGGCGCTGTTCCTGCGCACTCCGGCCGACGTGCTGCTGACGCTGGCCGGGCTGGTGATGGCGATCCTCTGGATTACCGGCGTCGAGGGCATGCTCGGCCCCAGCGGCCTGGGCCTGATCGGGCCGCCGAACTCGCTCACGACCATGGTGCCGATCATCATCATCGGCCTGACGGTGGACTATGCCATCCAGATCGTCACCCACTACCGGGAACAGCGCGTCGAGGGGTTGCCGGTGACCGAATCGGTGCGGACCGGATTGCGGATCGTGACCGTCCCTCTCATCCTGGCGGCCGTAACGACGATGGTGAGCCTGTTCGCAAGTCTTTTCTCGCCGATCGGCATCGTCGGGGATTTCGGGGTCGTGGCCGGCCTCGGCGTTGGCCTGAGCCTGATCGTGATGCTGACCCTGCTGCCCTGCGGACGTTTCATCATCGACCGGCGGCGCGAGGCGCGCCAGACCCTGCGTGAGCCGCGGCCGGTCGCCCAGGCCTTGCCCGGAATCGAAGGGGCCGCCGGGCTGCTTGGAAGGAGCGTGACCAACCGGCCGGCGCCCTTCATAGCGGGCGTACTGCTGGTCACCGTCGCGCTCGGTTTCGCCGCGACCGGAATTGAATCCGAATTCAGCATCCGCGACATACTTCCGCGCGGCGGCCAGGTGCTCGAGGACATGGACACGCTGGAAGAGGCAGTCGGCGGAGCGACCGAACTGACCTCGGTGCTGATCAAGGCCGAGGCCACCGAGGCGCGGACCCTGCTCAATCTCCGCGACCTGGATGCGGCGTTCGCTAACCCGACGGTCCGCCCGGCGGCGGTCGCCGGCCCGATCCTCGGCACCTATGAAGGATTGTTGCGCGACTGGGTGACCGAGAGCGGCGAGTCCGGCGACAAATACGACCCCGAGCTGGCCGCCATCTATGACGAGGCCGCCGCCGGAATCGCCATCGACGGCGCCCTGATGCAGCAAGTCCTGGACCGGATCGAAGCGGCCGATCCGGCGCTCGAGCGGGTGCTGGTCAACGACCCCAATGGGATCGATTCGATCCTGCTGCAGTTCCCCGCCTACACCAACGAACCCTCCCAGACCGCCACGCTCCAGGAGGAAATCGAGGCGCTGTGGTTCGGGAACGACGAAAACGTAACCGCTACCTCGGACAGCATCGTCTCGATCACGGTGACCGATTCGATAACCCGGCGCCAGACCGAGGCGATAAGCGCGACGGTCGCGGTCGCGTTGACCGTATTGGCGGTCTTCTTCTGGGTCACAATCCGTCAGCCGATGCTCTCGATCGTGGCCGTCGGGCCGATCGTGCTGGTCCTAATCTGCGTGCTGGGGACCATGGCCCTGATCGGGATCCCCTACACGCTGATCACCTCGATAATCACGGCCCTCTCGATCGGAATCGGCGTCGATTACACGATTCACGTGATCCACCGCTATCGCGAGGAGTTCGCTCGGCACCGGAACCCCGAAACCGCGGCGGTCCGGACCCTGTCGATCACCGGTTCGGCGCTGCTCGGATCCGGGCTCACCACCGCGCTCGGCCTGGGCATGCTGGTGCTTGCGCCGCTGGCCGCGTCGCAGCAGTTCGGATTCACCGCGGCGATCACGATCTTTTACTCGCTGCTTTTCTCGATCCTGGTGGTGCCGCCGGCAATGACGGTCTGGGGCGCCTACCAGAACATGCGGCTTCGCTCGATGGTCGAACGGATGTGGGACGATCTCGATGTTGCCATCGAGGAGACGCATCGCCGGCTTGAGGGCGAAGGACAGGGGCAGAGCTGATTTAAGCCGGGAGAGGGCGGAAACCGGTGCCGGTTACGGCCGCCGCGCGGCCGGATCGCCCGTCAGGATTCGATCGGATTCGCCCTGGGGTTTTTGGTGGCGACTGAGTGCTACGCGGGGATTTCGCGCTGGCGCGCCGCGATCCGGTACCTTAGCTTCCTGCTCGGCGACTGCGATGGAAACGGATTGATTCGGAACTTGAAATCCTGGGGCCAAACTTCGATTTCGAAGTAGTGGGCGATCATGAGCAGGTTGATCGCCAGCAGCAATTCCATCATGTGCGAGCCCATGCACGAGTGCGATCCCAACCCGTAGGGGGCGTAGCCGGGGCCGCGGTGCTCGCTGCGGGGCGCCTTATAGCGATCAATGTCGAACTTGTACGGCTCGGGGAACAGCTCTTCCATGTAATGGCAGGAGGTCTGGGCGATGTGCAGCCGGGTCCCGGTCGGCAGCGCGAACCCTTCCACGACGCACGGGTTCATCACCGTCCTGATCGACATGGTGACCACCGGGTAAACCCGCAGGACCTCCATGATGAAGCGGTGCGTGACGTCAATGGCTTCCAGCGAGAAGTCCTCGCCGCCCGGATCGCCGTCGTCAAAGAGGGCATGGGCTTCGGCCGCGATCCGGTCGCGGAGCTCAGGTTTCGTGGCCAGGGCATACACCGCGAAGTTCAACTGATCGCCAAGGTACATGCTGGCGATCAGCGAAGCCGAAAGGGCAAAACTCAGGTTCGTCGCCGGGAGGAACTGGGGATCGCTGGCGTGAAGGCTAAAAAGATCGTCGGCGAGGTCGCGCGGGCACCCGGCCCGCTGGGCGGGCGTATGGCCGCTGGTGACCCGGTCGAGCAAATCGGCGAGCGAAGCGAGCTTGCGCTTCATGCCCGGCGTCTTGAGCATGAACTTGGGCAGCGTATTCGTAACGTGCGCCTTAAGCGCCTGCTCCTTGAAACTGACCAGGTCGTCGAATAAGTCCTGCGATTGCACGTTCAGGAAATAGGCCGAAATCTGGGCGTTGACCAGCTGGCGCATCATGGGCGTGGCCAGCTGCACGTCGCCGACCTCCCATTTGGCCATTTCGCCGCGGGCGTTCTGGTAGATCTCCCCGAGCCGTTCCGAGAGTCGGCTGCGCGAGTATGCCGGCGCCAGCGACTTGCGCAGACGAAAGTGGTCGGCCCCGTCCAGAGCCGGCATGATCCCGTGTGCGCCGTAGACCTTTTCGAAGGTGGAGAGATAGTCCTGGGAGCGCAGAAACCCTCGCGCGTATCGGTTCGCCCAACGGTTGACCGATGGTCCGGCCAAGAACACCAGGGGCTTGGAAAAGGGCGGCTTGATCTGGAATACCGGGCCTAACTGCCGGGCCAGGTCGGCGAAAACCGCCGGAATATTGCCGTTGCGCAGATTCCGATTGAATATCAGCTTGCGCAGGGGCGCGGTGGGTATCGGCTTGGAAAGCGGAGGGTACTGGAACAATCCGCCGGTCTGGTTCTGCTCAACCGCCGCGGCGATAGAACGGCCGATCAGGTCCATCTTGCATATCAGCTCGATCCGGCGCTCGCTTTCCTCGTCCAGCTCGAAGATGAAGCGGAACAGGTCGCACGTGTTGATAAGGCAGATGATGATGATGTCGCGCGGCTCGGGAATCTCCCCCTCGAAGATCGCCTTGCTGATGCGGGTCTTGACGAAGCCCGAGGCGCCTTCCCCGAATGGCGAATCCTCGCGCACGGCGCTCTCGTTGAAGGTCCAGAAATCCCCGGTGTGGTGCCGCAGGATCTCCAGCTTGACCAGCCGGTCCAGGGCGCGGTCGATGATCGGCTCGGCCCTGCCCGCGAAACGCTCTATCCAGTACTGGGCGTTGCGCTGGCCCGAGTCGGCGGCGATTTCGGCCAGAAACGGGTCCAGCGAGGGATCCCTGGTACGCGTCTCGTCCAGCAGGATGAGCGAATTCATGTCGGAGTCGATCCGGCCGGCCATCGACAGTTCGGCCAAAACCGACCCGACGATGGCGCAGTCCAGATTCCAGCCGGGCACCTGCCGGAAATGGCCGCTCTCCTCGTTGAGGAGCATCAGGACCAGTTCTTCGGTCAGCGTCAGCGCCTGGGTTTTTGCGCCTTCGCGCGTGGCGGTCATCCGGCTATACCCCCGAACATGATTCACCGCAGTCTAGGGCTTGGGTCGCTGCCCTGCAACCCCCGGGGAGCCGCCGTTCGACCGCCGCGCCGGTGAATCGAGAACGCGATCCGCGGCCGGCCGGCGGGTGCAGGGTCGCAGGCGCGCGGCCGGATTCCGGGCGCCTGCGCCGGCCCGCCCGCAGTTCAAAAGGGCCTCGCCCGGGACGTTTCCGGGCAGGCACCGGTCGATCGATGCCGACCGGCACTCAAGTCAGCTGCGGAATGCCGGCCGGGCAGCTTACCCCGGTGCCGCCGATTCCGCAGTAACCGGCCGGATTCTTGGCCAGGAACTGCTGGTGGTATTCCTCGGCGTAATAGAACGCGGGCGCATCCAGGATCTCGGTGGTGACGGTGCCGTAGCCGGCGTCGGTCAACGCCTCCTGGTACTTTTGGCGGCTCTTCTCGGCCGCGTCCCTTTGCGCGTCGCCATACACGTATATGCCGGAGCGGTACTGCGTGCCGACATCGTTTCCCTGGCGCATGCCCTGGGTCGGGTCGTGGCCTTCCCAGAACACCTGCAGCAATTGCTCGAATTCGATTTGCGCCGGATCGAACACGACCAGCACCACTTCGTTGTGGCCGGTGAGCGAACTGCAGACTTCGCGGTAGCTGGGATTGGGCGTGTGCCCGGCCGCGTAGCCAACCGCGGTCGTGTAAACGCCGGGAAGCTTCCAGAACATCCGTTCCGCTCCCCAGAAGCAGCCCATCCCGAACAGCGCCTTCTCAAATCCGTCCGGAATCGGTCCCGACAGCGGCCGCCCGTGGACGTAGTGCCCCGGCGGCACCGGCACCGGCGCCTCGCGTCCGGGCAGGGCTTCATCGGGTTTGGGTAGCACCGGCTGCTTGCCGAAAAACCATGGCATGCGTTCGTCTCCCAACAAGGACTCGCTCCAAAAGCAGGGATCCGCCGGGAGCGAGCTGACCCATTTACCAGACCATACGTAATAGGGGCCGCACGCGGTTCGGCAATGGACGCGGTACCTTGAGAACGCGGATGGGATTCTTGGCGCCGGGAGGCGGTCGGAGATCGCATCACCGTCCGGACCCGGCCGGCGCGGCCGCATCGGGGAAAATCCGTTCCGGGTAGCGGAATATTTGTTCGGGAGCCAGGCGCAGCGCCCGGAACGTCGGGCAAGGAGTGACGAGCGATGCCCAGAAAACACGGTGAGCCCGCGGTCGCCTCGCTGCCCTCCCCGTACCCGGAAGGTTGGTTCTACGTCGCCCACCTTCGCGACGTGAAAAAACAGGGCGTCCTCCAGAAGACCTGGATGGGGGAGAGCATAGTCGTCTGGTGCGACGATAACGGCCAGGTCTGCGTGGCCGAGGCCACCTGCCCCCACCTGGGTTCATTCCTGGGCCCTTCGGCCGGCGGCCGGGTCAGCGGCGGCCGAATCGTCTGTCCCTTCCACGGGTTCGAGTTCGACACCGACGGGCGCTGCGTCCACACCCCGTATGCGGCCCCGCCCCGGTCGGCCCGCCTGCGGGTGTTCCCCACCCGCGTCGTATGCGGCCTGATCCTCGGCTGGTGGGGGATCGACGGGCGCGAACCGCAGTGGGACCTGCCTTCCGAGCAGCCGGACCAGACCGGATGGACCGACCTGCGGATCAGGACCCTGCGGTTCCGCGGCCACCCGCAGGAAACGACCGAGAATTCGGTCGATCTGGCCCACCTGCGCTACGTGCACGGCTACGACAGCGTCGACCGGGTCGACCCGCTGGCGATCGACGGGCCCTACCTTCGCAGCCGGTTCGATTTTTCCCGCACCCGCGAGATCGCCGGGTTTCTGAAGTTCACCTTCTCCCCGGCCGCCGACACCCACATCTACGGCTTTGGCTACTCCCTCGTGGAAGTTCACGAGCGCTCGGTCGGGATGGACATGCGGATCTGGATCATGGCGACCCCGGTCGACGGCGAGTACATCGACATGTCGCTGGCCTGCCAGGTGCGCGAGATCCGCAAACCCAAGCGCTGGTTGCTGGGGCTCGGGTTCCTGCCGGTGAAGATGCGCGCCCCGCTGCTGAACCGGTTCATGTCCGCCCAGCAGGCCGAGGACGTCCTCCAGGACGTGGAGATCTGGGGCCGCAAGAAATTCGTATCGCAACCGCGCCTGTGCCGGTCCGACGGCGAAGTCCGCGCGTTCCGCGCCTACTGCGAACAGTTCTACTCCGCCAACGGCGACCATTAGCTGCCGGCGCACGCGGCCGGAGGCGGTCCTGGATCGCGCGGACCAACTATCCGGGCAGGCTCCCGGGAAGTGGCCGCGCTAGGAGTCGATCGGGCTGGGGTAGAAGGATTCGAACCTCCGCTACGTGGGCCAGAACCACGCGTCCTACCGCTAGACGATACCCCATTGCTTGCGGCGAGAAAATGTTAGCAAGTAGAACCCCAGTTCCAGGTCCTTCCGTCATTGCCAGCTACGCCCGCTAGACCCCGCGCCACCATCGCTATCGCGGCGCTGGCGCTGCTGGCGGCGCTGACGGCCGCGCTGCTGGTTGCCGCGGACCGCTCGCCGACGCGAGCGCTCGGGCCGGGGAATGCCGGGATCTGCGAATACTCGGACACGATGCGCAAGGCGCTGCTGGCACACCTGGACAAGGAATTCTTCGAGTGTGACGAATCGGCGTTCAAGGGCACTTCGGCGAATGACCCCGCGTGGATTGGGGACCTTAACGTCACGCCGTACGTGGGCGCCAAGTTCGTGCCCGGCAAGGGCGAACTGGACGGCTACGCGCCGGGATCGCGGGTAGACCTGCGCGGCAGCGGCCTCGGCATCGCCGACCTGGACGTCAACGCGGCGCTGGGATCGCACGGAACGTCGAACCAGCGAAGTTTCGGCGCCGATTCGGACCTGGAGACCAGGGGCCGCGACCGGTTCGTCGGACTGACGTTCCTGCTCGACGGGGGCGTCGCCGCCAATACGGGCTTCTCCGGGACGCCGTTTAGCGCGGTCGAGGGGGAGATAGCCTGGATCGGGTTCCAGTGGAGTGCAATCCCGTTCGAGTTATCGAACTGGGACGACACGATCACCGGCACGGCCGACGCTGGCGATGACGGCTACTACCTGGTGATCGAGCTCAAGGTCGACCTGGAGGGCGGCAGCGAGGAGGTCTACTTCCTGGTCAACTCCAAGGATTCGGTCCGGACCCTTTACGCGGTCCCGTTCCTGGTACCCGACGACACTGAGATCGAAAGGTCCGAGCGGATCGGTCTCGAGCTCAAGGCGATCGCAGTTTCCGATTCAATCCCATCTGCCGTAAATTTCGACGCCACCCCCACCTACAGGGACAAAGCGAAGGACTACTTCGAAGAGATCGAGCGCGCCATCTCGCGCGGCGACGATGACGAACGCGTGCAGTTCGACGACGACGATTCGCCCGCAATCGAGGTCTGCGACCGGTCGCGACCGGTGCGCGACTGGCTGGTGAGGGAACTGAACGAGTCCTGCTCCGAGATCTCCAATCACGATCTGGCCGGAATCACCTCGGTGGATCTTGACGATTCGGACATTGACGAACTCAAGCGCGGTGATTTTTCGGGGCTTACCAAGCTCCGTGAGCTGGACCTCACCGACAACGATCTGCGTTCGTTGCCGGCCGGGGTCTTCGATGGAGCCGGTTCCGAACGCGTCGCCCCGGCCATGGCGCTGATCGACGTGAGCGGCAACCCGGGTCCGCGCGGCGCCGGTTTCGACCTCGGCAACGCCTCTGCGTCGTTCCGGGCCAGCGTCGGGCCGCGCCAGGCGGTCCGCCTCAACACCCACGCACTGGACGACGATCCCGATTACGGCCTCGAGCGATCTTCCTACAGCGCCGCCGAAGGCGGCACGCTGGTGCTGGGAGTCACCGGTTTGGAGGACAGCGCGGTACTGTTCCGCTCGCTGGGCTCGGACACCGGCACCTACGAGGACCGCGCCGCCGGCTGCCCGGCGCCCTGCGACGCGCCGCCGGCCGCGCAGATCGAAAAAGAAGGGCGATTACCTGCTGGGATTTGCCGTACCCCGGGATTCCAACGACCGCGACGACACGTTCACCATCCTCTTCGGCGAGAGCACCACCGCGCTGAGCCTCACCTCCATCCACGCCATCGCCCGGCTCACCGTCACCGAGGCCGCCCCGCCGGCGGCCGCCCCGTCGACTTTCGAATGGGTCCAGGTCACCAACACTGTCCGCAGCACGATCTCGACCAATCCGGACCTGGACCACAACATTTCCGACCTGCGGGTCCGGGTCGGCGGCCAGACCCGGGACGCCGGTTTCCTCGACTACTACAACCGGACCGGCGGCCTCAAGCGCTGGGGTTATGCCACCTCGGAGGTCGTGGAACTTGAAGCCGGCGCGCTGACCCAGTTCTTCCAGCGCGGAGTGATCGATTTCCACGTCCGGCCCGACCTGGGCGGGGCCTGGCTGGTCGAGCGGCGGCTGGCCTGGGACTACTTCGGCGGCGGCCTCGGGGGCAGCGCCGACCAGGGCGTCGAGCCGGCGCCTTCGACGCCGCCGTCGGCCGGCGCGGTCAATTTCGGCGGGTTCAATCACTACGTTTCCAACTTCGCCGTCAACGGGACCCGGACCGGCTTCCTGGATTTCTTCAACGAGCTGGGCGGGGTCGACAGCTTCGGCTTCCCCAAGACCGAGGGCCGGACCGACACCGGCGCCCTCGGGACGCTGTTCGAGGGCAAGACGCCGGGATTCGTGCGGCAGTACTTCCAGGCCGCGATTTTCCAGCTTTCGGCCCAGGGCACGGTCGAACTGACCCTGCTGGGAGACTCGCTCCGCGACCAGCTGGTCCCCAATTACCGCGAATACGCCGCCTTCGGGCGCACCGGCCCGGTCGCAAGCGGACAGACGATCACCCCGGAGCGGATCGTCTGATCGGGCGATGCCGCGCTCCTGGCCGCTGACGGCGCCCCGGCGCAGATCCTAGTGCCGGATTCGCGCCCGCGCGACGAGAGCGCCCAGCCCTTGGGCTGGACGACGGTCTCCTCGCGCATCGCCTGGCAGGGCCGGTTCCCGGTATACGAGGACGAGATCGCGGCCGAGCTGGACGGGCGCCGCCACACCTACACCTACCTGGCCAGCCGCGCCCGCGCGGTCGCCGTGCTCGCCCAGGACGAGGCAGGCCGCGTTCTCACCGTGCGCGAGTACCGCCACCCGCTCAAGCAGGTCGTCCGCGACCTGCCGATGGGGTCGATAAGACCGGACGAAGATCCGCGGGCCGCCGCCCTGCGCGAGCTGCGCGAGGAGACCGGTTACGCGGCGCTCTCGGCCGAACCCTACGGGGCGATTCACCCAATTCCGGCCCTGACCCGGCTGCGGTTGGTATTTTTCCGCGCCCGCGGGCTCGAGTACGTCGGGCACGACCGCGACCGGTCCGAGATCCTGCAGACCGAATGGGTTCCGCTGGATGCGGTCCTGCGCGGGATCGGCGAGGGCCGGTTCCAGGCCGGAGGGCTGCCGCTGGGAGTGCTCCTGGCCGACGCGCGCGGCCAGCTCGACCGGAGCCCGCATGTCGACTGAAGCTGGGGCTCCGCGTTTTCGGATCGCGCCCAGTCCGACCGGATCGATCCACGTAGGGACCGCGCGCACCGCGCTTTACAACTGGCTGCTGGCGCGAAAGAGCGGCGGAACGTTCGTTCTGCGGGTGGAGGATACGGCCCGCGACCGCAACCGCCCCGAATGGGAGCAGGCGATTTACAACGGCCTTAGCTGGCTCGGGCTGGACTGGGACGAGGGCCCCGACGTCGGCGGGCAGTACGGTCCCTACCGGCAGAGCGAGCGGCTCAAGCAGCACCGCCGGCACCTGCAGCGCCTCTTCGAGCGCGGCCACGTCTATCGCTGCTTCTGCAGCCGCGAGCAGCTGGCCGAGGAGCGCAAGGCGGCCCAGCGGGCAAAGCTGCCGCCGCGCTACTCGGGGCGCTGCCGGAATCTTTCCGAGGCCGAGGTAAAGTCCCGGCTCGAGGCCGGCGAGCAGGCCAGTTACCGGTTCAAGGTGGCGGCCCGGGAGGTTGAGTTCGACGACCTGGTGCTGGGCGGGCTGCGCGAGGACGCGGGCCTGTGGGGGGATTTCATCGTCGCCCGCTCCGACGGCTCCCCGGTTTACAACTTCGCGGTCGTGGCCGACGACCACGACATGGCCATCACGCACGTACTGCGCGGCGCCGACCACATCTCCAACACCTTCAAGCAGGTCGTAATGTACGAAGCGCTGGGCTGGGAATGCCCGCGGTTCGGCCACATCCCGCTGACCCTTAACGCCAAGCGCCAGAAGCTCTCCAAGCGCGACGGGTCGGTGTCGATTCAGGAATACCGCGACCAGGGCTACCTGCCCGAGGCAGTGAACAACTTCATCGCCCTGCTCGGCTGGAACCCTGGCGACGAGCGCGAGTTCTTCTCGCTCGAGGAACTGGTCTCCGCGTTCTCGGCCGAGCGGATCAACCGCGCCAACGCGATCTTCGACCAGGAGCGGCTCGACTGGTTCAACGGCAATTACGTGCGCGACCTGCCGATCGCCGAGTTGAGCCGGCTGGCCTGGGACTACCTCGAAGGCTGCGGGTACTTCGCCGGGTCGAACGGCGCCGCGGCCAGGCTGGAGGGAATCGAGCCGGTGGAACGCCCGGCGCGCGAATATTTCGAGGCTTCCCTGGCGCTGGAGCAGGAACGGATCCGGCGCCTCTCCGATCTGCCCGGCGTCATCTCGTTCTTCTTCCGCGACAAAGTGGAACCCGACCTGAAGTTCCTGGTGGCGCGCCGTCAGACGCCGCAGGCTACCGCGGCCGCCCTGGCGCAGGTGGCCGACTGGTCAGATCGGAACGACGTTGCCGACCAGGCCCTGACCGAGGGCTACCTGCGCGGCCTGGCCGAAGAGCTGGGCTGGAAGGCCGGGATTCTGTTCATGCCGATCCGGATGGCGATCACCGGCTCGCGGGCGACCCCGCCACTTTTTGCCACAATGGCGGTACTGGGCTCCGAGCGCGTCAGCTCACGCCTGCGCGCCGCCGTAAAGCTGCTCGAGGAATAGGCGATGGAATCGCAATACCGTTACCGCGGGCTGGTCTGCAACATCGGCCCCGGCGAACGGCGGCAACGGATGATCTTCGGCGTGGTGCTCATCCAGCTCTCGATCCTTGCCTGGGCGCTGCTGCTGGCGTTCGGGCTGGACCCGCTCTGGCGCCTTGCGCTGCTGGTCCCGCTGTGGCTCGGGCTGATGGGGATAGGGCAGGCCCACTACCAGATATGCGTGGGTTTCGACTTCATCGGCAAGGTCGATCCGGCCGTGGCCGGGGATATCGCCGGCCACGATTCGCCCGAGTTCAAGCGCGCACTGAGACTCAGGTCGCTAAAGCTGCTTTTCGGCACAGGTTCTGCGGCAGCGCTTCTAACCGCGATTGCGGTGATGATAGGCTGAACCGCCGATAAGGTCTCGCCGGTACGGAGCTGCTTTGCCGCATTGCTTTCACGGTCAGCGGTTGGTCGTGACGACTCAATTCGCACCGAAACCGCGATTGTTGGCCGTCCCTGTAGGGAATCAACTCAGAATCATGAGGGCGCTAAGTATCGGATCCGGAATTGACCGGCGAATTCCGTCCAGGCTAACCGCCAATTCGAGTTATTGCCCCCAAACTGCCACAGTCTGAGCCGCACAACCAGCCCTCACCAAAACAAAACCTGGAGGCGGTCGAGCGCGGCCCCGACTATCGCCCCGATTATTCCGAAGATCCATTCAGAGCGGGAGATGGGCCACCGGATTCGTGTCGGCAACGTAAAGGTGGTCGACGACTCGCGAACGCGCGTTCTAATGGAAGTTGACGATCCATCGCGCTCGGATACCGCGAGGGTTTCTTCCTCGCGACTATGCCTTCGCAGCGGATAGGTCCTTCAGACGCTCTATCGACCACTCCCCGCCATACTTCGTGTCCGTGGCAATCGAGAAAGTTCCGTCAAGTCCGAATATTGAACCTGGGTGGTCTGCTGAACGCAAATCCAACAGGCGCCAAACGTCCGCGACTTTGCTTTCGCTGCAATCAATGTGAAACACGTGGTCGGCGAAAAAGTGGATCGTTACCCCTGGAATTTGAGCCAGCCTATCTATCTCCCCCTTGGAAAGCGGACTGTCAAGCAGCATCAGATAGTGGTACTCGCCCATTTCCAGCTGGCGCGGGGTTTGGTTTGGAAGCAACTTGCTGATCGACAATTCCGACCTGCTCCGTATCATTCACTCCCGCCGACAGGCAATTTTATGCCCGAACCGGGTGGAACCGGATTGACCGCTTTTCTGGAGGACCTCCATGCGGATCGGCACAAATGCGCGTCCGCACGCCCGCGGACGCAGCCCGAGTCCGAAGCCGCATCAATTCAGAATCTATCTTCGCCCGAATTAACCCATCCGAATGAGCGACGGTCAACTGGCCGGTTGTCGGGCGCGTGTCAGCCGCGAAGGACTTTCCGACGCGATCCACCACCGGATCAAGGCGGCTGATTCGCAAGCACCGGATTGGAACCAACCGAGTCCTGCGCATTTGGGACGATCGGCAATTGGATTGCCGGATTTACCAACCCGGCAGGTAGTCGGCCTCGGCCGAAAACAGATCGTCGGCCATCGCCTCGATCTCCTCCAGGGTGCAGACCGCGGCGGTGAGCGGGTCGAGCATCAGGGCCTGGCGGGCGAGCTGGCGGTCGCGCCCAAGGCCGGCCAGGGCGCCCAGTTCGATGACGCTCATGTTGCTGCGGCAGACGGCCGCCATCTGCGGCGGCAGGTCGCCGACCGCGGTCGGGGTCACCCCGCGCCCGTCGGCCACGCAGGCCAGCTCGACGATCCCGTCGCCGGGCAGGTTGGTGATCAGGGGGCCGGCCCCGCGCCAGCGGTTGGGGACGTTGCCGTGAAACACGAACGGTGAATTCTTGCCGACCGCCTCGATGATCCAGGAGGCGTATTCGTAGGTCCGGGTGGTGCTCAGATCGGCCTCGCCGCGGGCCATCGCGCGGCGCTCGGCCTCGTCGGCGCGACGGCGTTCGGGCCACATGCGGTGCAGGAATCCGCTTTCCCCGTGGTAGCCCGAGCGCATGAATCTTTCGCGGGTCTCCGCGCGCTTGCGGTACCAGGGCAGGTATTCGGACAGGTGGCCCGAGCTCTCGGTGATGAAGGCGCCGAAATGCAGCATCATGTCCTTGCGGACGAGATCCTGGGAGTCGTCGCCGGGCTCGGCGGCGCCAAGATCGGCCCGGGCCTGCTCCTTCAGCAGCGGGTACAGGTCGCGCCCCATGTGCTCCAGGCGAGTGAACCAGGCCAGGTGGTTGATGCCGGCGCACTCCCATTCCAGTTCGTCGTAGTCGACGCCGGCGCGGGCGGCCAGCAGCCGCGATGTGCCCTGGACGGAGTGGCACAGGCCGACGACCCTCATGCTCGAATCGCGCGCGGCGGCCAGGCAGAGCATACCCATCGGATTGGTGTAGTTGAGGACGATCGCTTCGGGACAGCAGCGCTCGCAATCAGAGAGGATCCGCATGAACGCGGGCAGGGTCCGAAAGCACTTGAAGAGTCCGCCCGGGCCGAGCGTGTCGCCGATGCACTGGTCGACCCCGTAGCGCTCGGGGATGGCGTTGTCGAAGCCGATCGTCTCCAGCCCCGAGACCTCGATGGTGATCACCACCCAGTCGGCGCCTGCAAGCAGCCGGTTGCGGTCGGTGCCGGCCTCGACCGACCAGCGCCCGGCGTTCCGGGTCCGCTCGATGAGCGTCTCCACCACCGCGGTCATCGTCTGAAGCCGGCCGGCGTCGATGTCGCAGAGCCGCAGCTGTCCGCCGGCGGTGCCAGGGATGGCGAGGATGTCGGCGGCGAGCTTGGGCGTAAAATGCGATCCGGCGCCGATTATGACGATGTTCAGCGGGGACCGGATGCGGCCCGGCAGGCCCGCCTGGTTCTCGCTGAGCATCCGGTCGAGTTCGGCCGGAGGCTCCGGAATTCGGGTTTCGGTCGCCATCAGTCTGCTCGCTTTGGTGGCCGGGACGGGGGTTGGCCCGCCCGGTTTCTGCTTGTTTGCCGCGCGGCCCGCCTAGAAGATGGTGAACCCGCCGTCGACGATCATGTCCAGCCCGACCGTGAAGTTCGACGCGTCCGAGGCCAGGTAGACCACCGCTCCCTGCAGGTCCTCGACGGTGCCCATTCGCCCGATCGGGGTGTCGCGCAGCCAGGTCGGCTGCAGGTTTTCGCGGATATGGGGGTTGTCGGCCATTTCGGTGACGATGTAACCGGGGCTCAAGGCGTTGACATAAACGCCGTGCGGGATCCATTCCGCGGCCACCGAGCGGGTCAGGTGAATCAGCCCCGCCTTGGAGGTGTTGTAGGGCGCCTGCCACTGCGGACGGTTTACTATGCTGCCCGACATCGAGGCGTTGTTGATGATCTTGCCGCCGCCGGCCTTGATCATCGCCCGCGCCTCGGCCTGCATGCAGAGGAACGGTCCCTTTAGATTGGTGTCGATCATCTCGTCCCAGGCCGTCTCCGACGCGTCCAGGGTCTCCATGTGCGCGCCGACGCCGGCGTTATTGACCGCAACGTCCAGCCTGCCCCAGGCGGCCACGATGGCGTCGATGAACCGGTCGACATCCTCCTTGCAGCGCACGTCGGCGGGCAGCACAAGCGTTCTGCGTCCCCTGGCGCGGACTTGCGCGGCGGTCTCCTCCAGCGGCTCCGGGCGGCGCCCGACCAGGGCCACGTCGGCGCCGGCTTCGGCCAGTCCGGTGGCGATCGCCCGTCCAATGCCCGTGCCGCCGCCGGTGACCAGCGTTTTCTTGCCGGCCAGCGAAAACCGCTCCAGAATTCCCATTTTTGCGCTCCCAGGAAGTCGCCGTCGGCCCTTGCCGGCCTGGCACACATAAAATCAAATCGTGGCAATTGATGTTATTTAGGAGGGGCGGCTTTGCCCGGCCGCAATGCCGAGGAGCGGGTCCCGATTCTCAATCCGAAACCGGGAACCAAGCCGGTGAGGATCAGCGCCCATCGCTATTACGACCTCAAGGGCGTGATGCTGCGCAAACTGGACTCCAGCGACGACGGCATCGCATTCGCCGACCTGGCCGAATCCTGCGCCGACTCGCTCGCTAACGGCCTCTGGGAGGGCGCCTCGCTGGGCTGGTACGTGACCTCGGTAAAGCTCGACCTGGAGGCCCGCGGCCTCATTCACCGCTCTTCGCGCCGCGGCCGGCAGCAGGTCCACCTGGGAGCCGGGGCGGTCTGATGCACCAGCAGCTGGGCGATCGCCTGCGACGCTACCTGCTGATGGCCTTCGGCGTGCTGTGCCTTGCGCTGGGAGCGATCGGCGTGGTCGTGCCGGGTCTGCCGACGACCATCTTCGTGATTCTGGCGGCCTGGGCGTTCGTGCGCAGTTGCCCGGTGCTGCACCGCTGGCTGCTGGAGAACCGCCTGTTCGGCCCCAGGCTGCAGGCCTGGTACGACGACCCGACCCTGCCGCGGGCCGGCAAGCTCGCGATCATCGCCGCGATCGCGCTGTCGATAACGGTCTCGATCACCCTCGCCCGCCCGCCGGTCCTGCTGGCGCTGGCCGGTGCGGGGCTGGCCGCATTCGGTGCCTGGTGGGTCTGGTACAAGATCCCGACCCGGGCCGCCGCGGCCGCCGACGGCAAAAACTAGGCGGTAACCGCCGAGGGGCAGATCTCAGCCAGCGAGCATTCCCCGCAGAGGGCGCGGCGCGCCTTGCAGACCGCCCGCCCGTGCAGGATCAGCGAGTGCCCGAAGTACACCCACTCGGACTTATCCACGAGCTGCATCAGGTCCTTCTCGATCCCCGGGGCGTCAGTTCGGGCGGTTAACCCCAGGCGCTGCGAGAGCCGGCTTACGTGCGTGTCCACGACTACCCCGACCGCGATACCGAACGCGGTGCCCAACACCACGTTTGCAGTCTTTCGCGCCACCCCGCGCAGAGTGAGCAACTCTTCCATCGTCCGCGGCAACTCGCCGTCGAATTCCTCGACCAGCGCGGTCGCCGATTCCTTGATCGCGCGCGCCTTGTTGCGGAAAAAGCCGGTGCGCCGCACCAGCTCCTCGATCTCGGCGATGTCGGCCTCGGCAAAACTCTGCGGGCTGGGGAAGCGGGCGAACAGGGCAGGAGTCTCGGCGTTCACCCGTTCGTCGGTGCACTGGGCCGAGAGGATGGTCGCGACCAGCAGCTCCCAGGGGCTGGAGTAGGTCAGCGCGCAGTCGGCGTCGGGGTAACCCTCGTGCAGCCGGGAGACGATTTCGGCGGTGCGCGCCGAGCGCTTGGCGCGGCTTTCGCGCCAGCGGCGGATCTTGAATTTGGGGGCGTTGGATTTCTTGCGGCGGGAGGCCATTGTCATCGGGCGGCGATTTGGATCGCAACATTATCCGGGGCGGGGTGCGCTTTCCCGCCCCGGCCCTCCAAATTAAGGTGGATTTGACTTATGCGCGGGCGATAGGGCCGCGGCGGCATAGACCCGGGAGTGACCAGGCGTGGCGGAATGGCAATTTGAACCCATCGGCGGGCAGTACTCCTTCACCGAAGGACCGCAGTGGACCGGCGAGAGGCTGCTGTTCACGGACATGTACAACCACCGGATCGTCGCCTTTGACCCCGAAACCGGTGCGACCGAGCGATTTTTCCAGGGAACCAACCAGGCCAACGGCCTCTTGCTTGCAGAAAGCGGCGATCTCTACTGCTGCGAGATGATCGGGCGCTGCGTGTCGGTGATCCGGGACGGGCGGCGCGAAGTGATGGTGGACAACTTCGGCGGCGACCGGCTCAATTCACCCAACGATCTGGTCATGGATTCGCGCGGTCGGATCTGGTTCACCGACCCGCGCTACGACGAGAACCGCGCCGACATGGAACTGGACCACGAGTCGGCGTACCGGTTCGATCCCGAATCCAATACCCTGACCCGGCTGACTTTCGATACGACGCGGCCGAACGGTCTGCTGCTCTCGCCGGACGAGAAGACGCTCTACCTGGCCCAGAGCGGCTACAGCGAGGGCAGCGCGCGCGAACTGCGCGCCTACCCGGTCGAGGCCGACGGAACCCTGGGAGAACCGGCGGTCATGCACAACTTCGCCCCGGCCCGCGGCGCCGACGGCCTGACCCTCACCTCCGAGGGATTCGTCATGGCGGCGACCGGCTGGGCGGTCAGCGGACCCGGACCCATGATCTGCGTGTTCGAACCGGACGGACGGGTGATTGAGATGCAGCCCACGCCGGAGGGGATCCCGACCAACCTGTGTTTCGGAGGACCGGATCTTTCCGATCTCTACGTGACCATGGGGCCGGCCGGAGTGTTCCGTGTACCCGATTGCGGTTTCCGCGGACACGATCGCTACCGGCCCTGATCCGGGGGCGTCGTCGACGGTCGGATGGGGTGACCCGCCAGGGAATCGAACCCTGAACCTACTGATTAAGAGTCAGTTGCTCTGCCTGTTGAGCTAGCGGGCCAAGGGAGTATAGATAGGCCCGCCGGGCGGCGGATGCCGCGCCGGAGCGCGGCCAGTCGGACTTAGGCTACCTGCGCCTTGCGCAGTTCGGCCACGTGCGCGCGGACGTTTCGGGCCAGCTCCTCGTCGCTTTCGGCCTCGACCGACATCTGGATGAAGTCCTCGGACGAGAGCTGCAGCTGGGCCAGCACGCGGCGGTCGATCGGGCACGGGTAGATGTACTCGTCGATGTACCCGCCGGCCATGGCCTTGGCCTTGTCGGACATGCGGGCGATCCAGGGCACGCCGTCGACGGTGACGTCGCGGGCCCGGGGACGGAACGGGCGCTCGATTGGCGGCTGGGACATTGGGCGGCTCCCGTCAGGCGGCCCCAAGTTCTGCGGCCGCAGTGTTTTCCGATTGTAGGCGCACATCATCGGCCGCCGGATCGGGTCAGCGCCGGTGCAGTTCCATCTCGTAGGCCAGTTCGCTCAATTCGTCGGGCCGAGCCACCGGTTCGGCGAGCGCGGACACGACCGATTGCCAGCGCCGCTGGCTGATTTCGGCCCCGTCGGCCCGGGCGCTATCGAGTCGTTCGAGCAGCGAGAGCAGGGCCAGGAACCGGTGGATGCCGATCAGTTCGGGCCGATAGCCGCCGCCGCCCAGGAAATCGAACAGGTCGATCAGGGTGAGCACGAGGCTCCCGGTAATTGCGCAGACGTACTCCTCTCCGGCCCCGCGCGCCCCGCTGGCGATCAGGTAGGAAGCGAGCCGGCGCTCCACCCACTCGGCCCCAAGGACCGAAAAGTCGATCACGGTGACCGAATCACCGTCGGTTACCAGGTTGCTGGCCGAGCAGTCCAGCGAGCCGTAGTTCCAGGACCCCTCCCAGGCAATCTCGTATATCGGCCGCAGCAGGTCCTCGGCGTCGTCCAGGTCCGGGTTTATCAGTCGGCAGGCGCGGGCGTTGCGCAGCAGGTCCTCCTCGTCGCGGCGGCGCAGGTGATCGACCATGAGCTGGTCGGATTCCTCGCGCGGTCCCGAAATCTGGGCGAACACAAGCTCGACCGCGATCAGGGCGCGCAGCCCGAGTTCGACCAGGGGGTCGTCGCCGCGGGCGCTGATGACCTGGTCCAGCGTCCGGTCCCCGTGCCAGCTCAGCAGCAGCGCCGGCGCCTGGTCGTCGGAGGCCACCACCCGGGGCGTGGGGGCGTCGAAGCGCTCCAGCTGCTGCAGGGTCTCGCGCTCGGTGCGGTAGGAGTCCTGGTCTGAGCCGTAGTGCTTGAGGGCCCAGCGCCCGCCCCGCCCGTCCTCGGCCAGGAATGTCCCGGCGCCTTCGTCGCGCTCGGTTATGGGACGCGCGGTGACCGGGCGGTCGGCCAGGGCCGAGGCCAGTTGCGTGGGGTTCACTGCGCGGCCTCCTCGAATTGGTATGCGACGTTAACGCGGGTGCATGATTTGGCGCCGACGCCCAGGGCCTGGGCCACGTCCTCGGGCCGGCAGAGCGTTCCTTCGCCGATCCCAATTTCAACCTCGAACGACTCTGAACCCCGCGCTGAGAGGTCCCCGACCGCTTGGCGAACGTCGATGCTGCGCACCTTGCCGGGACCGCGCTGGACCGTGGCGGGCGCGGACTCCAACTGCATAAACCGCTCGATCAGGGCTGGCAGGTCGGGCTCGGGTTCGGAAAGCATGACCTGGTAGCGGTAGCCGCGCGCGGCCGCCATCGGCGAGCGCCGGCCGACGACCGGGCGCTCCTCGCCCACGATGCTGATCCCGCCGGGACAGGCCCGGTCCAGGCGTTCGACCAGGTCCTCGGGCCCCGGAACGGAAAGCTCTATGTCGACCAGTTCGCCGCGGCCGCAGTGCCCCACCGGCAGCGGCGGCCCGAACCGCAGGCGCGGCTTGGGTGAAAACCCCTGGCTGTAGGCCAGCGGCGCGTTAATCCGGCGCAGCGCCCGCACGAACGCGGTTATCAGGTCGTTGTGGGGCAGATAGCGCGCCGGGCCGGTCTTGTCGAACCGCAGGCGCCGGGTGTGACGCGCCGGCGGACCGGCGGCCTGGGATCCGGGACCGGTGCGCTCAGTCAACCGGGGGCTCCGGGGCCATTAGCGGATAATCCCGCCGGGAGGCTAGCTGCATGCGAACCCTGGTTCTCAATCAGGACTACCAGCCGCTGAACATTTGTTCCGACCGGCGGGCGTACGTGCTGGTCGACCGCGGCAAGGCCGATCTGGTGTCCGAGCACCGGCAGCGGTTCCGGCTTTTCGAGAGCTCGCTGGCGCGGCCCTCGGTGATCCGCATGCGCTACTACGTCCGCCGTCCGCCGCCGGGCGCCAAGCTCGGCCGGCGCGAACTCTTTGCGCGCGACGACCACACCTGCCAGTACTGCGGCGCACGCGAGGCCGAATTCACCGTCGACCACGTTCTGCCCAAGCGGCTGGGCGGCCCGGGCACCTGGGAAAACCTGGTCACCAGCTGCCGGCGCTGCAATCTGCGCAAGGGCGGCAAGACCCTCAGCCAGGCCGGAATGCGGCTGCGGAGCAGGCCGAAGCGTCCGCTGATTTCGATGAATCGGATGGTTCAGCTCAAGGCCGCCGGGCGCGAAGAGCCGGGCTGGCATGAGTTCCTCTATCCGGGGAGTCTTGCTCCGAAGCTGGAGCAGAGCGCGGTCTGATCGCGGCCGGGGTCCGGCCCGGTCGGGCCGGCGATCGCCTAGTTGGCGGACTTACTCTCGCCGGATTCGGCCGTGGCGGCGTCGGCGCTGGCGGCCATGTCGCCCGATTCCTCGCCTTCGCCCTCGCCTTCCTCGGGCCGGGCCTCTTCGCGGAATTCGCGGATGCTACGGCCAAGCGCCCCGCCGATTCCCGAGATCTTGCCGACCCCGAAAACGACCAGGACGATCGCAAGGATTATGAGGAGCTCGAGCGGCCCTACGGATGGCACGTGTTGACCCTTACTGCTAGGTGGTCCCGCCCACCGCATGAAGCCGCGAAGCCGGGGGCGGGCAGGAATATTCTAAAAATTTTTGGCAAATCGCGATTCCGGTCAATCGCCCGAACCGGCCCGCAGGTAATTCTGCGACCGCTGGTAGTTGTCTTCTGAGATCCAGCCGCGCGACATGTAGTAGTTCAGGATCCGCCGAAGGTGCAGGATGCTGAACAGGTTCACCTCCGCGCCGGCGCTTCGCGAATCGCTGGCGCGCTCGCGGTCGATTAGCACCGCGGCGTCGGTGACCCTTAGGTCCACCGACCGCAGCGCCAGGACGGTTTCGGAGACCGATCCCCCCGATGTGACCAGGTCGTCCACGATCAGCACGTTTTGGCCGGGCAGGTAGCGGCCCTCGATGCGCGAGCCGCCGGACGGACTGGGGTTCACGTAAATTAGCGGGGTTCCGCTTTCCAGCGACATCGCGGTGGCCAGGTTGAGGCCGCCCAGCGGTACGCCGGCGATCAGGTCGAAGTGTCCGCACTGGGGTCGGCGCAGCTGCTGCCGCGAACGGATTTCTTCCAGCATCACGCGGGCCGCCGCGCGCAGCGCCTCGGGACTAGAGCACAGGACCTTCGGGTTGATGTAGACGGGCGAATCGACGGTCGAACGCCCCAGCGTGAAACTGCCGAACTCAATGCCGCCCAGCTCATATATGGTCTGGGCCAGCGCCAGTACTTCGGACTCGTTGCTCACCGTAACGGCTCGGCCCTCTCGAACGCCTACGCAACAATCCGGCCCGGAAACCTTGGATTTGCCGATCCGAAATGTCGCTATCTTGCTTCTTCATTTTCCCGACCATGGCAATCGCGGGTTCGGCCCGTTCTGATCCGGCCAGATGGCATTGCGCCGGGAGGCCGACCGATCCAAATCTGCGGAGCCTTGCCCCACCTTTCGGGTAGAGTCTCCGCCGCCGCGACCGGAGACCTATCGGGCGCTTCCGGCAGTTCATCATTAAATTGCCGCGCGCCATTTCCGCAGCGCCGCCGCCGGTCCCGGCGCGGGTCCGGTCAATCCGATCAGAATTCGAATCAGACAGCAGCCTTGTTCGATCCCGTAGCCTTCATCGCCGCCAAGAAGTCCGGGGCGCGGCATCCGCCCGGCCAGATCAGGAGCTTCGTCCAGGGCCTGGTCGGCGGCGAGGTGGCCGATTACCAGGCCGCCGCCTGGGCGATGGCGGTCTGCTTCAAGGGCCTTGACCGCGACGAAACGGTGGTCTTGGCCGAGGAAATCGCCGCATCCGGCGCCCGCATGGACTGGGCCCTGCCCGATGGCCGGGTTGTTGACAAGCATTCAACCGGCGGGGTCGGCGACAAGGTTTCGCTTGTTGCGGTGCCGCTCGCGGCAGCCTGCGGCCTGGCGGTGCCGAAACTCTCGGGACGCGGACTGGGCATCACCGGCGGTACGCTCGACAAACTCGAATCCATTCCGGGCATGCGGGTCGGCCTGGACGAGTCGGAGCTGCGCGCGCAGGTTGCCGAACACGGACTGGCGATCGCGGCCCAGAGTGAAGCGATCGCACCGGCCGACGGAATCCTTTACGCGCTCCGCGACGTGACCGCCACGATCGACTCGATCCCGCTGATCGCAGCATCGGTGATGAGCAAGAAGCTGGCGGGCGGGGCATCGACCCTGGCGCTGGATGTCAAATGCGGGCGCGGGGCCTTCATGCCCGCATACGACGACGCCTTCGCGCTGGCCGAGCTGATGGCCGAAATCGGCTCCGCCGCCGGGGTGACGGTACGCGCCTACGTCTCGTCCATGGACCATCCGCTGGGACGGGCGGTCGGTAATTCGCTCGAAGTTTCCGAGGCGCTCGAGGCCCTTGCCGGGGAAGGCCCGCCCGACGTCGTCGAGCTGGCCCTGACCATAGTCGCCGGGCTCCTGCGCGATTCAGGGGCGCGCCCGGCCCCGCGCGCGGCCCGCGAGGCCGCCGGCCGCGCGCTGGCGTCGGGCGCGGCGCGCGAGAAATTCGCGTCGATGGTCAGGTCCCAGGGCGGGGACCTGGACGGATTCCTGGCCGATCCGCCGCATGAACGGCGCCGCCGGGTCGAGGTCCGGTCAGAGGCGGAAGGTTTCGTGGACGGAATCGACGCCCGGGCGATCGGGGCGCTCGTGCGTTCGCTGGGCGGCGGGCGGCTGACCAAGGAAGACGATGTCGATCACGGCGTCGGAATAAGGATCCTGGCCGGCCGCGGCGATTGGGTTGACGCCCCCCCCGGCGGCCCGCTGGCCGGAGGGCGTTCGTGTCCGACTCCGGCGGTGGACCGGTCGCCGATATGGTCGCGGCCGCGTTCGAACTTTCTCCCCAGCCGGCGCTGCCGAAACCGCTGATCCTGGGCCAGGTGCTGCGGCCCGCCGCCGCCGGCGAGAAATAAAATCGCGCCGGATTCGCTGCAGGAAAACATGCCCGGACACCCAGACCCCCGCATCGCCCGCGCCGGACCGCCCGCCTGAAGGAACCGTGCCGGAGGCGCTGCTGCGTCCCTACGATCCAGCCAGCGTCCGAGCCTGGCATCTATGCCGCCTGGGAGGAGTCGGGCGCGTTCCGGGCCCAGATCGACCCGGACCGCGAGCCCTATTCGATCGCGATGCCGCCGCCGAACCTGACCGGCGCGCTGCACTACGGGCACGTGGCCTTCGTCACGTTCCAGGACCTGATGATCCGCTGGCAGCGCATGCGCGGGGTGCCGTCGCTCTGGCTGCCGGGCACCGACCACGCCGCCATCGCCACCAACGCGGTACTCATCAACCAGCTGGCGGCCGAGGGCAAGACCCGCGAGGACATCGGCCGCCCGGCGTTCGAGGAGATGTTCTGGGATTGGATGCGCCAGAGCGGCCAGCGAATCCGCTCCCAGCTGCGCATGGCGGGCGCCTCGTGCGACTGGTCGCGCGAGCGGTTCACGATGGACCCCGGACTCTCGCGGGCGGTGAATGCCGCTTTCGTCCAGCTGTACGAAAAAGGTCTCATCTACCGCGGCAGCTACCTGGTCAACTGGGACCCGGTCGACCAGACCGCGATCTCGGACATCGAGGTCGAGTACCGCGAGATCGACGGCTGGCTCTGGACGGTCCGCTATCCGCTCGCCGAGGGCGGCCACCTGGAGGTCGCCACCACCCGGCCGGAGACGATCCTGGGCGATACCGCGATCGCGGTCAACCCTTCCGACGACCGTTACCGCGAGCTGGTGGGCAAGCAGGCGGTGGTTCCGGTCCTGGGCCGGTCGATACCGATCGTGGCCGACGACTACGTTGACCCCGAATTCGGCTCCGGCGCGGTCAAGGTCACGCCCGGGCACGACCCCAACGACTACGCGATCGGGGAGCGCCACGACCTGCCCAAGATCAACATCCTCGAACTCGACGGCCGGCTAAACGAGAACGCCGGGCCGTTCGCCGGGCAGACCCGCGAGGACGCGCGCGCCAACCTGCTGGAGCGGCTTAAGGCCGACGGCCTGCTGGCCGGCCGCAGCCCGCACCGCCACGCCGTCGGCCACGGCCAGCGCTCGGGAGCGGTTATCGAGCCGATGCTCTCCCAGCAGTGGTTCGTGGACACGTCCTCGATGGCGGCCAAGGCCGCCGCCGCGGTCCGTTCCGGGGAGATCCAGTTCCATCCGCCGCGGTTCGCGCAGGTGTTCCTGCACTGGATGGACAACATCCGCGACTGGTGCATATCGCGCCAGATCTGGGTCGGGCACCGGATCCCGGTCTGGTACTGCGATTGCTGCCCGGACCCAATCGTGGCCACCGAGGAACCCGACTGCTGCCCCGGCCGCGACTGCAGTCCGCGCCAGGACGGCGATGTGCTCGACACCTGGTTCTCGTCCGGGCTGTGGACGTTCTCCACCCTGGGCTGGCCCGACGAAACCGAGGACCTCGCCTACTTCCACCCGACCACGGTGATGGAGACCGGCTACGACATCATCTTCTTCTGGGTGGCGCGGATGGCGATGCTGAGCCTGGAACTGCTGGACGAGATTCCGTTCCGGCACGTCTACCTGAACGGGCTGCTGCGCCGCGCCGACGGGTCCAAGGTTTCCAAGTCGAACCCCCAGCCGGGCGACGATCCCGGCCGAGGTGATCGGCGAGTTCGGGGCCGACGCGGTGCGCTACCTGATCGCCACCGGATCCAGCCCGGGCAACGACATGAAGCTCTCCTGGGACCGCCTCACCGCCGCCCGGAACTTTGCCAACAAGCTCTGGAACGCGGCCCGCTTCGTGCTCTCGGCCCAGCCGCCGCCCGGAACCGGGCGCGCCGGTCCGACCGCGTTCGATCGCTGGATCCTGGAGCGGCGCGACCAGACCGTGGCCGAGGTGTCCCAGCTGCTGGAGCGCTTCCAGTTCGGCGAGGCCGGGCAGGCGGTTCACGACCTGCTCTGGCGCGACTTCTGCGACTGGTACATCGAGGCCGCCAAGCTGCGCCTATCCGGCCAAGACCCGGCGGCGGCGGCCCAGGCGGCCGCGGTCCTGCGCGATGTCTTCTTGGACGGGCTAAAGCTCCTGCATCCGTACATGCCATTCGTCACCGAGGCGATCTGGGGGCACCTGCAGGCCGGTAGGGACGCGCCCGACCTGATAGTGGCGCCGTGGCCGCTGGCCGGCCAATCCGACCCGGAACGGCAGCGCGTGGCCGGAAACGTCTCCGCCCTGCAGGCGGCGATCGGGGCGATCAGGCGCGTGCGGTCGGACTTCCGAATCGATCCGGGCGCGCTGGTGCCGGCCGAAATCGTGCCCGGACCGGCCGCGGCCGAGGTCAAGTCCGAGGCCGCGGTGATCAAGCGGCTGGCCCGGATCTCGGAGCTGGAGATAGCCGGCGCCGGGTCCGGCGACGTGGCCGAGAGCGGGGCGGTCATGCGGCGACACGAGCGCCGCTGCGCGTTCGTGGCGGCCGAGGGGATCCAGGTGTTCCTGCCGCTGGAGGACCTGCTCGACCTGGACGCCGAGCGTTCGCGTGCCAGGGAGCGGGCAAAGGACCTTGAGACCCGCCAGGCCCGCCTGCGCGGAATGCTCGATAACCCCGGGTTCTTAAACAACGCCCCGGCCGAAGTGGTCGAGCAGCGCCGGACCGAACTCTCAACCATCAGCGCCGATCTGGACAACGTGCTCAAGTTCATAGCCGAGCTCGAGGCTTGAGCTACGTGCCCGGCGCCGCCGTCGGCGCCTTCCAGATTTCGCTTTTCGAGCGCCTGTTCGCCTCGATCGCCCAGGAGATGGGCGTTACCCTGCAGCGCTCGTCCTTTTCGCCCAACATCAAGGAACGGCGCGATTTTTCGTGTGCGGTGTTCGACCGTCGCGGTCGGATCATCGCCCAGGCCGAGCACATCCCGGTCCACCTGGGGGCGATGCCGATGTCGGTTGCCGCCGCGATAGAGCTGTTCGAGCGCGATGCGGCCGCCCCCGGCGACCTGGTGATCCTCAACGACCCTTACCGGGGCGGCACCCACCTGCCCGACATAACGACCGTTTCGCCGGTCTACGTGACCGCCGAGGACGGGCCGACCCTGTTCGGCTACGCGGCCACGCGCGCCCACCACGCCGACGTGGGCGGGATGAGCCCGGGTTCGATGGCGATCGCGCGCGAGATATTCCAGGAGGGCCTGATCATCCCGCCGGTCAAGCTCGTCCGGGCAGGGACGATCGAGCGCGGCGTGCTGGACCTGATCGTGGCCAACGTGCGCACCCCGACCGAGCGGCACGGGGACCTGACCGCCCAGCTGGCGGCGCATCGGGTGGCCGAGCGCCGGACCGGCGACATCTCTGCCCGCTACGGCCTTGAGCGCCTGATTTCGATCTCGCAGGAACTTATCGACTACTCGGCCCGCCTGGCGCGGGCCCGGATCGCCCGCCTGCCGCGCGGGAGCTACGAGTTCGTCGACCACCTGGACGATGACGGAATCTCGCCCGATCCGCTGCCGATCCGGGTCCGGGTCGACATCGACCGGGACGGAATGCGGTTCGACTTTTCAGGGACCAGCCCGCAGGTGACCGGTTCGCTCAACGCGCCCGCCTCGGTGGCGCGCTCGGCGGTCTATTACGTTTTGCGCTGCATCGTCGGCGACGACGTGCCCGCCAACGACGGCCTCTACGGATCGGTCTCGATCAGCGTGCCGGCGCGGTCGCTGCTGGACCCGGAATCGCCGCGCCCGGTCGCCGGCGGCAACGTCGAAACCTCGCAGCGCGTGGTCGATGCGGTCTGGGGAGCGCTGGCGCCGGCCCTGCCCGACCTGGTGCCGGCGGCCGGCCAGGGAACGATGAACAACATCACCCTTGGCGGGTACGACGAGCAGCGCTCCGCCCCGTTCGCCTACTACGAGACGATGGGCGGCGGCTCCGGCGGCGGGCCGACCCGGCCCGGCGCGCACGGGATCCACGTGGCCATGAGCAACACCTGGAATTCGCCGATCGAGGCGCTCGAGCACGCCCTGCCGGTTAGGGTGCGGCGCTATTCGCTGCGCACCGGTTCGGGTGGAGACGGGGACCATCCGGGCGGAATGGGCCTGCGGCGCGACATCGAGGTGCTCACCGAGACCGAAGTGACCCTGCTCGGGGAGCGCCGCCTACACCGCCCCTGGGGGCTGGCCGGCGGCGGCGAAGGCGTCCCCGGCGACAACAGGGTCCTGCGCGCCGGCGGCTGGGAGAGCGTCGGCGCCAAGGCGACCGTGACGCTTGAGGCCGGCGAGGTGATCTCGCTGCGCTCGCCCGGCGGAGGCGGCTGGGGCCGGAGCCCGGAAGGCGATGCCGCGACTGCCGAGGATGCGTAAGGCCGGGCCGGGAGAGCATTCGGTTTCGGGCGCGGAAGAAACTGGCCCGGACCTGGTCCGCGCGCTGGCCGCAGCGGCCGACCTAAGCAGCGGGGTCGCCGCCCTGGACGAGGCCGACCTCGACTTTGATCTGCTGCCCGAGCTGAGCCGCAAACTGGCCCGCTCGGTCGCCGGTCGCTGCGGCGCGGGCGCGCTGAGCGTCCGCCTCAACGCGGGAATGGATGCGATCGATCCGGCGGCGCTGGGCGCCGACGAGCTGCGCCGGATCGTACGGATCGATCGCTTGCCCGAATTTGGACCCGTCCCTTCAGGGATCACCTGTCAGCCGGTCGATGCGATGAGACCCGCGCCGTTCCTCGCCTTCTTCGAAAGTGTGTTCGCTCCCCGGGACCTGGGGCTCTCAAGCCGGACCGCGCTCGTTCGAACGGCCGGCCAATTGCAACAGGGCGCAGCGGTGCAGGGCCGCGAGGACTACCTGGGCCGGGTCGTGATGGCCGGCCGCGAGCCGGTCGGCCTGTTTTTTCTGGCCGGCGACGGACCGATGCGCGAGGTGGGATTCCTGGGCGCGGCGCCCAGGCTGCGGCGCCGGTTCGGGCTGCGCGGGGCGCTGGCCGCGGGGGTTGGCTGGATGCGGGACAACGGGATTGCGGCGCTCACCGCCGAGATCGCGGTTCAGAACTCGGTTTCGCTGGCGCTGGCCAGGCGCCTGGGAGCCCGGTCGACGGGGCTCAGGGCCGTCTATTCCTTCGATGCAGTGCGGCCGCCGTGATCAGCAGATTCGGAAGCCTCTACATCGGGCACGTCGACCTGGATGACATCGGGTTCGCGGGCGTCCCGGTCAACGAACGCCGGCTCTCGAACGAGCGGCTGGCCGGCGTTTTCGCAAAGGCCGAGTCGATTGCGGCGCTGATGGACCGGCTGGGTTACGACACTCTCTGGCTGGGCGAGCACCACTTCCAGCACGAGGGCCACGAGGCAATCCCCAACCCGCTGCTGCTGGGGGTCCACCTGGCGCATCTGACCGAGCGGCTCAAGTTCGGTTGCGCTTTCAACGTCACGCCGAACTGGCACCCTCTGCGGCTGGCCGAGGACTACGCGACCGCCGACATCCTCACCGACGGACGGATCGTTTTCGGTGTCGGCCGGGGGTACCACACGCGCGAGGTCGAGACCCTGGGCTCGCCCCTGATCGACCAGGACGCAAACCGCGAACTGTTCGAGGAACAGGTCGAGATCATCTTCAGGGCGTTCAACGAGCGCTCGTTCTCCCATCGCGGCGAGCACTACCAGATCCCCGCGCCGGTACCCTACCGCGGTTACCGGCTGGAGGAGATCACTCTGGTGCCGCGGCCGCGCAATCTTCCGGTCAAGTGCTACCAGCCGATCGTCAGCGCGAGCCGGCGCGGAATGGACTTTATGACCCGGATGGGAATCTGCGCCATGATCGGCGGGGGCGGGGCGGTGGCCGACGGGGCCGCCGAAGAATTAATCCAAAGTTGGCGCGACTCGCTGGCCCGCGCCGGTCGGAAGACCGAGCCGGGCGGGGATCTGATCGTGAATTTCTACACCCACCTGGCCGACACCGAGGAACAGGCGCAGGCCGAAATCCGCCCCTACGTGGAGGAATACCTGAAGGTCTTCGCGCCAGCGGGATTGATCGATCTTCCTGACGCTCAGATGGCCGCGCTGGCCGACGGCTCGGGCACCGAACCGGCCGGACTTTCAGAAGTGGTGGACCAGATCCTGGCTAGGAGCCTGCGCCGCAGAAAAATCCCAAGGAGTGACGGCCGGGATTTCTGGACACTGCGGCGAGAATGAAAAAGCTCGTTTGCACCCCTGATTTTGCGCCAGGTACGTCCCGTGCCCACCACCTTCCGTCCGTACCATCCGAACCAGCCCATGATGATGCCGCCGGACCTCAGGGACTGGCTGCCCAAGGGGCATCTGGCCTTCCAGATCTCCGACCTGGTCGACAGCATGGACCTATCGGCCTTCTACGCCCCCTACGAGGGCGACGGGCGTCGCAACCGCCCCTACGAACCGGCGATGATGGTCAAGGTTCTCCTCTACGGCTACTCGGTCGGGGTCTTCTCCTCGCGCAAGATCGCCCAACGCCTGCGCGAGGACGTGGCCTTCCGCTTCCTGGCCGCCTCCGACCGACTGCCCGCCCACCGCACCATCTGCGAGTTCCGGCGCCGCCACTTGAAGGACTTCGGGGACCTGTTCGTGCAGGTGGTGAAGATCGCGGCCGAGATGGGTCTGACCAAACTCGGCACCCTGGCCGTGGACGCAAGCAAGGTCAGGGCCTGCGCCTCCAAGCGCAAGGCGATGACCTACGAGCGCATGCAGGCCGAAGAGCTGCGCCTGCGCGGGGAGATCAACCAACTGCTGGAGCGGGCCGAGCGGGCCGACGCCGCAGAGGACGAACGCTACGGAGAGGACTCGGACGGCGACGACACCCCGGACGAGCTAAAGCGCCGCCGCAGCCGGCTCCAGAAGATCGAACAGGCCAAGGCCCGGCTGGAGCAGAAGGCGATGGCGTTTGACGACGGCCGGGGCCGCGAGCCCGGGCAAACACGCAACCCCAGGGGCGGCAGCCCCTACAAGCGCGCCTACGGCGTACCCGACCCCAGGGCCCAGCACAACTTCACCGACCCCGAGTCTTCAATAATGAAGACCTCGACCGAGGGCTACCAGCAGGCCTACAACGCCCAGGCGGCGGTGGACTCCGAATCGCGCCTGGTAGTGGCCGTTAACGTCTCGGCGGCAGCCGCCGACGCCGGGCAGCTCCTGCCGATGATCGAGAAGGCTTCCAGCAACACCGGCCGCAGTCCCGACATCGTCCTGGCCGACGCCGGCTACGCCTCCGAGGACGACTTCCTAGAGCTCGAGAACCTGGAGATAGACGCCTACGTCTCGCTGGGCCGGGAAGGCAGGAAGCCCCCGCAGCAGCTGAGCCCGGCCCGGCGGCGGATGGCCGCGAAGCTGGGGACTCCGGAGGGCAGGCGGACGTACGCCGACCGCAAGCACATCGCCGAACCCCCGTTCGGCTGGATAAAGCAGGTACTGGGCTTCAGGCGCTTCAGCTTCCGCGGCCTGGAGAAGGTGCGCGGGGAGTGGGACCTGGTCTGTCTTGCGCTCAACGCGCGCCGGATCGGTGCGTATCGCGCATGAGATATCCGGGGAGACCCCTACATATCGGGGCGGAATGGGCCCGAATCGGGCCCGAGAACGCCCGATTGGCAGTCAGCCGGGCCGAATCGGCGTCGATGCGCGCGTCGTCGCGCCGTGGCGCGTCAGAAAAATCGACGGTCAGCCGGTCGGCGGTGTCGCGGCGCGGTTCCTGTGGCGCAGGCTCCTAGCGCCTGGCTGTGCGGTCCGCCGGACGCGGTCGCCGAAAGACTCATGTCGGTCCAGGAGCGCTATCCCGGCCTGGAAGAAATCAACGTCGGATCGGTGATCGGGACCCCCGAAACCGTCGTCCTGGAGCAGCTGCGCCGGTTCGCCGAGGAGGTGATGCCCAGGTTCCGGTCCGGGCGATTCGACATCCCTGCCTGAGCGTCCCGCTCGGACAAATGCGGCTCGGAGGCCGCTGGACCAAATTCAACGACGGGGACTGCCCGCAGCCGGCCGGCGGAAGCGATCCGACCGTGATTTGCCGAACTCGGCCCGCGCCAGCAGCCGGTAGCTGGCGCCGGATGGTCCAAGCCGACTCTGGTAGAGGCCGATATCCCGGACCTGGAATTCGACCTGCAGCGATTCCAGCTGCGACTCGGCCGCCCGCCAGATGGCGCGTCGCTGCCGCGCGGTGGCTTGCGGGCGAGCCCGGGCCAGGGTCAGGTGCGGGAGGAAGCGGCGTTCGGTTGCCTGGAATCCGCTTTCGGCCAGCGCCTCGCGCAGCCGGGTCCACACCGCGATCAATTCTTCGATGTCGCCTCTGACGGCTGCCGCGAGGACGCGCCGCCGCGCGCCAATTGCCGCCAGTTCGCCTTCGATTCGCAGTCCGAACGGGACCAGATCCGCTGCGGCGATCCTGATCGCGGCGGCCGCGGAATCGGCTTCGGCGGGGTTGATTTCCCCGAGAAACGCCAGCGTTAGATGCAGGTTCTGGGCCGCAACGCGGCGCAGCAGCGGCTCGTCGGTCATCCCGTCCAGGGCGCTCGCGACCCGGCGACGCGCGCCCGCGTCGGGCGAAATGGCGATGAAGGCTCTAATGACCGGACCGCATTCGCCTGACCCGAATGGCGCTGCCCCTGCCCTTCCGTAGCCACGTTCCGCCAGCGTTCAGATTCTGACGTGGATAACGCACGTCAGTCGCGATCCTCCAGGAACTTTTGCAGCGCATCGGGCACATACGTGCCCCCGTCGAATGGTTTTCTTGGTCCAGAAGGGCCGGTGAGAGCGCCCCTCGCCCGCAGGTCTTCAATTCGTTTCTCGATCGACCCCGGTTCGGCCAGGGGCCTGATTTCGGCTACCGGCTCACCCTGGTGGGTGAGTGTGACCGTTCCGCCCGCGCGCACGAAGCGCACCAATTCCTCGAAGCGGTCCTTTGCATGGCGAATTGAGCAATTAATTGCCATTCGGGTGACCGATCGATCCTGGCGGGTGCGTCCAATCTTCGTGCATGAGTTGCGCGACTCCCGGGGTTGCGCGGCCCGCGGGACCGGTTAGCCGTTGGCGCCCCGTCCCGGGCAGGAGCCTTGCGCCGAGCGCGTCGGCCAGGAACATCCCGCGATTGGACGGACGCAGCCGACCGTTTTCCCTGATCAGTAGCCCCTCGCCCGCCAGTTGCTCGACCAGGGGGACCGTGCTCGGCATGCAGGTCGTAACCGAATCGATCTTGCAGACCCGAAAGATCGATCCCGGCCGCGGTGCGCAGCGGCAGCGCGACCGCTTCCCTGAGCAAGTCCGCCTCCCCGAGCACCTCGGATCCGGCCAGCAGGGTGCCGCCGGTCCGTATCCGGTCGGCGTAACGATCCGGGCGACGCACGAGATGGTATCGGCGCTCGCCCAGGAATCCGTGCGCGCCGCAACCCAGCGGCAGGTAGCGGCCGCCCGCCCAGACGGAACCGTTGTGGCGGCAGCGGTGACCGGGCCTGGCCCAGTTGGAAGTCTCGTAATGATCGAAACCGGCCGATTCCAGGATCTCGAGCGCGGCCTGGTAGTAGGCAAACATCCCGTCGCCGTCCGGGGCCTTGCCGAGCTCTTCAGACCTGGCTTTGGAGCGCCGCGAATCAAGCGTCAGGGCGTAACAGGAAACGTGATCCACCCCGATGCGGGCGGCCCGCTCCAAGTCGGACCGCCATTCCGCCAGCGACTGCCCCGGCGCGCCGTAGATCAGATCGATCGAGACAGACCCGAACCCGGCCGACGCCGCCAGCTCGACCGCCCGCTCGGCCTCATCGCCTGAATGGTCGCGGTCGAGCAGGCCGAGGCGCCGGTCGGCAAACGACTGCACTCCCAGGCTCAGGCGCGTGACTCCGGCGCCGGTCATCGCTGAAAAGATCTCGGCGCCGGCGTCGGCCGGGTTGGCCTCGACGCTGAATTCGCCTCCCGGAGCCAGCAGCAGGCTTGCCCGCAAATCCCCGAGCAAACGCCCGAGGCGCCCGGGCCCGGCGTGGCTGGGGGTGCCGCCGCCGACGTAAATCGTCTCCACCCGGGGACTCGGCTCCAGGAACCCGGTCACGGCGGCGATCTCGGTCTCTAGAGCGTCAAGGTACTCGGCGACCGCATCATTGCCGGCGACGTGAACGTTGAAGTCGCAGTACCAGCAGTGCCGGCGGCAGAAGGGGAAATGCACGTATGCCCCGATTGAGCCGGACGCGCAAATGTCGGTCCGGCCGAACCGGTGCGGATCCCAACTCAAGCCCGCCTTCCCCTCGGCCCGCGACGAGGACACTTACATAATTTGTGGTTGATGCCCAAAAGGCCCTCCCTCGGACAGGTCCGAGCCCTGATCATTGACGCCCACACCCACATTTTTCCACCCGCGTTAATCGCCGACCGCGCGGCGGTGGCCGAGCGCGAGCCGTGGTTCGCCACGCTCTACCAGCGGCGCGCGCGCATGGCCGACGCCGATATGCTGCTGGCGGAAATGGACCGCGCCGGGGTGGAGCGGTCGCTTTGCCTCGGGTTCGGCTGGCGGGATCGGGCCATGCACCGGCGGTGCAACGAGTACCTGGTCGAATCGGCCGCCGCCAGCGGCGGCAGGATCCGCGCCGGCATTACGGTCCCGGCCGCCGCCGCCGGAGCCACCATGGCCGAGCTCGAGTACTGGCGCGGAGCGCCGGTCGCGGCGGTGGGAGAGCTCTATGCTGAAGGGCAGGGATTCGATCTGGCCGACCTGTACCGATCCTCCCCGCTGCCCCAGGCCTGCGCGGACCGGGGCCTGATCCTTTGCGTCCACGTGAGCGAGCCGGCCGGTCATTCCTATCCGGGCAAGGACTCAACCGGGCCGCGCCAGATCGCAAGCTTTCTGGCCGGCATGCCGGAGGGGCTGCGGCTCCAGCTCCCGCACTGGGGCGCCGGGTTCGGGATCTTCGAATCGATGCCGGAGGTAAGGGCCCAGACCGGTTCAGTGCGCTACGACTGCGCGGCCTCGCACTTGCTGTATGACGACTCCATCTACGGCCTTATGGCCCAGATCGCCCCCGGTCGAATTATGTTTGGATCCGACTATCCGCTCACCAGCCAGCGCCGCATGCTGAGCCGGGTGCGCCGGGCCGGCCTGGAGCCCGGGCAGGAAGCCGACTTCCTGGGCCGGAACGCCGATGCCTGGGGAATTTGAGATGGAAGACCCCAAATTGCGAACGATCCTGCTGGCCACCAACAATCCCGGCAAGGCGGCCGAATTGGGCGTCCTGCTCTCGAGCCGCGGCTGGGAAAGCCTGCGCCCCGACCAGGCCGGGATCCGTTGCGATGTCTCAGAAGACGGGGAGACGTTCGCCGAGAACTCGGCCCGCAAGGCGCTGGCCTTTTCCGAGCTGACCGAACTTCCGGTGCTGGCCGACGATTCGGGCCTAGAGGTCGACGCCCTGCACGGCGCGCCCGGGGTGCGCACGGCGCGGCTGGCCGAAGGCAGCGACGTCGACCGCACCGAGGCCCTGCTCTCGATCATGCACGGCCTGGCGGCCCCGCTCCGATCGGCCCAGTTCCGCAGCGTTGTCACCATTGCCCGGCGCGGATCCGTCCTGGCGGTCGGCGAGGGCGCCCTGCGGGGCACGATCCTGGTGTCACCGCGCGGGGAAAGCGGGTTCGGCTACGACCCGGTTTTCTTACCCGCGGGCGGGAAGAAGACCCTGGCCCAGCTCGGCATGCCGGAGAAGAACTCGATCTCGCATCGACGGGCCGCGGTCCTGGCCGCGCTGGAGGAACTTGAGCTCGCCTAGACGGCGCCGCGGCGGCGCGCCGCGCGGGTTCCGGCCGCGCCGCTCGCGCGGGCAGAACCTGCTGGTCGATGACGGCGTGGTCGACCGGATAGTTAACGCCGCCCGGATCGAGCCGGACGCGGCGGTACTGGAGATCGGCGCCGGCACCGGCCTCCTCACCCGCCCCCTGGCGCGAGCGGCCGACCGGGTGATCGCGGTCGAGGTCGACCCCGAACTGGCGATTGCCCTGCGCCGCCAGCTGCGCGGCTACTCCAACGTATCGGTGCTGCGGCGCGACGCGCGCGCCCTCGATCTCGAACAGATCTATCCCGACCAACCCTTCCAGGTGGTGGCAAATCTCCCTTATTCGGTCGGCACGCCGCTGCTGGTGGACCTTCTCCACAGCCGCAACCGCCCCCGGCGCCTGACCGTGATGCTGCAGCGCGAGGTGGCCGAGCGGATATGCGCCGAACCCGGGGACTGGTCGGCCCTGACGGTGATGACCCGTCCGTTCGGGGACGCCCGGGTCGAATTCCTGGTGCCGCCGTCGGCGTTCTGGCCCCGTCCCAAGGTAACTTCGGCCGTGATCAGCATTGAAACCACCGATCGGGACCGCCAGGACCCGCAGGTTTCAAACGCGATCTGGCTCTCGCGGCACGCGTTCGCCCAGCGCCGCAAGAAGCTCGTTAATTCGATCGGGGCCGGCCTGCGCCTGGAGCGCGACGCGGCCATTAATCTTCTCCAGGCGGCCGGCATCGACCCCGACGACCGGCCCGCCAACCTGGACCTTGCGGCCTGGCTGGCCCTGTCCGACGCGTTCCGGGAGGGGGTAGCCGGCACCGATGGGACTGGGTGATCTCTTCCGGCGCCAGCCGGATCCGGACCGCCTGCTGGTCTTTCTGGGCAACCCGGGGCGCAAGCACGCCGGCGGACGCCACAACATCGGCTGGCGGGTGGGCCGGCGGCTGCTGTCCGACATCCCCGGACCGAAACCGCGGCGGCGCTACCGCGGCCAATATACGGTTCGCGAAATAGGCGGCGACGCAACCGGATTTCTCTTTCCGCATACGTATATGAACGCTTCCGGCAATTCGGTGCGATCGGCGCTCGAAGGCCTCGGCCTGGAGGCGGACCGGCTGGTCGTGGTGCACGACGATATGGATCTGGGCTTTGCCAGCCTGCGGATCCGCTTCGGCGGATCGGCCGGCGGGCACCGCGGTATCAGGTCGATCATCGGCGCGGTCGGGACCGACAGGTTCCTGCGCTTCAAGCTCGGCCTGGGGCGCCCGCCGCCGGGTCTTGATCCGGCCGAATACGTCCTGCAGGGCTTTACGCGGTCCCAGAAACCGGCCGTGGACCGGATGGTTGCGGCCGCCCAGGAAGGGCTCTCGCAGGTGGGGGAGTTAACCGTCGAGCAGCTCATGAACCGGTTCAACCGCAACTGGGCCGGCCAAAAGTGAAGCCCGAGCAGATCGCGGCCCGGATAACCGCGACCCCGGAATTTGCGACCGCCGCCGAACGCGCCGCGGCCGACCCGTCCACGGTCGTGGCGATGCCGGCCACGCACGCGATTCTGCTGGCCGAGGTCGTAAGGCGCAGCGCCAGTCCACACCTGTTGCTGGTCGCCGACGAGAACCGCGCCGAGGAGCTGCTGCGGGAATTCGAACTGTGGGCGGGCGGGCTTGAGGTGCTTTCGTTCCCGGCCCCGGACCACCTGATTCATGCCCAGGTGAGCACCGACCACGAGATCCTGGCCGCCCGCAGCCGCGTGCTCAAGCGCCTGACCTTGGCCGAATCCTCCCCGGCCGGGGAGGGCTTCCTGGTCGTGGCCTCGGCCCGGGCGCTGCTGCCCAAGCTCTGTCCGGCGCGCGAGTTCGCCGAACGCCTGCTGGCCCTTGAGCCCGGCCTGGTCCTGCCGCCGGCGCGTCTTGCGCAGCGCCTGCTGGATCTTGGTTACCGTCGCTCGCCGCTGGTCGAGGAACCGGGCGAATTCGTCCAGCGGGGCGGACTGCTGGACTTTTACCCGGCCGATTCCCCGCATCCGATCCGGGTCGACTTCTTCGATGACGAGATCGAATCGCTGCGCTACTTCGACGTCACCGACCAGCGATCCGGCGCCGTCCTGGAGGGCTGGGAGGTCGGATCGGCCACCGAGCATCCGGTCTGGCGCGGCCCGCAGGCGGCGGCGGCGCTGGGCAGGCTCGACATCGAGGGCCTGCGGCGCGCCGACCAGGACCGGCTGCAGCGCCAGCTGGCGCTGCTGGCGGAGGGCTCCTTCTTCGACGCGGCCCCGTTCCTGCTCTCCTCCTGCCAGGGCGAATCATCCAGCCTGCTGGAATTTGCCGGCGCCGCGCGCCTTGTGGTCGAGGACCCTGACGCGATCGCCTGGGCCCTGCGCGAACAGTCCGGCGCCGAGGAGCGCCTGCGCGCCCAGCTGCTGAAGGATCGCCAGCTCCCGCGCGGCATCGGAAACCCGCTAAACGGCCTCGCCCCGCTGACCGAGGCGATCGAATCCGCCCACTTACGGCTCCTCCAGAGCGGTTCCGGCCCCGGAACCGACGAGGTCCACGCCACCGAGGCTTTCTCCTCGCCGGAATCGTACGGCGGCAGGTTGCTGCACATGGCCAACGAGCTGGCCGAGAGCGGGCTGGCCACGATCCTGGCCAGCTACCAGGGGGACCGCCTGGTCGAACTGCTGACCGAGCACGGGGTCTGGGCCACGCCCCTGGCCGAGGCCGGAGGCCGGCTCGGGCCCGGCGACGTGGTGGTCGTGCGGGCCTCGCTGATGCGCGGCTGGCGGCACCGCGGCCTGGGCCTGCAGCTGCTCACCGACGCCGAGATATTCGGGCGGATGCGGCGCCGCGCGGCGCCCTCGGCCAAGCCCGCCGTCGACGATGAGTTCCTGCTCGATCTCTCCGAGGGCGACTACGTCGTCCACGTCGAGCACGGAATCGGACGCTACCGGGGCGTGGTGCGGCTGGCCAATGCCGCCGGCGACCGCGAGTACCTGCAGATCGAGTACGCCCGCGACGGCAAGCTCTACGTCCCGGTCGATCAGCTAGGCCGGGTCCAGCGCTTCGTCGGCGCCGGCGAGGCCAGACCCAAGCTGTCCCGCCTGGGCACCAAGGACTGGTCCCGCGCCAAGCGCAAGGCGTCGGGGGCCGCGCGCGAGATCGCCGGCGAGCTGCTGGAGATTTACGCCACCCGCGAGAGCGGCCCGGGCCACTCGTTCGGGCCGGATTCGGACTGGCAGCTGTCGATGGAGCAGGCCTTCCCGTTCGTCGAGACCCCGGACCAGGTCACCGCCATCGAGCAGGTGAAGGCCGACATGGAGTCCGACCGGCCGATGGACCGCCTGATCTGCGGCGACGTCGGATTCGGCAAGACCGAGGTGGCGGTGCGGGCCGCCTTCAAGGCTGCCCAGGAAGGCAAGCAGGTCGCGGTACTGGTTCCGACCACGATCCTGGCCCAGCAGCACCACGACACGTTCCGGGGCCGTCTCGGAGACTATCCGCTGGAGGTGGCGCTGCTCTCGCGCTTCCAGTCCCCGGCGAACCAGAAAAAGATCGTCGCAAGTCTGGAATCCGGCGACGTCGACATCGTCATCGGCACCCACCGCCTGCTCTCGCGCGACATAAATTTCGCCGACCTAGGGCTGGTGGTCGTCGACGAGGAGCAGCGGTTCGGCGTGGCCCAGAAGGAACGCCTCAAAAAACTGCGCGCCGAGGTCGACGTCCTGACGCTGACCGCCACCCCGATCCCGCGGACCCTGCACATGGCCCTGACCGAGGTGCGCGACATCTCGGTGATCGAATCGCCTCCGCACGACCGCCGTCCGGTCAAGTCCTACGTGACCGCCTACGAGGAGGGAGTGATCCGCGAGGCGATCGAATCCGAGCTGGCCCGCGGCGGCCAGGTGTTCTTCGTCCACAACCGGGTCAACTCGATCTACGGCGCGGCCGCCAAGGTCTCCAAGATCTGTCCGCGCGCCCGGGTCGCCGTCGCCCACGGCCAGATGCCGTCGAACGCGCTGGAGTCGGTGATGGTCGAATTCGCCGGCGGCCAGCACGACGTCCTGGTCTGCACCGCGATTATCGAAAACGGGGTCGACCTGCCCAACGTGAACACCCTGGTCGTGGATGAATGCTGGATGTTCGGACTGGCCCAGCTCTACCAGCTGCGCGGCCGGGTCGGAAGGTCGGCGACCCAGGCCTACGCGTACTTCCTCTACACCCGCGAGGACCGCCTGACCGAGGCGGCCCAGAAACGCCTGCAGGCCGTCCTGGAGGCCAACGATCTCGGCGCCGGCCTGCGGCTGGCGATGCGCGACCTGCAGATCCGCGGGGCGGGCGACATGCTCGGCGCCAACCAGTCCGGGTTCGCCAACACGGTGGGCCTTTACATGTATCTGCAGATGGTGCGCGACGCGGTCCGCGAGGCCAAGGGTTCGGGCCCCGCCGACGAGCTGAAGCCGCGCTCCCTGACCCCGGTCGATCTGCCGCTGAGCGCCTACATCCCCGACGAATACACCGGGACCTATGCGGCCAAGCTGCGCGAGTACCAGCGCCTGGTGCGGGCCGATTCGGTGAGCGCGGTCGAGGCGGTGGCGGCCGGGCTGCGCGATAGGTTCGGCGAATTCCCCGATCCGGTGGCCAACCTCGTCTACGTGGCCAAGGTGCGCGCGCACGCCACCGAACTGGGGATTGATTCGATCGCCACCACCGGCGCCGACCTGGTGATGCGCCTGGACCCCGAACGCTTCGTCGACCGCGGCGACCTGCGGCGCCGTCTCGGGCCCGAGGCGCGCCTGGGGCAACTCGGAATCACCTGGCCGGATTTCGAGGATCGTCCCGACTGGCGCCGACGGCTGCTTTCCTACTTCGAAGGCGCCGGATCCGGCCGGATCGGCCGGGCGGTGCGCTCCGCGCCGGGCTAGACCCTGAGGGCGCGCGTCTGCTAAGGTTGGGTGCTCTGACGCTCAACGGCCCAATCGAGCGGACCGGTCCGGCGCCGAAAAATGCGCGCCCGACCCGCACCGGAGGCGGCCGGACCTAGCGCGCGACCGCAATCCACTTACCGAACTGACCATGGCCCAACGCCGCAAATCATCCACCAAACGCCGTTCGCGAGCGGCCCCGAACCTGGTGATCGTCGAATCCGGCACCAAGGCGCAGACCATCAAGCGCTATCTTGGCAAGGACTACGAGGTGCTGGCCTCGGTGGGGCATATCCGCGACCTCCCCAAGGGCAACCTGGGCGTGGACATCGACAACGGGTTTGCGCCGACCTACGTCGTTCCGCGCGACAAGCAGAAGACGGTGACCCAGATCCGCAAGGCGGCCGCGGCCTCGGACTCGGTGCTGCTGGCCACCGACCCCGACCGCGAGGGCGAGGCCATCGCCTGGCACCTGATGGCGGCGGCCGATCTTGACGAGAAGAAGACCAGCCGGGTGCGCTTCCACGAGATCACCAAATCGGCGGTGCGCGACGCGCTCAACGCGCCCGAACCGGTCGACGACCGCCTGGTCGAGGCCCAGCAGGCGCGCCGCGTTCTTGACCGCCTGGTGGGCTTTAAGATCTCCCCCATCCTGCGGCGCCGGATCCCGGGCGGATCCTCGGCCGGCCGCGTCCAGAGCGTGGCCCTGCGAATCGTGGTCGACCGCGAACGCAAGCGGCGCGAATTCGTGCCCGAGGAATGGTGGACCGTCGACGGCCAGTTCGGCGATCCCGGAACCGGCGTGGCCGCCTTCACCGCCCGCCTGCACCGGGAAGGCAAGGAGCTGAAGCTCGACGCCGACGCCGCCGCGGAGTTGATCGACCCGCTGGGCCAGGCCAACTACCAGGTCACCGACCTACGGCAGAACGACCGGCGCCTGCGCCCGCAGGCTCCATTTACGACCGCCAGCCTGCAGCGCGCGGCCTCGAACCGCCTGCGGCTCTCGCCCTCGCAGACTATGCGCATCGCCCAGCGCCTTTACGAAGGCGTCCGGGTGCCGGGGCGCGGCCAGATCGGTCTGATCACCTATATGCGAACCGATTCGGTGAGCGTTTCGGGCCAGGCCCTCGATTCGGTTCGCGGTTACGTGGGGACCGAACTGGGCGGGGAATACCTGCCCGAAAAGCCCAACTTCTACAAGACCCGGACCCGCAACGCCCAGGAGGCGCACGAGGCGATCCGTCCCACCGAGGTCGCGCTGTCGCCGGAGGTGCTCGGCGAGGCCCTGGATCCCGACCAGCGCAAGCTCTACGACCTGATCTGGCGCCAGTTCGTCGCCAGCCAGATGGTGCCCGGGACCGCGCGCCGCCTGGCCGCGGACGTGGCCACGGATCCCGATTCCGAGTACGTGTTCAGGGTATCGGCCTCGCGCGTCATCGATCTGGGCTGCCTGCGGGTCGCCAGCTACGGTCCGCGCATAACCGCCGAGGAATCGGCCTGCTTTGACTACCTGGCCGCACGCTCGGTCGGCGATCCGATCGAATTGCTCGAGATCCAATCGCAGAAGCACGCCTCCGAGCCGCCGCCGCGCTACAGCGAAGCCGGCCTGATCAAGGTGCTCGAGGACGAGGGCATCGGGCGCCCCAGCACCTACGCGGCGATCATCCGGACGCTGAAGGACCGCCAGTACGTGACCAGCCAGCGCCGGGTCCTGGAGCCGACCCAGACCGGCGAATTCGTAACCGACGCGATGGCCGAATTCTTCGCCGACATCGTCGACGTGGCGTTCACCGCCCGGATGGAGACCGAACTCGACCGCGTCGCCAGCGGCGAACTGGACTGGGTTGACGCCACCGGCGATTTCTGGGTGCGGTTGGACAAGGACCTCGCAAACGCCCGCGAGAACCTGAAGAAACCGGTCGCAGACGAGGTGCTGGACGAGGAGTGCCCCCGCTGTCCGCAACCGCTGGTCAAGCGGCTGGGCCGCAACGGAATGTTCGTGGGCTGCTCGGCATTTCCCGAATGCCGGTACACGCGCGACCTGGAAGCCGAAAGCAACGGCGAGGAATCAAATGCGGTCGGCGAACCCTGCCCGGACTGCGACTCGGGCCTGGTCTACAAGCAGGGCCGGTTCGGCCGGTTCATCGGCTGCGAGACCTACCCCGATTGCCGCTACACGCGCCAGATCACCGAGCCGACCGGGGTCCAGTGCCCGGACTGCGCCGATGCCCAGCTGGTGATAAAAAAGACCCGCCGCGGCCGGACCTTCTACGGCTGCGAGCGCTACCCGGGCTGCGAATATTCGACCTGGCAGGACCCGCGCCAGCAGTCCAAGGAGTCGGCCCCGGCCAAGTCGGCCTCAAAATCGGCCAAAAAGAATGCAAACGTGGTGGTCGTGGGCGAGTGCCCGACATGCGGCATGGACCTGAGCGTCAAACGCGGTCGCTACGGCGAATTCGTGGGCTGCAGCGGATTCCCCAAATGCCGTTACACCGGCAAGATCGGCGATTATGTCGCGACTGAAGAGTCAGACTCCAGTTGAATTTGGAGGCTGCTGAATCGCAAATTAATGGGCACCAACAGCGTCTCTTCCGGGAATCTGCCGAGCCTTAATTGACAGCATGTGTTTGGCGTTATCGTCCTTCCGATTCGATTGCGATTTGTGAAATTCTTTAGATGAAATTTGAACTCAGAGTTCGGGTAGGCTGAATCGCCGAATCGGAAACAGCCTTAACAGGCATTCTGAATCAAGGGTGCCCTTGAATTCTGTGCGCTAAATGGTTTCAAAGCGCGATAGGCTGGGCCAATTCTGATTCGCTTTCGCTCATTCGCCTGCAGATTCGGTCAGCTAACGAGCGGAAATCTTCGTAAGCTGTTCGCGCTGCGGCCGCATGACTTCCGATCGCTCCGTCGGCGGAATTAAGACCGAACACTGGTTTGCGCGCTTCTTGCGCCATCGGTACCAAGCTGCGGTAGTGCTTGATTGTTGCGAGCGCATGGGAGTCTTGTTCCGGAGAGAGCGGGACATCGTGAGAATCCTCTCCGAGCAAGTGCTCAGCGTATTGCCCTGGGACCCGGTTAACCCATTTGTCATACGCCTTAACCGGCCGATCCAATCGGACACTATGCTGCTGCACGACATAACCGATCGGCTTCATGCCCCCTCCAGGGAGATCGAAATCTGGATCTTCCCAATTGTCAAGCCGCTTTTGCCAATCACCTCGCCACCTCTGCAGCGTTGGCCCCAGGTTTCGCAACCCTCGCAAAGAGAACAGATCAGCGCCAACCGGCACGACTACAAAATCTGTTGCGATCAACCCGGACCGATTTATGGCGCCCAGATTTGGCCCGACATCAGCGAGTACGATTGAAGCCCCAAATTCCTCGGCGCCGGCTTGCATGATCGTCGAAAACGCGCTCAATATCCGGAATGGCCTATTTGGCGGACCTGAATCCAGCGCCCTTGGCCATTCGGCCGAAAGCGTGTCTTCAAATCCAGCCAACGCGAGATCGCCCGGAATGAGACCTAATTCGGGCGTAATGGCTTGGAGTTTCGATTTCCGCAAATCAGAAACTTCCATCAAAGGCTTGACGCATTCGAACACCGTATTGGCAGTTGAACTCGGTGATCCGTTTTCGCCGTAGATGCCTTCCAGCTGACTCTCCGAGAGAAACATGCTGGTGAGATTAGCTTGCGGATCCAAATCACAAGCAAGAACTTGATGTCCGGATTCGGACAGCATCCAGGCTAAGTGATAGACGAGAGAAGTCTTGCCGACCCCGCCTTTGTTATTGAAGCAAGTCAATACCGGAACCGGCATGATCTTCACCCGATCAATTTGGGGTTAGCCGGAACGGTTGCCAACAATACGTTTTGATTGACTTCAAACGTCGCAGCAGGGTGCCCAGCTACTTTGAGTTCTGAACGCACGATTTGAATCCCGATGCCAAATCTTTGCACGAACCCCAGATTTTTTAAAGACTCTGCGAGGTTGGGATTCCGGTAGTCGACGACTCCGCTTCCAAAGTTTTCCGCGTCAACCATGCCGAACGCCCCGCCAGGGCTCACAACCTCGATTCGGTCCGTAAACCACCGCACATGCACTGGCGCATTCGTGGCCTCATAGGTGCGGTGCATGATCGCGTTCCTGGTGATCTGTTGCAATGCGGCAATAGGGTAAAGGGCAGTCCGCACCTCGGTTGCAGCCGAAGTTGCGTCGACTGCGATTCGATTGTGCGATTTGAATTTGTCGTCCAAGCGGCGGATGATTTCCGTCACGCCCCCGCGGATGTCTTCGCTGTCTTCAATCGGGTCAGTTGGGTGCACCCCGCCAAATTTGAGGAATTGCACGTATGCGCCTGGCAAAAAATCCTGCGGATTTTTGCCCAGCACCAATACACCTAACACGGTCGCGAATTGCTCATCAACCGAGGCGATCATTTTTGTGGCCGCCAATTGCTCTACAGTGCTGCGTTCATTCGCTTCGAGTACGTCTCGTGCATGAGCTTTCGGCAAGTATTCGTCATTGAAAAAACCGAGGTTCAAATCTGAAACGCCCGCCGATGGAATTGGATGCACGTCAAAAGGGATATCTTTGAACTTTCTTCGCTCATTCAAATTGCGCTCATCGTGGGCGGTGGCAACGCCTCTTCGTGCGCCGATTCGAATGTGCACCCTTCCGTCGTAGCGGACAGGAGGTGACAGTGCGGGCCAAACCACCAGCGCAGCGACGACGCCGAAGGGCAAATTTAGTGTGCGCACGTCAATTGACGGAGGCGGAACAATATGGCCATCCGTCTTGATGTCCACAAGATTTCGCAGCTGTTCTTTCGTTATTCGCTTACCTGAATGCGATCCGTCGTCCCGAACGCCTACGAATACAACGCCGGGGGCGTTGTACCCCGGTAGATCGTTTGCGAATGCGCACACTGCTTCTCGGACAGTTTTGGGCGCTCGCCCGGAAAGAGACTCCTTGAATTCGACTCGATCGGACTCACCAGCATTGAGCATGCTGACCAGATCGCTATTCTTGATGGTTTTTGGTTGCTTCATTTGGGTTTAGGAACGCTTTGCGTCGGACTAACGCCGTTCGGCTACCGAGGGCTTGATACGGGCGCGCCGTGCAAGCAATCTAAAGCTGCTCGTTCGCTCTTCGCTTTTTCGCGCCACAGCCAATGTCGCGGAATACCGCGGGCACGAAGCGTTGCATTTATTCACTTCTCGAGTTGGCTTTGCTCGATGGCCGTTGAAGAGTCACTTGGTTCGGTTTGCTGAGGCCATTGGCGCTGGGAGATGAAGCGGCTACGAAAAGTGCCGTCGCACTTCGCCAATCTCGCGGGTAATTGGGACCTTCGGCAAGGCGCCCAGCAACAAGCCGCCGTACCGTCGGGTCATGATCCGGTCCTCGAGCAGGGCCAGCACGCCGCGATCCCGGCGACTGCGGATCAGCCGCCCGAATCCCTGCTTCAGGTCCATCGCCGCCAGCGGCAACGACAGGGCCATGAACGATGACCCTCCCTCGGCGTCGATGGCCCGGCAGCGCGCCGAGAATACCGGCTCGCCGGGAGATGGGAACGGGAGGCGGTCCACGATCACCATCGAGAGCGCGCGTCCGGGAATGTCCACGCCCTGCCAGAAGCTCTTGGTCGCGAACAGGACCGCGTTCTGCTCGCGCCTAAACCGGCTGATGAGCGCGGCCGGCGAGGCCCGGCCCTGCAGCAGGAGGGTGCGCCCGGCCGATCGCTCGGCCACCAGATCGTGGTACTGGATCATGCGCCGGCGGCTGGTGCAGAGAACGAACACGCCGCCGCTGCAGGCCCCGATCAGGTCCACGATCTTGTCCACGACCGGCTTAAGGGCCCTGCCCTCGTCGGTGCTCGCCGGCGGCGGAAGGCCCAGGGGGACGTAGAGCAGCGCCGCCTTTTCATGGTCGAACGGGCTCTCGACGACGACTTCGTCGGCCTCCGCGATCCCCAACTGGCCGCGCACGAATCCGAACCCCTGGCTGGTGGCCAGGGTGGCCGAGGTGAGCGTGACCGCGGCCGCGGGCCTGGTCGGCCCGAAGACCTGGTCGGCCAGGATCGGCCCGACCGCCAGGGGAGTCGAGACCAGCCCGTAGTTTCCCTGGCGGTCGGGCTGCAGGTGCATCACCCAGGCCGGGTCGGGGTCGTCCAGCATGCGCTGCAGGTCCTCGTGCTGGGCCAGCAGGTTCGAGGCCACCGGTATAAGCGGGTCAAATCGGGAGTCTTCGGTCTCGATCCGTTCCTCGATGGTCCGTTTGGCCGCATCGATCCGGCTGATCAGGCCGGCGGCGGCATTGGAGATGAACTCGACGAATCTGTCGTGGGAGCCCGCATCGATCACCACCCGCCGCCGGTAGGGACCGTCGTCGGTCCCGCCCGCGACCTCGTTGACGTAGCGTTCCAGCCGGCTAAAGAACGGGTCGGCCGCGTCGTCCAGGCCGCCTCCGGCCGGGATGCGGGTCCCGGCCAGCTGGCTCGCCGTCCGCAGGTTGCGGGCGATTCGCCGCCAGCGCGAGCGCGAGATATCGATCGAATACGCGTTCGAGGCGAACCCTTCCAGCTGGTGGGCTTCGTCGATTACCGCCAGGTCGTGTTCCGGCAGCAGCGGCTCGGCGCCGGGCTGGGGCGAAATGCCGGCCAGGTACAGTGCCTGGTTGGTCACGATCACGTCGGCGTCGGCGGCCTGTCGGCGCACGCTGGTCACGTGGCACTCGGAGTAGAGTTCGCAGCGCTGACCGTGGCACATGTCGCCCGAGCCGTCGATCGACGAGAGCATCGGATCGTCAGGGCTTATTTCGGTCAGCTCGGCAAAGTCGCCGGTCTCGGTCGCATCGGCCCATTCCCCGATCTGGCTTATCAACCGGGCGCCGGGCGGTCTGCCGCCCATCTCCAGCTCCAGCTGGCCGGTGCGGAGCCGGGCGAACTTGAACTTGCACAGGTAGTTGCCGGCGCCCTTCAGGTTCACCACCGCAAGCGATGGCAACCCCAGGGCGGACGTTATCTGCGGCAGGTCCTTGCCCACCAGCTGGTCCTGCAGGGCGCGGGTGCCGGTCGCGATGACCATCCGCTTGCGGGCCAGCAGCCCCGGGGCGATGTAGGCGAACGTCTTGCCGGTCCCGGTCCCGGCCTCCACCAGCAGCACATGCTCCCCGGCGATGGCGTCCGCGACCGCCTCGGCCATTCGGGCCTGGCCGGGACGCGGTTCGTATCCCCCGCCGAGGGTCCGGGCGATCGCTCCCCCGGGCGCGAAAAGGGCCCCGACCCCGGCCTGCGGGTCCGGGCCGGGCGGGAATGGCGCGCCGCCGGGGTCCTCCATCACCCGGCCGATATGTTCACGGTTAGCCGGTGGTCGCTCTGGCCGATTGCCGGGCCGATGTGGATCAGGTGCTCGCCGCCGTGCAGGCGCCAGGCGTTCTCGGCCGGGTCCCAGTAGGAGAACGAGCGGTCGTCAAACCCCAGGACCACGGTGCCGGTCTGGCCCGGCTCGAGGTCGACCCGGCCGAACGCGCCCAGCTCGCGGCGCGGCCGAAACAGCGGCCCGGCCGGTGGTTCCACGTACGCCTGTACGACCGCCGAACCCTTGCGCGCCCCGGTGTTGGTAACCCCGACCGCCAGTTCGAGGTCGCCGCCGCCGCCGCGCCGGCTGATCTGCGGCTCGGAGAGCTCGAAGCTGGTGTAGGAAAGCCCGTGGCCGAACCGGTAGCGGACCGGCAGGTCGCGGGTGTCGAAGTGCCGGTAGCCCATCAGCAGGCCCTCGCCGTAGCGGACCTGTCCGGCCTCGCCCGGAAAGTTCCCGTAGGACGGCGAGTGTTCAATCCGCAGCGGGATGCTGGTCGGCAGGCGGCCGCCGGGCTCGGAGGCGCCCGTGAGTACGTCGGCCAGGGCGTTGGCAAGTTCCTGGCCGCCGAACCAGCACTGCAGGACCGCGGCTGCTTCATCGTCCCAGTCCATGTCCACCGGCGATGCGGCGTTGATCACCACCACCGTGTTGGGGTTTGCCGCGCACACCGCCCGGACCAGCTCGTCCTGCCCGTCGGGCAGGGCCATGTCGGGGCGATCGCGGCCCTCGGTCTCGTAGTCCTCGTTGGTTCCAACCACGACCACGGCCACGTCGCTCTCAGCCGCAAGGGCGACGGCTTCGGACTGCATGTCGTCAGGCTGCGGCGGCAGGAAACCGACCCGGGCCGCCTGGAGCAGCCCGCCGGCGCCGGCGGCGCCCTCCAGTTCGATCCGCAGGGAATGCTTGCCGGGAGCAAGGTCGACCGCCACGCGCTTCTCGGCGCTGCCGAACCCCATGTAGGTCTCGCCCGGGGGGAGGGGATTGGCTACGCCGTCGACCAGGACCTCGTCGTTGACCAGGAGCCGGGCCCCGCCGGCCTGGGCCAGCGAGAACTGGTAACTGCCGGGTTCGGACACGTCGAAGGACCCGGTGGCCCGGACCGCGGCGCCGCCCTCGCCGGAGGCGGTCACTACGAACACGTCCGAATAGGCCGATGACTGGGTCCGCATGACGTCGCCGGCGGCGTCCAGAACCTCGATCCGCAGGCCGGGCAGACCGTTGGGCTGGCGCAGGTTGGGCCCCTCCAGCAGGGGCAGGAACTTGCCCACGAACGTTCCGGGCGCGAACCCGACCGAAACCTTCGGCCCCAGCGCCTCCTGTAGGGTTTCCCGCAGGGCCAGCCGGTAATGGGGCCTAAGCTGCGCCGAACCGCCCCCGTAGAGCTGCAGCCGGCCGGCGTTGTGCCCGATCAGGGCGACTTTCTCCGCGTGCTCCAGCGGGAGCAGTCCGGCCCGGTTTTTCAGGAGTACGATCGAGCGGGCCGCGGCCTCGCGCAGCAGCGCGCGGTGCTCGGACAAGTCCACTTCCCGCTCCTCGCCGGTCGAATCGGAACCGAAATCTTCGACGCGGTCGATCAGCTTCAGGATGCGGTCGGCCTTCTGGTCAAGGTCGGCGGCGGAGGCGCGGCCCTCCTCCACGGCGGCGGCCAGCGCCTGACCGTACATCCGGGCCGGTCCGGGCATTTCCACGTCCAGTCCGGCGCGCGAGGATTCGACCGTGTCGACGAAGGAAAACCAGTCGGTCATCACGATCCCGTCAAATTCCCACTCGCCCTTGAGCAGGTCGGCCAGCAGCCACTGGTGGGCGGTGCAGGCGGTCCCGTTGAGCTTGTTGTAGGCGGTCATCACGCCCCAGATTCCGGCTTCCTTGACCGCGGCCTCGAACGGCGGCAGGTAGAGCTCGCGCAGCGTCCGCTCGTCGACGACCGAATTGATGGTCATGCGTTCGAATTCGGCGTCATTGGCCACGAAGTGCTTTATCACGCAGGCGATCTTCTGGCTCTGCACTCCGCGTACGTAGGCCACCGCCAGCCGCGCGGTGAGCAGGGGGTCCTCCGAAAAGCACTCGAAATTGCGCCCGTACAGCGGAGACCGATGCAGGTTCACGGTCGGGGCCAGCAGTACCGCGCAGGACTTGGTCTTGGCCTCCTGGCCCAGGGCGACGCCGATGCGCTCGACCAGCTCGGGATCCCAGGTCGCGCCCAGGGCCGACCCGCAGGGGAAGCAGGCGGCGCTCTTCCCGCTCCCGAAGATCCCGCTCCCGCGCGCGCCGTTGGGGCCGTCGGTGACTTTTAGCCCTGGAATGCCCAGACGCTCCACTCCCTGCATCTCCCACATGGACGCACCGGCCGTCAGTGCCGCCTTCTCCGATGTTGAGAGCTGGCCGGCCAGGCCAGTCGCATCGTTTTCCGTCACGTTGCCACCTTGCCTCGTCTTGGGATCGGAAATTTCGGGCTGAAGCCGCCAGCCTCAATTTTTGATTAAGGGCCGGCGGCGGCGCCCGCGACCCGAATTCGCGGCGCCTTCGAATCGGTCGCGGCGGGACTCTGCGCCGGCTGCGACCGAGCGGGCCGCGGCCCGATTGCGCGCACGCCGGAGCAGTTTTCGAAAATGGTCAACAGCGTTTTCGGCAAAAGGCATCAATGCTAGAAATCCGGCTCAAGATCAATCGGCGGCTCCTCGAAGATCTGGACCGCTTTGCCGCGCAAAAGCGCACCGGGAGATCTGCGGTGGTTCACGCGGCGCTAAAAGAGTTTCTGAAGAGCGCGAAAGCCGCCGACATCACCAGGCGATACGAGGAGGGATATTCGTCCACCAACGGATGGACGGCCGAGGAACTCGAATGGTTGGAAGATGAAGGGGAATTGGCCGAGGAGTAACCAGTAGGCCGGCAGCGCGAACAAATCTGGCTGCTCTCGATAACGTGCGGCCCGCAGGCCGCGGTATCGGCGGTTTTTTGCCGGTCAAACGACTCTGCGCTCGCCGGCGTCGCACCGGCCGCAAGTGCTTGCGACACACACCCTTCGGGGCCGCGCGCCGGCCGGCCCCGGTAACATCATTCCACCGATAGTTGATCGCCGGGCGAAAGGTCCACGGAGTGCGCCAGAAACTCTTGTTCGTCAATCTCCGGAATGGTGACCTGAACTCGGAGGTCGTCGCCTGGGCTCTGTACGACGGCTCGCTTTCCGAAGACCAGGTACAGATGCAGGCCGGCAGCGAAACCGAGCCGCCATACCCGACCGGAATCGCGGCGTTAAGGGACGGGTGGCGCGTTATTCAGGCCGGTCCCGTGCCTGAACGGACGGCCGGACAACCTCTGGGCGGGCTGTCCAACGAATACATGCTTGAAAAAACTGGTCGACTGACCCGGCCCGCGGACGCCAGGAGCACACCAATGGCAATCGCTGAATCCGACCCCAAACTGGCGCCGGTCGAAAAACGGCACCTGCTGACCGCCGAGCAGATGGCCCGGTTCGTGGTCGACGGGTACCTCGAATTCGACGACCTGATCCCGGACGAACTCAACCAGCGCGCCCTGGCCGACGAGATGACCGCGGTGGACGATGCGGGCCGCAAGTCCGAGTACGCCTGGCACATCACCGACAACAAGGACGGCTTCTTCGACCACTCGAGCGCGATTCGCGAGATCCACGAACTGCCCGCGGTGCGCGGGGTGCTGCAGAGCCTGCTCGGCCCCGGCTACGCCCAGAACCATTCGGCCCTGCACGTTACCTACCCGTACCAGGAAGAGGCCCAGCTCTGGCACGTGGACTCGGGCGGTCGCCGCCAGGTGCGCCTGCCCGGAATCCATCCCTACTCGTTCGACATCCTCACCGCCTACTTCGCCCACGACGTTCCGTACGAGATGGGCCCCACCCTGATACTGCCGGGATCGCACATGCGGTCGATGATGGGACCCGACACCGGTCGCTACAAGAACATCAAGGGCCAGAAACGCCTGGCCGGCCGCGGCGGGCGGATCTGCTTCCTGCACGAGGGCGCTCTGGCACTGCGCCCAGACCAACGA
>CAXXYJ010000023.1:0-45723 GCA_963664795.2 Chloroflexota bacterium | reverse complement strand
CAGCCCAACCGCTACGCCCGCGAACTCTACGGCAAATGGGGGTTTTCGGAGTTCGCGCACCTGGTCGACCTGCGCGGCGATCTGATCCTGATGAGCCGGTCGCTCTTTGACCCCGACGACGCCCAACGCCTGATTGGCGATACCCGGATAAAATTATTTATCTAGTTACCGCGCCGTCTTTTTCATGAGATCGCCGCCGCCGACACTTCACCGCTAACCGGGCGAGTTCACATTGGCTGACAGTTGGGCCTTTTTCAAGGGCGAGTTTGTTCCGTTGGAAAGATGCGCGCGTGAGCATCGGAACGCACGCCTTCAACTACGGCACCGGCTGCTTCGAGGGAATTCGCGGTTACTGGAGCGAGGAAGAGGAGCAGATCCACCTGTTCCGCCTGCCGGAACACTTCGAGCGGCTGCACCGCTCGGCGCGGATGCTACTGCTCACCCTCGATTACTCGGTCGACGAACTCTGCCGGATCACGCAGGAGCTGATTCAGCGCTGCGGTTTCACCACCGACGTTTACGTCCGTCCGATCGTCTACAAGGCCTCCACCACCATCGGTCTGAGCATGGTGCGGCGGGGCCCCGACGGCCGGGTCGAGAACCTCGAGGACGATTTCTGCCTGTTCGCCGCCCCCTTCGGCGACTACCTGGACGTTAATGCGCCCATCCGGTGCTGCATTTCGGCCTGGGTCCGGATCGACGACAACATGATCCCGGCCCGCTCGAAAGCCACCGGCCTTTACATAAATTCGGCGCTGGCCAAGACCGAGGCCGAGCAGAACGGCTACGACGAGGCGATCATGCTCACCGCCGCCGGCCACGTCAGCGAGGGAACCGGCGAGAACCTGTTCATCGTTCGCGACGGCCACCTGGTCACCCCGGCCGTGTCCGAGAACATCCTCGAGGGGATTACCCGCGCTACGGTCATCGAACTGGCGGCCAAGGAGCTCGGCCTGGAAACCGTCGAGCGGCCGATCGACCGGACCGAGCTCTACAGTTGCGACGAGCTGTTCCTGTGCGGGACCGGCGCCCAGATCTCGGCCGTCTCCCACCTCGACGGCCGGTCCATCGGCAACGGCGACGTCGGGCCCATAACGCGCCAGATGCAGAACATCTACTTCGACGTGGTAAAGGGGCGCAACCGGGCCTACCGGCACTGGCTGACGCCCGCCGCACCGGATAGGGTGGCGACAAGACTCTGAAAAACCTGCTCCGCTCAATCGGCCTGGCCGGTCCGGCCAAGAAGGACCCGGCCCCGGAGCCGGCGGCTCCCCAGAAACCCGGCCGGTCGCGACCTCCGAGCCGGCGCGGCCGGCGTCCGCGACCCACATCGCGCAGCAACGGCGGTTCCCGCAGCAACGGCTCCTCGCGCGGTTCTTCGCGCAGTTCCCAGCGCTCGGGCTCGCGACGCTCCGCGCGCGGCCCGTCGGGGCGCAACGGGACCCCGTCGGCGCGCTCCGGCCGCGACCGCGACCGCGCCTCCGGGCGCCCGCGCCGGCCATCGCGGGTGGAGGGCGAATCGGAGAACGGGGGCGAACTGGGGACCCTGGAGCGCAAGCTCGGGTACCGGTTCCAGGACATCGGCCTGCTGCGGCGCGCCGTCACCCACCGCTCGGCGATCAACGAGGACCGCCACCTGAGCAGTCTCGACTCCTACGAGCGGATGGAGTTCCTGGGCGATTCGGCCCTGAACCTGGCCGCCACCGACGATCTCTACGCCCGCTTCCCGCACATGGACGAGGGCGAGATGACCAACGTCCGCAAGGACCTGGTGAGCCTCACCGCGCTGGCCGCGATGGCCGAAAAGATCGGGCTCTACCGCTACGTGGTGGTCGGATCTGGACTCGATCTGTCCAAGAAGCGCAACCAGAAGGGCGTGGCCGGGCGCAGCTTCGAGGCGATCGTCGGCGCGATCTACCTGGACTCGGACTACGGCCTGGGCCAGGTCAAGCGGGTGCTGCACCCGTTTTTCGAGGAACTGCTGCGGGTAAACCACCACGTACCCGGCGGACCGCCGCTGCGGATCCCGGGACGCAACGGCCAGTCCGAGACCACCGGCGAGCGCGGCCGGCAACTGCCGACGGACAACAAGTCGCGCCTCCAGCAACTGACCCAGTCCGAATTCCGAACCCAGCCTCGCTACGAACTGGTGAGCACCCGCGGACCGGCGCACGCGCCGACGTTCTCGGTGGCCGTGGTCCTCGACGGGCGCAACCTTGCCTCGGCATCCGGGAAGACCGTGCGCGGCGCCGAACAAACGGCGGCCGGACGCGCGATCCGGGTCCTGGAGCGGGAATACCGCCGCAGCCGCTCGGCACGCTAGCGGGGCCGTGCCAGGGCGCGGCCACCGGCAAACGCGCACCGGCATGGCGGTGCCTCGTCGCTGCCCTGGAGCATCGTGCAGTTGGCCCGTCCGCTTACCCTAGATTCCCTGCGCCGGGACCGGGACCGCAGGTCCCGCCTGCGGCGGCTGGGGTCGGCGCGATCGGGCCGGAGCAGCCGGCGCGTCCTGAGCCAGCTGCGCGCGCGCCGGATAGGCCTGCCGGAGCGGCCGCGGCACGAATCGCGCGACTACCGCATAAACGGCTGGATGGTCACGGTTTCGCTGGCCTGCGCCCTGCTGGCGTTCGGATTCATCTACTCGCTCAACCCCAACCCGGCCGGGCCGCTGACGCGGCTGGCCGACGAGCTGGGTTACGCCCTTGAGCCGCTGGTCGACAGCGGCCCCGGGACGGAGGTGACGGCCCCGCTGCTGACCGGGCGTTCCCTGATCGATGCGCGCGGCGCGATCGAGGCCCTGGGCCTGGAGATCGTGGTCGAGCCGGTGACCGACCCGGCCGCCGAACCCAACCGGGTGCTGGATCAGGACCCGGCCGCGGGGGTCCTTCTGGCGGCGGGCGAGAGCGTGCTGGTGCGGGTCGCGTCCGGGGCCGAGAGCGCCCAGCTGGGGTCGGTGATAGGCGAGAACGTCGAGGCCGCCCAGAGCCAGCTGGCCGAGGCCGGCTACGTGGCCGAGACGGTTCCGATCCACCATCCCGACCTGCCGGTCGGGGTCGTCTCCGAGCAGTTCCCCGAGCCGGGCGCCGAGATCGAGCCCGGCGCGCGGGTGACCCTGACCTACAACGCCGGTCTGCGCCTGCAGGCCGTGCCCGACCTGGCCGGGCTCGACCTGGAGCTGGCGCTGCGGCGCGCGGCCGCCTACGGCTTCGAGGCCGTCGCCGAGGGCGAGGGCTATGAAGCCGGCCTGCCGCTGGGGATCGTGCTGGAGCAGTCGCCGCCCGCGGGCACGGTTCTGCCGGTCGGCGAGGAACTCCAGCTCCGGGCCAACCGCCAGCCCCTGGTCGAGATGCCGGACCTGGTCGACCTGCCGCTCGAACGGGCGCGCGCGGTCGGCCGCGCGGCCGGGGTCTTGATCGAGCGGGTGGTGAGCCCGGAACCGGTTCCCGACCGCGAGCTGGTGGTCCGCTTCCAGTCGGTGCCGGCCGGCGAGAGCGTGAACCTGGGCGCCAGCGTGCTGCTGGTCGTCGGCTACCGCGCCGAGGGCTGACCTTGCCGGCCTGCCTCCGCGGCCGCGGCCGCACCCGGTGCCGGCGCGCCCGCCTGCTGGCGCCGGCCGCGCTGCTGGCGATCGCGCTGCTGCTTTACCCGCACCCGGCCGCGGCGCTCTCCACCGGCTGCCTGCCCTCGCCCGAATACTCCACCGCGGGCGAGCACTTCTTCGCCCAGACGGGGTCGGACACCGGGCTCGGCTTCTACGTCCGCGACGATGCCGAGGCGCGTTTCCTGAGCGCATTCCGCGCCGGCGGCGGCGAGCACGCGCTCGGTTATCCGGTATCGCGCCGATTCGAGCAGGACGGATTCATCTACCAGGCCTTCCAGAAGGCGATCCTGCAGTGGCCGGTCGGCGGCGACCGGGCCCACTTTGCCAACACCGTGGACTGGCTGGGCCGGATCGGGGCCGACGACGCCCTGTACGCCCAGCGTCAGGTCCCTTTCTTTTTCCCGCTTGAAGCCGACCAGGGGCTGGACCCGACCGATCCCGAGGATTTCGCCCACATCGTCCAGAACCACCTGCAGATCCTGGCCGTGGACGAGGTGATCAGGGAGTATTTCTTAAGCGAACCGCGCTGGCTGGAGCTGTACGGGCTTCCGGTCAGCTTCGAGGACTTCGGACCGGTCCGGGTGCTGCGCAGCCAGCGCCAGATCATCCAGGTCTGGAACGTGCCCGGAATCGGCGGCCCGGTGGGGCAGGCGGTCCTGGCCAACACCGGCGACATCGCCAAGGAGTTCGGGCTGCTGCCGGAAGCGGCCACGGTCCCGGTCTCGCCGCCGGTTCGTTCCGGCGACTGGATCTATGCTGCCGCCCTGCCGGTCACGGCCGGTTCGCCGGCGCTGGTCGAGATCAGCGGCACCTCCTCCCAGGTCCGCGCGGCCGACAGCCCGACGGTCTCCTACTGCATCGGGACGCGCCAGCACCTGCTGGTCCCGATCGCGCTGGACCGGGAGTCGGGGACCGCGTCGCTGGCGCTGGAGTCCGTCGGCTCCGGCGCGAGGCTGGCCGGGTCGGTCCAGCTGGAGGTCGAGGAGCTGGAATACGAGTCCTACGAACTGCTGGGGGTGACCGGCGACCTGGCGGTGCTGTTCGATACCGAAGTGGAGGAGGCCGACCAGGCGGCGCTGGACGAGATCATCGGCCCGGTCACGCTGCGGTCGCTGCTTGCCGATCCGTTCGCGGAACCGCTGCCGGGGAAGGTCACCGCCGGATTCGGCGATCGGCGCACCGTCTCGGTCCGCGAGGACACGCTGGTGCACCGCGGCATCGACTACGCGGGCGACCTGGGCGATCCGGTCCTGGCGCCGGCGCCGGGGACCGTGGTCGCCGCGCTGGACCTGGTCATTTACGGACGCACCGTGGTCCTCGACCACGGTCTGGGCGTCTATTCGGTCCTGGCCCACCTGGAGGAGTTCTCGGTCGAGCCGGGCGACCGGGTCGAGCTCGGCGACGAGGTCGGCAAGGTCGGGTCCACCGGCCGCTCGACCGGGCCGCACCTGCACTGGGAGATCCGCGTGTCCGGGATCGCGGTGGACCCCAATTCGTTCCTGCCGCCCGAATCGCTCAAGTTCGGCGTTCCGATCGCCGACCGGGTCCCCGACCCGGACGACGATGACGAGGACCCGCCGGCCCCGCCTCCGCCCGCCGCGGTGGGGTAGCGGTGGAGGATTCGCCCGGCCCGGTCCCGAGCGCGGTGGCGCTCGAGCTGCCGGCGGTGCTGGCGGCCCTGGCCGGGCACTGCGGGTTCGCCGGTTCGGCCGCCCTGGCCCTTGCGCTCGAACCGGCCGGATCGGCCGAAGACGTGGAGCGCCTCCAGGCCGAGACCGCCGAGGCGATCGAGGCGCTGGACGAACTTCCCGGCCTTGGCTGCGGCGGACCGGAGGAGATCGGTCCGATCCTGGAGCGGGCCAGGGTGGGCGCGGTCCTGGACCAGGCCGAACTGCTGCAGCTGCGCGGCGCGATTTCCGCGTTCCACCGTTTCGGGCGCTCGCTGGCCGAGTGCGATCGGGCCCCGGGCCTGGCCCGCCGCGCCGGCCGCATCGACCCGCTGCGAGCAGCTGGCCGGGGCGATCGACCGGGTGGTCGACGAGCACGGCCGGGTGCGCGACCAGGCGTCCGACGAACTGGCCCGGCTGCGCGCCCAGATCCGCCGCCGCCGGGCCGAAATCGAGACCGGATTCGGGCAGCTGGTCGCCCGCCTGGGCCCGCAGGGCCTTCTGACGGAGGCGATCTTTACGGTGCGCGGCGGCCGCTACGTTATCCCGCTGCGGCGCGAATCGCAGCGCCAGGTCCCGGGCGTCGTGCACGACCTTTCGGCCAGCGGGGCGACCGCCTACGTGGAGCCGCTGGAGTCGGTCGAGGACAACAACCGGCTGCGCGCCCTGCAGTCGGGCGCCCGCAGCGAGGAGCGCCGCGTCCTGGCCCGGCTGTCCGAGAAGGTGCGCGACAGCGCCGAGGACCTGGCCGCGAACTGGCGGACGGCCGGAGCGCTGGACCTGATCCTGGCCCGGGGCAAGCTCGCCCTGGAGCAGGGGGCGGTCAGGCCGACCGTCGCCGGCGCCAACCGGTTCGACCTCAAGGCCGCCCGCCACCCCCTCCTCGGCGGGGAGGCGGTCCCGATCGACGTTCGCCTGGGCGGGCGCGCGGGGTTCCGCGCGCTGGTGATCACCGGCTCCAACGCCGGCGGCAAGACGGTCGCGCTCAAGACGGTCGGTCTGCTCCACCTGATGGCCGCCTGCGGCCTGCAGGTACCGGCCGGCCGCGGATCCGAGGTGACCGTTTTCGACCGGGTCTTTGCCGACATCGGGGACCAGCAGAGCATCACCCAGAACCTGAGCACCTTCAGCTCGCACATGAAGAACCTGGCCGAGGCGCTTGATCGGGCCGGCCCGCGTTCGCTGGTGCTGGCCGACGAGATCGGCGCCGGCACCGATCCGGCCGAGGGGGCGGCGCTGGCGGCGGCGATCATCGACGAACTCACCGGGCGCGGCGCCGCGGTGGTGGCCACGACCCACTTCGGCGACCTGAAGCATCACGCGATCTCGCACCCGCGGTCCCAGACCGCGAGCGTCGAATTCGACCCTGAGACCCTGCTGCCCAAATACCGCCTGCACATCGGCGTGGCCGGTTCCTCGCACGCGCTGGAGATTGCCCGGCGGAGCGGAATTCCGGCCGACGTCTGCGATCGCGCCCGCTCGGGCGTGGATTCGGAGCAGCGCGACCTGGAGGGGCTGCTTGCGGACATGCGCCGGCAGCGCGAGGAATCGGCGCTGGCCCGGTCCGAGGCCGACGCGGCGCGGCGCGAGGCCCGGTCGCAGTTGGCCGCGACCGAGCGCGAGCTCGCCGAACGCCAGCGCCGGTTCGAGGACGAACTGAACCGCCAGCGCGCCGCCTCGCGCCGTCTGCTGCGGGAAATGGAATCGCTGGCGCGCCGCCAGGCCCGCGCCGCCGCCGGCGGAAACCTGGATTCGGTCCGCGGCATCGCCGGAGAGGCGCGCCGGCGCCAGCACGAGCACGACGAAGTCAGCGCGCCCGCCGCGCCCGAAGATTCCACGCCGCGCCTGCGGCGCCGGCCGCGGAGCAGCGCCGAGGCCGGCGACCGGGTCGAGCTGGTCGGGCACAAACGGCCCGGGCGGGTCCTCTCGGTCCATCGCGGCGGGGCCGAATACCTGGTCGTCGTCGGCGGGATGCGGCTGCGCGTGGCGGCGGGTTCGGTCGTGCGCGTCATCGGGCGCGGCGAGGCGTCGCCGTCGTCGCGCCGTCCCGCGCGGGCGCCGACCAATCCGGTGCCCTACCGGGTCGATCTGCACGGCACCTTCCCCGACAACGCCGGGACCGAGGTCGACCGTCCACCTGGACCGGGCGATCGCGATGAACCGGCGCAGCGTGGTGCTGGTCCACGGGCTGGGCTCGGGCGCCCTGCGCGATGCGGTGCGCGGGCACCTGCGCGATCACCCGCTGGTCAGGGACTACTCCATGGGGCCGCCGTCGGAAGGCGGCGACGGCGTGACGGTCGTGGACCTGCGCTGACGGGCCCGCCCGGATATCGGCCGGTCCCCGGTCAAGGTCCGGGCGCTACTGCCGCAGTACCTGGTAGTCGACCTGGCGCCGCCGCGCCAGCGGTCCCAGACCGCCAACGAACTTGCGCAGCGAACGGTGCGAGCTAAGCAGCACCCCGATCCCGATCCCCATCCCGAGCACGAAGGCCAGTTCGAGGATGCTCACGGCCGGTTTCTGACGTGACAATTTCGCTCCCCCCGGCGGTAATTCGCCCTGATTGCCACTCGCCCCGATTTTATGTCGGCCACCACCGGTGGTGGCGGGAAGGGCACCGGGCTCAGACCAGGTGCAACAGCGTGCGTGCGTCGCCCCAGAGTTCGTCGATGCCGTAGTAGCGGCGCGGGTCCGACAGAAAAAGGTGCACGATCAGGTCGCCGCAGTCGACCAGGACCCACCCGTCGTCGGCGTTCCCCTCCACCCGCGGACGGACCCCCTTCGGGGCCAAGTCGCGGCACGCATCGACCAGCCCGCGCATGTGCAGCCGCGTGTTGGCGGTGGCCAGCACGAAGTAGTCGGCGATCGGGGAGATCGGGGCGATCTCCATCAGCCGCACGTCGTCGGCCGACTTGGCCGCCAGCTCCCGCGCCAGATCGTGGGCCAGGCGGCGGATCGCATCGCCCTCGGGGCCGCCGGGCTCGGCTCCGCTCACCGGGCGCGTCCGCGCTTCCCGCTCAACGGCACTGGCGCGGCGGGTAGAGCCGGTTGCGCCGGATGTATTCGGCGACCGCGGCGGGTACCAGTTCGTCGATCGGATCCCCGGCGGCAAGGGCGGAGCGCACCAGGGTCGATGAGATCGGCGGGGTGTCGGCCGGGATGTGCTCTAGCTCTCCGCGGTGCTGCTTGATCCACTCCGGTATCTTGACCTGCCGGTCCCCGCCGCGGGCAACTACCAGGAGCCGGGCCCGGGCCAGGATCCCGGGAACGTCGCGCCACTGGGCCAGTTCGGAAAGCAGGTCGGTGCCGATAACCAGCGCCAGGCGCCGGCCGGGATAAATCTTGGCCAACCGGGCCAGGGTGTCGACGGTGTAGGCGCGCCGCTGCCGGACTTCGAGATCGCAGACCTCCAGCCGGGCGTCGCCCGCCGCCGCCAGGCGGCACATCTGAAGGCGGTGCTCCGGGGTCGCCGCCGGGACCGCGCGCAGCGGGGCCTGGGCGGCCGGCACCAGCAGGACCCTGCCCGCCGCGCCGGATTCCAGGCAAACCAGGGCCAGCGCCAGGTGACCGTTGTGGATGGGGTCGAATGATCCGCCGATGATTCCGATCGGCGTCGGTTCGGCCAAATTGCCTCCCGGAATAGTCAGGCGCGGGCGCCGGATCCCTCAAAGGGTGTATCATTTTCGGAGCCGACGGGACGATTTTCACGCCCGGGCGGCCTCCTGGGCGGTGCCGCAGCCAGTCCTTTCGCGACGATTGACCCGCGCCGTAGACCTTTACCCTTACCAGGCATTTCGCCAGCCCATCCGTTGCGGCGGCCATCACCTTTGGCACGCCACCACCGCCGGATGAGATAGCGCGTTTGCCAAGCAAGCTGGAGTTTTCCAAGTGAGCGGACGCCGAAGACCCTACCGCGATCGCGGCCGGGGCGGCAATTGGGGTGCTGCCGTGCGCAGCATCGACATCGAAACGATCGACGGCGCGCCCGAGCTGCTGGGCGTCTTTTCGACCCGCGACTTCATGGCGCGCGATTTCGACGAACTGCGCTCGCTGGCCGATCGCCTCGGCGTCGAGGAGAACGGGGACCCGGAACCGATCGACAAGCGGTCCCTGGTCGACATGATCATCGCCAAGAGCGACGAGAGCCTGGCCAACTCGCTCGTGCACGGCGTCCTGGAGATAACCCAGGAAGGGTTCGGGGTTCTGCGCGGCAACCAGCGCTGGCTGCCCGACCCGGCCGACATCTACGTCTCGCAGGCCCAGATCCGGCGCACCGGCATGCGCACCGGCGACTTCGTCACCGGCCAGGTACGGCGCCCCAAGGACAACGAAAAGTACCGCGGCCTGGTGCGGGTGGTGGCGATCAACAACGCCGACCCCAAGCAGGCGCCGCGGCGGCCGCGCTTCCGCAACCTGGTCCCGATCTTCCCGACCGACCAGATCCTGCTGGAGCACGAGCGCGCCGACCTGACCACGCGCGTGATCGACCTGGTCGCCCCCATCGGGCGCGGCCAGCGCGGCCTGATCGTCTCGCCGCCGAAGGCGGGCAAGACCGAGATGATGAAGCGCATCGCCAAGGCCGTCAGCGCCAACTACGACGACCTGCAGTTGCTGGTGGCCCTGATCGGCGAGCGCCCCGAGGAGGTCACCGACTGGCAGCGCAACGTCAAGGCCGAGGTGATCAGCTCCACGTTCGACGAGCACCCCGACAGCCACTGCCGGGTCGCCGAACTGACCATGCAACGCGCGCGCCGGCTGGTCGAGAACGGCGCCAACGTGGTCCTGTTCCTGGACTCGATCACGCGCCTGGCGCGGGCCTACAACCTGCAGGTCCCGTCCTCGGGCAAGACCCTCTCAGGCGGGGTCGACCCGGCCGCGCTGGTCCCGCCGAAGACGTTCTTCGGGTCCGGCCGCAACATCGAACACGGCGGATCGCTGACCGTCCTGGCCTCTTGCCTGATAGACACCGGATCGCGCATGGACGAGGTCATCTACGAGGAGTTCAAGGGCACCGGCAACTGGGAGCTGATCCTGAATCGGCGCCTGGCCGAACGCGGCACTTTCCCCTCGGTGGATGTGATTAAATCTGGTACCCGACGCATCGAGCTGCTGCTCGATGACGAAAAGACCCGGATGAGCTGGCTGCTGCGCCGGATGCTGATCGCGGTCGGCGACGAGGACGCGATCGAGCTCATGCTCGACCAGCTCAAGAAGACCCGGGACAACGCCGACTTCATGCGCATGATCCAGAAGCAGTCACTATGAAAGTAATACTCCTTTCCGACGTGGAAAACCTTGGCCGGGTCGGCGAAATCACCGAAGTCGCGGCCGGCTACGCCCGCAACCACCTGATCCCCAAGCAGCTGGCCCGACCGGCGACCCCCGGGGTCCTGCGCGACCAGCGCACCCGGCACGCGATCGCCAGCCACCGCGCCCAGCAGGAGATGGCCAAGGCCCAGGAGCTGGCCTCCAAGCTGCAGGGCGCGTCGGTGATCATTCCGGCCCGCGTCGGTTCGGAAGGCCGCATCCACGGCCGCATCACCAACCAGCAGGTGGCCGACGCGCTCGACGAACAGATCGGCATCGAAATCGACCGCCACCGGATCACCATCCACGACCCGATCCGCTCGCTGGGGATCTACACGCTCCCGGTCCGGGTCGTATCGGGCCTGGAGGCGTCGATCACGGTCGAGGTGATGGACCTCGACGAGCTGGCCGCCGAGGCCGAGGCCCTGGCCCGCGAGCAGCTCAAGCAGCAACAGGCGGCGGCGAGCGAGTGACCGCGGCCGCGCCCCCGCCGGCGCCGGCCCCGGGCAGCAACTGGCGCCTTCCCCAGGCGCCCCGATGAGCACCGAAATGCGCGTCCCTCCGCACAGCGAGGACGCCGAACGCTCGGTCCTGGGATCGCTCCTGCTCGACCCGCAGGGCATCACCAAGATCGCCGACTTCCTGAACGAGTCGGACTTTTACCGCCAGCCGCACCGGCTCATCTACCGCGCGATCGAGAGCCTGGCCGCGCGCAACCAGCCGGCCGACCTGATGCTCGTGATCGACGAACTGGAGCGGGCCGAGAACCTCGAAGCGGTCGGCGGCGCGGGCTACCTGGGGATGCTGGGCCACGAGGTTCCGACGTCGGTCAACGTCCGCTACTACGCCGAGATCGTCAAGCGCAACGCGACCCTGCGCCAGGTCATCGACGGCGCCCAGTCGCTGTCGGACCTTGCCTACGCGCGCGGCGCCGACGCAGACGCGGTGGTCGCCCGCGCCCAAGAGCTGCTGTTCCAGCTGGCGGCCAACACCGATTCGGGCAACTACCAGCACGTCCGCGACCTGCTGGGACCCTTCGTCGACGAGCTGCTCAGGCGGCGCGAGGAGGGCCAGCTCCTGGCCGGGGTCCACACCGGGTTCACCCGCCTGGACGAGATCCTGGGCGGATTCCAGGCCTCCGACCTGATAACCGTCGCGGCCCGGACCGGAATCGGCAAGACCTCGTTCCTGCTGAACCTGGCCTGGCGCGCGGCGAGCCTGCACGACGTGCCGGTCGCCGTCTTCACCCTGGAGGTATCGCCCAAGCAGCTCACGCAGCGGCTGCTGAGCATGCAGACCCGGATCGATTCGACCAAGCTGCGCGACGCCGACCTGACCGACGAGGAATTCGGAATCGTGGGGATCGAGGCCGGCAACCTGAGCGAGGTTCCGATCTACCTCGACGACACCCCGGCCCTGACCGAACTGCAGCTGCGGTCCAAGGCCCGCCGCCTCAAGCTGGACCATCACGTTGGCCTGGTGATCATCGACTACCTGCAGCTGATGCGGCCGCACCGCGAGCAGGAAAACCGGGTCCAGCAGATCTCGCAGATCACCCGGGCCTTAAAGCAGCTGGCGCGCGAGCTCGACGTTCCGGTCATCGCCGGGGCCCAGCTCTCGCGCGCGATCGAGATGCGGACCCAGCAGCGCCCGCGGCTCTCGGACCTGCGCGAAAGCGGTTCGATCGAGCAGGACTCGGACGTGGTCATATTCCTCTACCCGGAGGGCGGCGACCTGCCGCACAGCGGTCCGGTGGAACTGACGATCGAGGTCGCCAAGCACCGCCACGGCCAGACTGGGGTCGTGGACGCGATCTTCGTGCGCGAATTCGGCCACTTCCTGGCCCGCGAGCGCGCGCCGCAGTACTGAGGCGGAGGCCCCGCGCCGGCGGAACCCGCGGCCGGCCACATTGGAGAATCGGGTAGCCAACTTCGGCCGCAGGAGTCCCGCTCCGGGATCTGACTTTCCGCCGTACCGAACATGCTGAACAAACTCACCGGCCTGCTGCGCGACAGTCCCGCCAAGACGATGCGCCGCCACTCCCGCCTGGTCGACCGCGTGAACGCGCTGGCCGACGAGTACCGGCGCCTCGACGACGCCGGCCTGGCCGGCGTGACCGGTCAGCTGCGCGAGCAGCTGCAAAAAGGCCGCTCGCTGGAAGATCTGCGTCCCGAGGCGTTCGCGGCGGTGCGCGAGTCGACCGAGCGCACGATCGGCGACCGCCAGTTCGACGTCCAGCTGGTCGGCGCCGCGGTCCTGCACGAGGGCGCGGTGGCGGAGATGAAGACCGGCGAGGGCAAGACCTACGTGGCCCCGCTGGCGGCCTACCTGAACGCGCTCCCCGGCGACGGCGTGCACGTGGTGACGGTGAACGACTACCTGGCCCGCCGCGACCGCGACTGGATGGGTCCGGTCCTGGAGCGGCTGGGCATGACGGTGGGGGTGATCGCCGCCGACATGGAGGTCGGCCTGCGCCGCCAGGCCTATGCCAGCGATGTGACCTATGGGACCAACAACGAGATCGGGTTCGACTACCTGCGCGACAACATGGTCCAGCGGCTCGAGGACCGGGTCCAGCGCGGGCTCAACTACGCCATCGTGGACGAGGTCGACAACATCCTGATCGACGAGGCCCGGACCCCGCTGATCATTTCCGGGCGGATTGCCGAATCGACCGCGCTCTACCAGAATTTCGCCGCGATCGTGAGCCCGTTCCGGGAGGAGCGCGACTACGAGATCGACCACAAGCAGAAGGCGGTATACCCGACCGACGAGGCGATCGACAAGGTCGAGCGGCGCCTGCGCATCGAGAACATCTACGCCGAGGGCAACTACCAGTTGCTGCACTACCTCCAGCAGGCGCTCCGGGCCAAGGCCCTCTACCACCGCGGGCGCGACTACGTGCTCTATCGCGACGGCTCGGTCGTCGACGCCCGCGACGTTCGGGCCGAGATCGTCATCGTCGACGAGTTCACCGGGCGGCTCATGCACGGCCGCCGGTTCGGCGAGGGCCTGCACCAGGCGATCGAGGCCAAGGAGCAGGTGCAGATCCAGGCCGAGACCCGCACGATGGCCACGATCACCTTCCAGAACCTGTTCCGGGCCTACGAGAAGCTGGCCGGCATGACCGGTACCGCCAAGACCGAGGAAGAGGAGCTGCACAAGATCTACGGGCTGCAGGTGCGCGAGATCCCCACCAACGCCCCTATGGTCCGGCGCGACCACACCGACCTTGTCTACAAGAGCAAGGCCGCCAAGAACCGGGCCGTGGTCGCCGAGATCGCCAGGCTCAACCAGCAGGAGCGTCCGGTCCTGGTCGGGACGACCTCGATCGAGTCCTCGGAGCACCTGGGGCGGATGCTGCGCGCCGAAAAGATCCCGCACCAGCTGCTCAACGCCCGCTTCCACGCCCAGGAGGCCGAGATCGTGGCCGAGGCCGGGCAGCCGGGCGCGGTCACGATCGCCACCAACATGGCCGGCCGCGGGACCGACATAAAGCTCGGACCGGGCGTCTCCGATCTGGGCGGTCTGTTCGTGCTCGGCACCGAGCGCCACGAGTCGCGGCGGATCGACAACCAGCTGCGCGGGCGCTCCGGGCGCCAGGGCGACCCCGGCGAATCCCGCTTCTTCGTCTCACTCGAGGACGACCTCATGCTCCGGTTCCGCTCCGACCGGGTGGCTGGGGTGATGGAGCGGCTGGGCATCTCCGAGGACGTGCCGATCGAGAACAAGATCATCACCCGCTCGATCGAATCGGCCCAGAGCCGGGTGGAGTCGCAGAACTTCGACATCCGCCGCCACGTGGTCGAGTTCGACGACGTGATCAACCGCCAGCGCCAGGTCGTCTACCGCCAGCGCGGCGGCTACCTGGACCGCGAGCTCGACCCGGACGCCCAGGTTCGCGAGATGCTCAGCGACGAAATCGCCGAGTTAATAGAAAGCCACGAACTCGACGCCGAATCGGACCCCGACGACATCGCCGCCGCGGCCCGCAACCTGACCGTCCTGCTCAATCTCCCCGAACCGTTCGAATCCGCCGACCTGGTCGACAAGGAACGGTCCGCGATCACATCGGCCTTCGAGGCGGCGGCGGATACGGCCCACCGGGCCAAGTTCTCCGAAATCGACCCGGCGCTGATGCCGCCGGCACTGCGCTGGATCATGGTGCAGACTCTGGACCTGCTCTGGGTGGAGCACCTGACCGGGATCGAGGAGCTGCGCCAGGGGATCGGGCTGGTCTCGATCGGGCAACAGAACCCGCTGGTCGAGTTCCGACGGCACGCGTTTTCGATGTTCGGCCAGATGCAGGACACGCTGCGGCGCGAGAGCCTGCAGCGGTTCTTCCGCCTGCAACCGGCGGCGCAGGTGGCGCGCGAGAGCGTGCTGACCAACCAGGCGCTCAAGACCGGGCGGGCCGCCGCGGCCGGCGGAGCCCGCGCCAAGGCCCAGCCGCGCCGGCCCGGACCCAACCGGTCGCAGCGGCGCGCGGCCCAGCGGCGCGCCCGCCGCCGGTCCCAGGCCCGCGCCTGAATGGGGGCGGGAACCGCGCCCGTTTCCGGAGCGGGCGGCACGAATCCGATCAGATCGACCGCGTCGAGGTAGGCAATGGCAGATTCCGAGATCGCAAAGCGCGCCCAGAAGCTGATGGCGGACCTTCGCCAGCTACGGGGGCGTCTTTGACCATCCCGGCAAGCTAGAGCGGGCAAGCGAGCTGGAGGCGCTCTCCGGCGCCGACGGTTTCTGGGGCGATCCGCAGGCGGCGGCGGGCACGATGCGCGAGCTGTCGAGGCTGCGGAGCGAGCTCGAGTCCTGGCAGCAGCTCGAAGACGAGATAGGCGACGTCTGCGAGATGGCCGAGCTGTCCGAGGGCGATTCGGACCTGGAAGCCGAACTGGATTCGGGCCTTCAGGAACTGGCCGAGACGCTCGCCCGGAGGCGTTTCGAACTGGCCATGTCGGGCGAGCACGACCCCTCCAACGCGCTGCTTTCGATCAGCCCCGGGGCCGGCGGAACCGAGTCCCAGGACTGGGCCGACATGCTGCTGCGGATGTACCTGCGTTGGGGCGAGCGGCGCGGCTACCAGGTCGACGTGCTGGACTTGCTGCCGGCCGAGGAAGCCGGAATCAAGTCGGTCACCATGCGCCTGGCCGGCCGCCTGGCCTACGGGTACCTAAAGTCCGAGCACGGCGTTCACCGGCTGGTGAGGATTTCGCCGTTCGATTCGGGCGCGCGCCGCCACACCTCGTTTGCCCGGGTCGAAATCCTGCCCGAAATCGGCGCCGAGGGCGATCTGCAGATCCCGCGCGAGGAAGTCCGGATCGACACCTACCGGGCCGGCGGGGCCGGCGGGCAGCACGTGAACAAGACCGACTCGGCGGTGCGCCTGACCCACATCCCGACCGGGATCGTGGCCACCTGCCAGAACTCGCGCTCGCAGATCAAGAACCGCGAAACCGCCTGGAAGCTGCTGGCGGCGCGGCTGCTCAGGCAGCGCGAGGCCGAGCGCGAGGCCGAACGGGCCAAGCTGGCCGGACAGCCGCTGAACGCCGATTTCGGCAACCAGATCCGCTCCTACGTGCTGCACCCCTACCGCTCGGTCAAGGACCTGCGGTCGGGGTTTGAGACCAGCGACGCGGCCGGGGTGCTGGACGGCGACCTCGACGACCTGATCGACTCCTACCTTGGCACGATCAGCGCTTCCGCCAACTGAGCGGCCCCGGCATTTCCTGAAGGGCGTGCGCGAAACTTGGGATGCGGGCGCCGCCAACCCTGTGCGGGCCCGATTGCGGGCGACGGCCGCTAGCCACCGGGAACCCCAATCTTGAAAACAGCCATGCCTGCTCCAAGGTCCGGGCGGCGCGCCCTTTGCGTCCTGCTGCTGGCGGTCCTGGCCCTGGGCGCGGCCGGGCACATTTACGGGGCGCGGGCGGCCGGGCCGGAAGTTGAGATCGACCCCCTGGTGGTGCGCGAATTCCCCCAGATCGCCGACAACGTGGTCGAGATCTACACCGAGGTTCCCTGGACCGGCGAGGACCCGCTGGAGACGGCGATCCTGCTGGAATTGCCCGAACGCGGCTGGACGCACATCGATTTCGTCGAAAGCGTGCGCTACGACGACCGCGTCGCCGCCCTGTTCGAGCTCGATCTGCTGGGGCGGCTGGTCACCGGTATCGAGTTCCACTACCGGTGGCGGTTCACCGATTCGGAGGGGACCAACCACCTCACGCCCTGGCGCCGGGTGCTCACGATCGACCCCAGCCGCCCCTGGCGGGTGGAATCCGAACCCGACATCAGGGTCTTCTGGTACGGGGCCGAACCCGAATTCGGCCCGCGCGCGCTGGCCGATTCGCTGACCGCGGTCGAGCTGGTGGAGGAGAGTCTCGGCTATGAATTCAAGCGGCAGCTCAAGGTCGTGATCTATCCGACCTTCGACGAACTCTACGCGGCCCTCGGAATAGTCAACGAGTCCCGCATCAAGGGGGTGTGGCGGGCCGGTCACGAACTGATCATGCTCCAGTCCGACGCCGAGGACGAGACCCTGGCCGGGGTCCTCACGCACGAGTTCGCGCACGCGGCCCTGGACCAGAACCTGCGCAATCCGTGGCGCGACCTGCCGACCTGGGTGCACGAGGGGGTCGCCACCTGGGTGCAGGCGATGGCCGACGACGACCTGCCGTACGACCGCCTGCTGGCCGCGGCCCACCGCGAGGACCGGCTGCGATCGCTGCGCGGCCTGCAGGGTTACCTGCCGATCGACCGCGAGGGCGCCTCGCTGGTGTACGCGCAGAGCTACTCGATGGTCAAGTACCTGGTCGACCTGTACGGGATCGGGGACCTGCGCAGCATGCTGCAGGCGCTCTCGGAGGGAAGCACCGAGGACGAGGCCCTGATCGCGGCCTACGGCATCGACGCGTTCACGCTGGAGAGCCAGTGGCGCCAGTTCCTGGACGGCAAGTTCTCAGCCGCCGGCGAGAACAATCTGGCGGGGGCGCCGGTGCGTCCGGCCGGTCCCGGCCAGGACCCCGATCCGCAGCTGCCGCTGGAGGACGTGTCGGAAGAGCCCGACATCATCCCGGCCGACACCCTGATCGGCAGCCCCGAGCTACCGCCCGCCGACGAGGGAACGCGCGCGTTCATCGCCATCACCGGCCTGACCGTGATGGCGCTGTTCGGGCTCACCGGCTACCTGGCTTATCGGCGCTCGGGGCGGCGGCCGACGCTGGCGCTTGCGGCGGCGGCCGCCGAACCCCCGCCGTTCGCGCTGAGCATGCCGACGGCCGGCGCCGGCGGGGAGCGGCGGACGGCCCCGCCTCCGAGGCCGCCGAGCGCGCCGCCCAGCGAGCTGGCCCGCAAGGGCCGGGCCCGCACCGGAGGCTTCGGATTCAACCGCTTCGAGCAACTGACCAGGGTGCGACCGGAACGATTCGCCGGCAAGCGCCGACCGCACCTGCGGCGCTTCCGACGCGGGCGCTCGTAACCGCCGCCCCGGGGACGCCCACTCCATGCCGCTGCCAGAACCGAGCTTTTCGATCGGGGTGGAAGAGGAGTACATGCTGGTCGATCTGGGGTCGCGCGACCTGGTGGCCGAACCCCCGCCGGAACTGACCACCGCGCTCGAGGACCGGCTCGGAAAGCAATTCAGCCGCGAGCTCCTCAGGACCCAGCTCGAAGTGGGCACGAAGGTCTGCAGCGACATTGACGAGCTGCGCGAGGACCTGGCGCGCCTGCGCGCGACCGTGGCCTCGATCGCGGGGGAATTTGCGATGGCGCCGATCGCCTCCTCGACGCACCCTTTCGCCAACTGGCGCCTGCAGAAGGTCACCGACCGCGAGCGCTACCAGACCCTGGGCGACGACCTGCAGGTCGTCGCCTCGCGGGCGCTGATCGGGGGCATGCACGTGCACGTGGGGATCGAGGACGACGACCTGCGCATCGACCTGCTCAACCAGCTGACCTACTTCCTGCCGCACCTGCTGGCGGCCAGCACCTCCTCGCCGTTCTGGGAAGGGGCGCTGACCGGCCTGATGTCGTACCGCACCAGCGTCTTCTCCGAACTTCCCCGCACCGGTCCGCCGGAGCGGTTCGAGAGCTACGCCGACTACGTTCAGACCGTGGCGGTCCTCCAGGGCGTCGGCCTGATCGAGGACGCGTCCAAGATCTGGTGGGACGCCCGGCTCAGCAAGAACTTTCAGACGATCGAGCTGCGCGCCACCGACATCTGCACCGACATCGACGACGCGATCTGCCTGGCCGCCGTCTACCGCTGCGTCCTGCGGATGCTCACCCGCCTGCGGCGCGCCAACCAGCGCTGGCGGCGGTATTCGCCGCTGCTGATCAGGGAGAACCGCTGGCGCGCGCAGCGCTACGGGATTGACGCCGGCCTGGTGGACTTCGGGCAGGGCGAGATCAAGCCGTTCCCGGACCTGGGCGAAGAACTGCTCGAGCTGATCGCGCCGGACGCCGAGTATTTTGGATGCATGAGCGAGGTGGAGCACCTGCGCACGATCGTTGACCGGGGCACCAGCGCCCACCAGCAGATCGGCGTGTACCGCGCCGCCCTGGCCGAGGGGGACTCGGACGAGGTCGCGTTCTCCCGGGTGGTCGATCACCTGGTGGCCACCACCGCGGCCGGCCTGGGACCGCACGACCCCGCCGCCCGCCCCGGTTCGGTCCGCAGTTGAACGAGCGCGGCGTGAGCGAGTCCGAACCGGTCCGACCGACCGCCGGCGGCCAGGATCCGGCCGCGCCGGATGCGGCCCGGGCCGCGGATCCGGATTCTCCCGCCGCCGCGGAAATCGATCCGCCCGCGCCGGTTTCCGGCAGCGCCGCCGACACGGCCGCGCCCGTGCCCGCAAACGAGCAGGATCCGGTCTCGAGCGAGTCGGGCGGCCCCGTCGAACCGGCCCCGCCCGAGGCGGCCAGCGAGCTCGAATCGCGCCAGCTGGCCGACGCCCTCTACGGCGTCGGGCGCACGCCGATCATCGTCGCCCGCAATCTCAACTACCGCTATCCGGCCGGCGAGCTGGCGCTCCGCTCGGTGAACCTGACCATCCGGCGCGGCGAATTCGTGTTCCTGGTCGGATCGTCCGGGGCCGGCAAGACGACCCTGATCCATCTCCTTAACCGCGACCTGCTGCCGAGCAGCGGGTCAATTTACATAGACGGCGTGAACACCTCCCGCCTGACGCGTTCGGAGATTCCGCGGCTGCGGCGCCGGGTCGGGGTGATATTCCAGGACTACAAGCTGCTGACCCGCTACACGGTCGGCGAGAACGTGGCGTTCGCGCTGAGGGTTACCGGCGGCTACGACGGCGACGCCCAGCACCGGGTGCGGGAAGCGCTGGCAACGGTCTCGCTGGCGGGCCGGGCCGGCCACTATCCGTTCCAGCTCTCGGGCGGGGAGCAGCAGCGGGTGGCGATCGCGCGCTGCCTGGTCACCAAGCCGCCGATCGTGATCGCCGACGAGCCGACCGGCAACCTGGACCCCGAAATCGCGCGCGAGACGATCTCGCTCCTGCTGCGGATTTCCGAACTCGGGACGACCGTGATCGTGGCCACCCACAACCGCGAGCTTGTAAACAGCCTGCGGCAGCGGGTGATCGAGCTCTCCGGCGGGAAGCTGGCCCGCGACGAGATCCGCGCCGGCTACACCGCCGACCTGCTCGACGCGGACGCGTTGGCGCCGGCCCCGGACCAAGATCCATCCGATGACTAGCGTCCACACCCTGCAGTACGTGTTCGCGGCCGCGTTCGCGTCGATGTGGCGCAACCGCCTGACCACGGTGGCGGCGATCGTGACCACGACCGTCATGCTTTTGGTGTTCGGATTGTTCCTGGCCGCCAACGACACCCTGGAGCGCATGGTCGACGCGCTCGGCCGGCGCACCAACATGGTCGTGTACCTGCGCGACGATGCGTCCCCGATCTGGATTTCGGAGACGATCTCGGACTTCCATGCCCGCCAGGACGTGGCCGAGGTCATCTTCGTCTCCAAGGAGCAGGCGGCCGACGACCTGCGGGCCTCGCTCTCAGAGCTGGGCGAGGTGCTCGACGTGATAGGCGAGAACCCGCTGCCGGCCTCGATCGAGGTGCGCATGGAGGACCCGGTCAACATCCTGGAACTGGCCGAGGCCCTGCGCCAGGAGACCGACCAGATCGAGGAGGTGCTGGTCCGGGCGGACGTGATCGAACGCCTCCTGAACGCCTCCCAGCTGGTGACGATCGGGGGCGGGCTGATGATCGCCCTGCTGGCCCTGGTGGCGCTGCTGGTGATCGTTAACACGATCCGGCTGGCGGTGCATTCGCGCCGCGAGGAAATCGAGGTCATGAAGCTGCTCGGGGCTACCGACTGGTTCGTGCGCGGTCCGTTCCTGATCGAGGGCGCGGTGATCGGCCTGATCGGATCGGTGGTGGCGGCGTTCCTGACCCTGGTCATCTACATACGGGTGGTCCCGGTCGTAAATTCCCTGATCTCGTTCCTGCCGATCAGGACGGCCGCGTTTTTCTGGGTGAACCTTGCATTGTTCATCGTCCTAATGGGCCTGATAATCGGCACCCTCGGATCGTATTTCTCGGTTCGAAACGCGCAGATGTAGGGTGATCCTGTTCAGCAACGTTTCCAAGTCCTACGGGCGTTCGCGCAATGTCCTCGAGGACATCAATCTCCTGGTCGCCCGCAACGAATTCGTGTTCCTGATCGGCGCCAACGGGGCCGGCAAATCGACCCTGCTCAAGCTCGCCACGCTGCAGGAAAAACCCAGCGCGGGCACCCTGATCATCGGTTCGCAGCGCGTGGACCGGCTCAACTCGAAGGGGCGCGCCCGCCTGCGGCGGCGGCTGGGAATAATCCCGCAGCAGAACCGGCTGTTCTACGACCGCACCGCCTACGCCAACGTGGCCCTGCCGCTGCAGGTGACCGGCGAGGGCGGCAGCCGGCTGCGGGCGCGGGTGATGGCCGGGCTGGACCGCTGCGGCATGGCCGACCTGGCCGACACCGTCGTGAATGAAATGTCCGGCGGCCAGCAGCAGCGCGTGGCGATCGCCAAGGCGCTCGTGAACGATCCCGAGATCCTCATCGCCGACGAGCCGACCGAGGCCCTGAGCCCCTCGGCCTCGCAGGCGGTAATGGAACTTCTGCTGCAGGCCAGCAGCGAGGGCATAACCGCGCTGGTGGCCACGCACGATTCGGCCGCGGTGGACCGGTTGCGCCGCCGCGTGGTCAGGCTGGAGGACGGCCGTGTCGCGGCCGACGTTCCGGCCGGGGGTTTCGATGGCTAGGTTCTCGCGCCGGGCGCTTTTCCGCGGAGCGGCGGTGGCCGGGATGACCGCGGTGGCCGCGGTCGCGGTGCCGAATTCCAACGCCGACGAGCTCTCCGACCTGCGCAGCAAGCTCGAGGCGGCCGAGCAGGACCTTGAATCCTCCGGCCAGTCGCTTTCGGCCTCCGACGCGCTGCGGGCCGCAACCGCGGCCCGATCCTCGGCGCTGCAGGTGCAGCTGCGGGTGACCGACGAGGCGCGTTTCCGGGAGCTGGTCAGAGCCCAGGAAATCGACTACCAGCTCGACATCGGGGCCCTGGAAACCGAGCGCACGCGGCGCGAGATCGCCGACCTGGAGTCCGAGTTCGAGTTCATCCGGCGCTCGGTCGGCTCCCGGATCCGGGCGATCTACAAGGCCTCGCGCAGCACCAGCCCGCTGACCCTGATCCTTTCCTCGGATTCGCTGACCGAGGGACTGGACAAGGTTGCCGCCCTGGAGCAGGTCCTGCGCCAGGACCAGGACGAGATAAAGCGGCTCCTGGCCAAGCGCGAGGAAATCCGCCTGCGCTACGACCTGCTCAAGGACCAGCAGGACAACCTGGGCCAGCTGCGCGAGCAGAAGGCCGAGGTCCAGGAGGCGCTGGATCGGCGCTGGGAGGAGCACCTGCAGCGGGTCGAGGAGGTCAAGCGGCAGCAGGCCGGCTACGAGTCCGACGTGCGCGCGTTCGCGGCCGAGCAGTCCGCGCTGGGCGGGCAGATCGACTACCTCAAGCAGCAGATCGAAGACGAGCTGGCCAGGATCGAGCGCGAGCGGCGGATCGCCGAGGCGCGGCGGCTCGCCGCGGGCCTCTCCGGCGGGGCCTACTTCCCGCCGCTGTACGGGATCGTGACCACCGAATACGGCGGCTGCACCTACGGGCAGTGCCCACACCTGGGAATCGACATCGCCGCGCCGCTGACGACGCCGATCGTCGCCGCCTCCAGCGGGGTGGTCATAAAGGCCGGCTACGCGATCGCCGGCAACCGCTGGGCCTCGTACGGGATGACCGTGATCATCGCCCACGGCACCCACGAGGAGACCCTCTACGCCCACCTGGCCGACACCTCCCATCCGCCCACCGTCAAGCAGGGCGATACCGTGATCGTGGGCGACACGATCGGATACGTGGGCGTGACCGGCTGGACCACCGGGCCGCACCTGCACTTCGAGCTGCGCCGCAACGGGGCGCCGGTCAATCCGCGCGACTCGATCCAGTTCGGGTTCTAGCGACGCGTGATCGGCAGCATACGCACCCGCCTGGTGGGCCTGCTGATTCGGCCGCTGCCGCTGGTCGGCGCGCTTGCGCTGGCGCTTGCCGCGCTCCTGGGCGGGATGATGCTGGGCAGTTCCGAGCTTCCCACCCCGTTCCGTGACGGGCACCCGGATCCGGAGGATGCCGCCGTCCTGGAGGAGGATTTCGCGGTCTTCTGGCAGGCCTGGTCGACGCTGCAGGAGAACTTCTATGCCGGGCCGCTGGATTCGCGCGAACTGATGCGCGGCGCGGTCGACGGGATGGTCGGGGCGGCCGACGACGCCCACACCTACTTCCTCCCGCCCGATCGGGCCGGCAACCACCGCAACTGGATCAACGGCACCTTCTCCGGGATCGGGGTCTCGATATCGCTCGAGCCGGGCGGGGCGGTGCGGATCCAGCGGGTGTTTCCGGATACCCCGGCGCGGCGCGCCGGGCTGCGGGCCGGGGACCAGATACTCTCGGTCGATAACCGGCTGCTGGCCGATCTTCCGCTCGCCGAGGGACTCTACCTGATCCGCGGCGAAACCGGCACGGTGGTGGTCCTCGACGTCCTTCGGCCCGGCGTCGACGAACCGCTCAGGTTCGAGATCGAGCGCTCGCGGATCAGTCCGCCCACGGTATGGGCGCGCCAGATCGACGGCTACGGGCTCGTCGAGCTGACCCAGTTCCGCTCGCGCACCGCGGGCGAACTGCAGGACGCGCTGACCGACCTCTCCGACGCGGGCGTCGAGGGAGTCGTCTTGGACCTGCGCGGCAACGGCGGCGGTTTCCTGAGCTCGGCTCTGGGCGTGGCCTCGCAGTTCCTGCCGGAAGGGGTAACGGTCGCATACCAGACCCAGCGCACCGGACCCAACGTCCGGCACCGCACCGGGAGCGACGGCGAGGCGCTTCAGATGCCGCTGGTCGTGCTGGTCGATTCCGACACCGCCAGCGCGGCCGAGATCGTGGCGGCGGCGCTGTCCGACAATAGCCGGGCCCCGTTGGTGGGGCAGCAGACCTATGGCAAGGGTTCGGTGCAGTTGAGCTTCGATCTCCCTGACGATTCGCTGGTGCGGGTCACGGTCGGCAAGTGGCTAACCGCGGCCGGGATTCCAATCGACGGCGCCGGCCTGGAGCCGGACGTGGCGGTCTCGACTTCGGCGCGCGACGATCCCAACGACGACGATCTGGCCCTGGCCGAGGCGCTGCGCCTGATGCGCGCCGACGCCGGCTGCTGCCTGATCGGCGACGCGGCGGCCTGACGATGGCGCACTCGCGGCACGGCGGCATGGAGGCGTTCATGGAGCCGGACACCGGACCGGCGCACGCGATCCTGGACCCGCTCATCGAGGGCCTGGTCGGAACGCTGCCGGTGTGCCAGTTCTCGACCCGCCGGTTCATCGCCGTCTTCATCGCCGACCCCGAGCGCGCCGAAGCCTACAAGGCCGCGCTCAAGACCCTCGGCGACGACCCCGACCTGGCCCTGATGGCCCTGCACGGCCAGGTCATCTCGGTGGCCCTGCGCAACGACGGGCGGCTCAAGTTCGCCGGATTCGTGCGCGAGAGCGACCCCGACCACGTCGACCCCTTCTGCCACAGTTCCTGGTGGCGCAAGGAGGAATGACCCCGGCCGAGGATCCGGGAAGGGCGGTCGCGTTTTTTCTCCGGGTCGATCCCGCCGCGCTGACCGCGCTGGGATCGAAAGCCCTGCCGGAGACCGTCCTGCGCGGCGGGGCGGCCGCGGCCGCCGCATTTGCGATCGCGTACCTGCTGCTGGCCCTGCTCGCCTGGATCGTCCTGGGCGGGTTCGGAATCACCGTGTCCCTCGCGGCCGTCCTTGCCAGCGGCGCCGGGCCGCTGATCGCCGCCTGGCTGGGGGCCCTGCTGGCGCTGCCGCTGATTCGCGCGCTCACTCCGCACCTGCCCGGCCTGGCCGCGCTGGGGGCCTACGCGCTGCCCGGCGCCGCGCTGCTTTCGGCGGCGCTGATCTGGGCGAGCCTGGCGCGGTTCGAGATCATCACCGCCTGGGGCGATACCGACCGCCCCTGGCTGCTGAGCGACCCGCAGGCCCTGCTGGGCCGCGAGGAGCAGCTGTGGGCCGCCGCGTTCGCGGCCGTTTTGGCGGCGCTGCTGCTGGCGATCCCCTTCTGGCTGCGGATCTGGCTCCGCCTGAGCCCGGCCCCGGAGGCGGCCAAATCCGAATTTGCGCCCGCCCGCCCCGACCTGCTCGGCCACCACGAGCGGGTGCGCGCCGCCCGGGTGGAGGCGGGCGAGTTCGGCCAGCGGCCGCGCGCCGATCTTCCGGCCCTGGCCGGCCGCGACGACATCAGCGTGGTGGACCGCGACCGCAACCGCCGCGTGCCGGCCTGGCTGGCCGCGACCGCAGGGGCCAATTCGGTGCTGGGCAAACCCGCGCTGGCCCTTTTCCTGGTCTGCCTGCTGCTGCGGGCCTTCCTTTCCGACCCCGGCCTGGAGCGCTTTCCCAGCAACGAAACGGCGGTGTTCTTCCTGGACCCGGCGCGGCCCGCGCGGACGCTCACGCTGCCCCTGGGACCGGAGGTTTCCGGGGCGCGGCTGTTCGCCCTTTCCGGCAGCGGGGTGGTCGACGTGTACGTGCCGGTGGTGCTTGAACGCGGCCCGGCCAGCTTCAATTTCCTCCGGGCGGCCGATACGGACCCGCCGCCGCGGCTGGACATCGACCTCTCCGGACAGGAAACGGGCCGGGGCGAGATCGTACTTCAGAACCGCTGGCCGAGCTCGGTCCGCCTGGAACTGCGGGCGCTGCAGCAGTTCGGCGACGGCGAGCTGGCCGCGGCGATGATCCTGGCGATTGCCAGCGCGCTGATGCTGGTTTCCGGGGCGGTCCTGGCGGTCCTGGGGCTTGCCAACCTGCGGTCCTATCTCTCGGGCTAGATGAGCGGGAAGCGCGCCCGGCAGGTGCTGGTGCTTGCCGCCCACTGGCCGGGCGAACCGCGCGCCGTCCTCCTGCAGGCCGCATCCGCCGCGTCCGACCTGGCGGGCCTGGTGGCCAACACGCGGCTGCTCTATCCGCACGGATCGCTGCCGGGCAAGGGCAGCGGCCGCGACCCCTTCGCCCTGCTCGAAACCGAACCCGATTTCGGGCTGGTGGGCCTGCCGGCGCCGGGCTGGTCGGCCCGCACCCGCCGGATCGGGTTCGCGTTCAACGCGTATCTCTACGCCAGCGCGCTGTCGGGGCCACAGCTGCTGTTGATCTCCGACCGCCTGGTCTGGTCCTGGCTGGCCTGGTTCCTGCGCCGGCGCCGCAAGCGGCTGGCCCTGGAACTGCCCGACGGCGACAGCGCCGACCCGGCCTGGGTGCGCGCCGCCGCCCGGGCGGACGCGGTGGTGACCGGCGACGGCGGGCAATTCGAGGCGCTGGCCGGCGCCGGGATCGAGGCCGGACGCATTTATCTCACCGCCGACCGGCGGGCGATGGCGCGCCAGTTGCTGGAATAGTCCGGGAGCGGCCGGCGGCGGCTTTCCCGATTGGTCGCATAAGATTGTTCAATACCGCTGCGGCGAGGCCCATCCACGCGCGGCCGCCGGCACCATCTCCCCGTCTAAGCGAGTTCCTTTTGTCCCGATTCAACCGTTTGCTATTGCGCCCGCTGGCCGTCTTTCTGCTCCTGGCACTGGCCAGTACCGTCCTTATCGCCTGCGAAACCCAGGCTGAGACCGAGGCTCGCGAAGCTGCGGAACTCGCCGACCTCGGGAACAGGGGCGACGCCTTCATGCAGGCCATAGTCGCCGAGGGGCCCGATTCGCAAGGCGCCAACGCGATCCTCTCTACCAAGGCCAAGCTCTACTACGCCGACAGCGATGAATTCGGCGATCTGATCGCCTACCTTTCCATCGGTGCCTACACCGGCGTCGACCTGACCGGTTACGAAGTGGTCACGTCCGAGCGCAACAAGAGCAAGGGCCGCGTTCTGGTGAACTTCAATTACGCCGACGGCGGTACCGCCCAGACCTACCTGGGCGCCCTGTACGTGGGCGAGCGCGGCAGCAAGGAATGGGTCGTCGACGCCATCGGCGACGGCGTAGACCTGTTCATTCCGGGCGACGTCAACTTCTAAATTCAGGGCCTTCGGGCCATTCGTGCTGCAAGAATTGGCGCGTTGACGCGCACCCTTTCCCAGCAAGAGTTCTGACCAGATGAAGATCGTCATCGCCAGCGACGGCATCTCCGAGAGCATCGACCGCGTGCGGTCGGCTCACCCCGACGTCGAAGTGGTCGTCCCCGACAGCGACGAGGAATTCGCCGCGGTCGTGGGCGACGCCGAAGTGGTGTTCGACCCCTTCCGGCGACCCGACGGGCTGGCCGCCTGCAAGTCGGCCAAATGGGTCCAGACCGGCGGCGCCGGCGTCGAGAAGACGCCGCTGGGCGAAGTCCGGGCGCGCGGGATCACCCTGACCAACGCCGCCGGCGTGCACGCGATTCCGGTGGCCGACACCGCCCTGGCCCTGCTGCTGGGGATCGCCCGGCGGGTGAACTGGGCCGTGCGCAACCAGCTGGCCCACTGCTGGGCGCCGGACCGCGAGGTCTACGAACTGGTGGGCAAGACCGCCGGGCTCATCGCGCTCGGAGGGATCGGCATCGAGGTCGCGCGGCGCCTGAAGGGATTCCAGATGCGGGTCATCGGGGTCGACGTCGATCCCGGCATCAAGTCCGAACTGGTGGACGAGGTGCGGCACGTTGACGAACTCGGCTGGCTGCTGGGCCAGTCCGACGTGGTCGTGGTCTGCGCGCCCGACACCCCCGCCACCCACCACATGTTCAATTCGGACACGTTCGCCCAGATGAAAAAGGGCTCGATCTTCATAAACGTCTCGCGCGGCGGACTCACCCGCACGCCCGACCTGGTCGCGGCGCTGGATTCGGGCCACCTCTGGGGCGCCGGGCTCGACGTGGTCGACGAAGAGCCGCTGGGCCGGGGCGAGCCGATCTGGCGCCGCGAGGACGTTCTGATCACGCCTCACATCGGCGGGGCCTCGACCGCCCGCGACCAGCGCCTGGCCGACCTGTTCATCGACAACGTCGGCCGCTACAAGTCGGGCCGGCCGCTGCGCAACGTGGTAGACCTCGGCGAGGGCTACTAACCCCTAGCGCAATAGTCCGCGCGCGGCCCCCGCGGCCGTCAGCTGACCGGCATAGCCCGGCGCGGGGCTATGTAGCGCTCGTCGGTCCCGGATTCGACCAGGAATTCGATCAGCAGACGCTTTAGGCGCTCGGCCTGCTGCGGATGGTCGGCGATCACGTCGCGCTCGTGCCGCGGGTCGCTTGCGTCGTTAAAGAGCATCGGGGTCAGGGCGACGTCGTTGGCGCGCTCGTGCCGCTTGACTCGCTCGCGGGCCGGTATCCACCACGGGTCGCGCAGCGTCGCGGTCCCGCCGCCGTAGCCGGTGATCGAAACCGGCGAGTTCTCGGTGACCGCCCCGCCCATGTAAAGGCTCCAGCCGTCCGAGGTCACCCGCGCCGGCCGGCCCGCCACGTCGGCGATGATCGAGTGCGACGAGATCGCCGCCGGCCGCACCTGGCCCTGCGAGCCGTTCATCAGGCCGACCAGCGAGCGGCCCGCCAGTTCTTCCGGGATCGCGAGCCCGGCCAGTTCGAGCAGGGTCGGCAGGATGTCCTGGGGATGGGCGTAGCCGCCCACCGCGCTGCCCGGGCGGGTCACGCCGGGGACGTGGGCCACCATCGGGACGTGCGAGATCTCCGGCCAGAGCGGGATCGCCTCGCCGTACCCGCCCAGGCCCAGGTGCTTGCCGATGATGTCCTTCTCGCCGATCAGGTAGCCGTGGTCGGAGACGATGATTACCGCGGTGTCCTCCATGAGGTTCAGGGACTCGAGCGTGTCGAGCAGGCGTCCGAACCAGCGGTCGACCATGACGACCTCGCCGCAGTAGTGCGCGTGCGCGGAGAGCAATTCCTCGGGATTGAGGAATTTGGATACGTGGTCGTAGGCGGGAAAGGTCATCCGCTCGCGCATCGACGGGTAGAACTTCTCCACGTACCAGTCCGGCGGATCCCATGGTTCGTGCGGGTCGAAGGTGTCCACGACCAGGCAGAACGGCGTGTTGCCGCGGTTGCGCTCCAGCCAGTTCGAGGCGCGCCGGAACGTCATCGGCGCGAAGTAGTCCTCTTCCTGGCGGGCGGCGATGGTGGAGCGCGAGTGGTTGCGCCAGGAATGCAGGCTGGGTCGGATCTTCTCCACGTCGAACGGGGGGACCATGTCCGAATCGGGCGGATCCATCAGGATGGCGTCGTTTTCCTGGCCGCGCACCCAGTCGAACGCGTTGAACCCGCGCGAGTAATTGAAACCCTGCCGGAAGATGTGCGGGGTGTCGGCGACCAGCATCGACCGGTAATCGGCGTCGGCCAGGTACTCGGGGAGGGTCACCTCGTCGGCCGGCAACGGCGCCCATTCGTGGTAGGTGAAGACCGGCAGGCCGGTCAGCATTTCATGGCGGTTCAGGACCGTCGGGAACGACGAGATGAAGTAGTTGTCGAAGCGCGCCCCCATCCGGGCCAGGCGGTCGATGTTGGGGGTCTCGACCCTCCACCGGCCGCCCGACGCCCACCGGTCGGGCTGGTCGTCGTAGCAGCTGACGTGATCGCGCCGCAGGGTGTCGGAAACCACCACCACAAAATTCATGCAAATCGCCCTCGTATTCGGCAGGCCATACCCAATTTAAGGCCCGCCGGAACCGCGGGCGGAAGTTTTGGCGCCCTTCCGGCCCACCCGTGCTAAGGGTTGAGCAGGACCTTGCCGGTCGTCTTGCGACCCTCGAGCATGTCGTGGGCGGTCTTGGCCTCGGCGAGCGGGTATTCGAATTCGATCCGCAGGTCGAGCTTGCCGCCGGCGATCCAGCCGAACACGTCGGCCGAGCGCCGCTCGAACTCCGCCCGCGTGGAGATGTAATCGAACAGCGAGGGGCGGGTCAGGTAGAGCGAACCCAGGCTGTTGAGCAGCAGCGGCTCGATCGGGTCCGGGGCCCCGCTGGCGTTGCCGAACAGGGCCAGCAGGCCGCGCCGCTCCAGCGATTTCAGGCTGCCGATCGCGGTTGACTTGCCGACCCCGTCGTAGACGACCGCCACGCCCCGGCCGTCGGTGATGCGCTTGACCTCGGTCACGAAATCGGACTCGGTGTAGTTGATCACCTCGTCGGCGCCGGCGCCGCGCGAGAGCTCGGCCTTGGCCGGGTTCGAGACGGTGGCGATCACCTTCGCTCCGATCAGCTTGCACATCTGGGTCAGCAGCAGCCCGACCCCGCCCGCGCCGGCGTGGATCAGGCACCACTGGCCGTCCTTTAAGGGGTAGGTGCTGGTGCACAGATAGTGGGAGGTCATCCCCTGCAGCATCGCCGCCGCCGCATCGCGCAGCGAGACCCCCTCGGGGACCTTGACCACCTGCGCCGCCGGCGCCAGCAGGTACTCGGCGTAGGAGCCCGGCACCGAGGACCAGGCCACCCGGTCGCCGGCATCCAGGTCGGTCACCCCTTCGCCCGCCGCCGCCACCGTCCCGGCGCCCTCGAGTCCGATCACCAGCGGCAGCTCGAGCGGGTAGAGGCCGGTCCGGTGGTAGGTGTCGATGTAGTTGACGCCGGCGTGGGCGACTTCGATCAAGACCTGCCCGGGCGCGGGCTCGGGAACGGGGAGGTCGACGTAGGCGAGGGCGTCGCTGCCGCCGAAGGCGGTAATCTGGATCGCGTTCATGTTGGCAAGTTCCCAGCTGGTCCAAGGCCGCGGGCGCCGCGGTCGCGCCCGGCCCAATTCCTAACTAGATTAAAGGGCTGGCGGGCCCGCCCCCGGGCGCGCACCGCCCAGGTTTTTGGCCAAGCGGGAGGAAGTCCGATGCCGCCAATCCGCGTCGGGGTGATCGGCTGCGGCGCGATCGCCCAGATCATGCACCTGCCCTACCTGCGCGAACTGGACGACCGGTTCGAAATCGGGGCGATCTGCGATCTCTCGCCCTCGCTGCTCGAATACATCGGCGACCGCTACGCGGTGCCGCGCCGATACCGGGACCAGCGGGAACTGATCGCCGACCCGGACCTGGACGCGGTCCTGGTGCTCAGCGGCGGCGACCACGCCGCGGTCGTGATCGAGGCGCTGGCGGCCGGCCGCCACGTCCTGTGCGAGAAGCCGCTGACCTACACGGTCGAAAACGCCCGCGCGGTGGCCATGGCGCAGGCGGAATCATCCGCCCGCCTGCTGATGGGATATTCGGTCGCGTTCGACCCGGCGGTAGAGGAGATCCGGGGCGAGCTGGCCGCCTGGGACCGGCTCGACTACGTCTCGCTGCAGATCTGCAACCCGGAGAACACCGAGACCTACGCCCACCTGGACGTGCGGAGCTTTGACGACACCCCCGACTGGGCCCGCGGGGCGACCAGCCTGCTGGACGACACCAACCCGGTCATGGGCCAGATCGAATCGGTCATCGGGGCGTCCCCGGACGAGGCCATGGCGCAGGCGTTCTTCACCTTGCACGGCTCCTGCATCCACGAGACCTACACGCTGCGCCTGCTGCTCGGCGAGGGTCCCGAGATCATCGACGCCCGGGCCTGGGACCGGGGCCGCTGCGTGGCGATGACCGTGCGCTACCCGGGCGAGGTGATAGTCCAGCAGAGCTGGATCTTCAACCACGGCCTGATCGACTACCGCCAGGCGCTGGTGGCGGTGGGAGGATCAAGGCGCCTCGAAGCCAGCTGGCCGTCGCCGTACCATCCCTCGGCCCCGACCCGCTTCCAGGTCCGCGAGATGCGGGACCGGGCGGTGATCGCCCGGACCGTGCAGGCGTCGTACGAGGAATCGTTCAAGCTCGAGCTGATGCACTTCCACGAGGTCTGCCGCGGCCGCGCCCAGCCGCTGCACAACGCCCGGCACGCCGTCCTGGACACCGGCCACCTGAACCGCGCCGCCAGGCTGGTCCATCAGAACATGGGCTGACCCTCGTCCGGGTCCGGTTCGGGCTCGGGGACGAAGTGGTGTAGCTGGACCGTCTCCAGGGTGTCCTTGTCCAGGACCTGCAGTCCCTTGCCGAAGTCGGTGGCCGCGAACAGCAGCTGCCCCTCGGCGTCGGGCCAGATCCACATCGCGGGGCTGTTTATGTCGGCGAACCGCACCCGGCCGGTGTCCAGGTCGATCATGGCGACGCTGGGGTTCTTGTAATTGACGCCGTAGATGCGGTTGCGCGAGGGGTCGTAGGTCAGGGTGATCAGGTCGGGCGCGAACGGGACCGCATCGCCGACGGCGCCGCTGGCCAGGTCGAGCGGGATCAGGCTGTCGTTTAGGGCCGAACTCATCCAGAGCGTTCCGGTGGCCGGGTCCAGGGTCGTGGCCGAGATGTACTCGGGCAGATCGTGGATGGTCCTGGCCGACATCTGGTCGGCGGTGTCGAAGATCTGAAGGGTCCGCGACCGCCAGTTGAAGACGTAGACGTGCGATCCGCTGGGGTCCATGAGCGGGGAGAGGTCGCGCGCGTCCAGTTCGATCTCGTGGACCAGCCGGTCCGAGGCCGGGTCGTAGACGAACAGCACGCGCCGGCGCCGGAAGGCGTTGTCGTGGGCGAAGACGTACTCGTGCGCCCCGTCGGTGCCCAGGTATAGAACGAACCCCGAGTTGAAGTAGAAGTAGTTGGAGATCTGGCGCGAGGCGGCGTTGATCGCCGCCAGCGCGGGCTGCTCGAAACCGGCGCGCGGGATCTGGTAGACGAAGGCGACCGGCCGCCGCCGCCTGTCGTCCGGATCGCTGACCCGCTGGCGGTCGGCCACCAGGCCGGAGCGGCGGTCGATCTCGATCGATGCGAGCACGAACCGGCGCGGGTTGTCCGGATCGGGGATGACCAGCCGCAGCGGGTCCGGTTCGCCCAGCCGCATGCGAATCTCGACCTGCCCCTCCAGCCCCAGCATCGCCGACGCGCTTAAGGGGCGGTGGTCGAGCGCCAGCGCCTTGATCTCGACCGGCCCCGGCGGGAGCCCGCTAAAGCTCGCCACGCCTTCACCGTCGGCGCGCCCGCGCGCCAGTTCGCGTCCGAAGGCGTCGCTGACCAGCACCTGGACCCCCGATCCGGTCCTCTCGCCGGCGGTGATCGCCACTTCCAGCTGGTTGTCCGGCGGTTCGATCAGGAACCCGGCCACCACCCGGCCGCCGCCGTCGGCATAGCCGGCGCCGATGAAGGCCCGTTCCTGCTCGGGCCGGATCGCCATCGCGGGCAGGGCCACGACGGCCTCGAACTCGCCCGAGCGCGAGGTGACGATCTCGCCCAGGCCGATGGCCAGGTCCGACCCAGGATCCGGCCGCCCGGCGGCCAGCTCCAGGCTCAGCTGGACCCGCTGGCGCGGATTCCAGCCGCTTCCGAACACCGTGATCTCGGATCCCGGTGGCCCTCCGGCGGGGATGAGCCGCAGGCCCTGCCCGGTTGCCGAGACCGCGCTGACGCTGCCTCCCTGGGCTCCCCCGGCGACCCCCAGCCCCACGATCGCGGCCACCGGCAGGACCAACAGCAGGGCCAGGACGGCGGCCAGGGTGACGGCGGTTCGGGTTCGCAACGCTCGGGTCCTTGGCTGCTACCCGGGGCTTGGACCGCTCGCCGGCGCTAGGCCGGTGTCAGGTAGCGCGCCCCGAAGGAAGTCGGATCCGGCGAGCTGGCCGCCGGCAACACCTCGCGCGCCACGAATTCCAGGCTTTCCATCCGCAGGACCTGCACCGATTGCCCGCCGCGGCTCCCGAGCAGGAGCAGTTCGGATCCGGGCGCCGACCAAATCCATTCCACCGGTTCCGGCAGCGGGGCGAGCTCGACGATTCCGGGATTCTGCAGATCCACCCTGGTCACCTCCGATGAGAAATAGCTGGCCCCGTAGAGGTGACGCCCGTCCGGAGCGAGCCAGAGGGTCGTCACTCCATCCAACTTAACGAAGGTCCGGGTGACCACCCCGGTCGGCAGGTCGTAGACCCGCAGCTCGTTGTCCAGGGCCGATACCAGGTACATCTTCTCGCCGCTCGGGTGCAGGAGCGCCGCGCGGGTGAAGCGGGGCAGCCCGGTCAGCTGATCCAGCCGCCGGCCGGTGTGCGCGTCGATCACGTCGATCTCGCGCATGAACCAGTCGACCACGTAGACCCGCGATCCGTCGGGCGAGATCATCGGGTCCAGCTCCTCGGGCCCGAACGGGACCCTGCGGATCAGGGAGCCGTCCTCGCGGTCGATCAGGAACAGCGACTGCGTGCGCCAGTAAGAGTCGTCGGTGGCGAATACGATCCCGGCGCGGTCGTTGCTGCCCACGTAGACGACCCGCGCCGGCTGCGTGTTCTGGAAACCCTTGATCCGGTTGGCGACCGCGAGCACGGTGTCCAGTTCGCTCGGCCGCGTCACCCGGGTCGGGAGCTGAAAGAACATCCTAAAGCCCGGATTGGGCACGTCGGTAATCCACCCTTCCGGAAGGGTGGTAGTGGACGTGAACGGCGCCGCGATGCCGGCGACCGGATCGAACTCGACATAGGTGAGCAGGCCCCCGCCCGGGCTGTCCGGGTGGGGAAGCACCAGGCGCTGGCCCGAGGACGCGGTTAGCTCAACGTCGATCGGCTCCGGCGATTCGGGGGTGCTGTCGGGGACGGTCATCGACAGCCGGGTGGGGAAGTAGCCCAGCGCGCGGATCGTGAGGTCGCGTTCCCCCGGTGAGAGACCGACGATCGTGGCCACGCCGGCTGAGTCGGTGGCGACCGTGGTGGCGGTCCGGCCGAAGCGGTCGTTGACCGAGATCCGGGCGCCCTGGATCTCGGCCGCGCCGCCGTCGGTCACCCGGACCGCGATCCGGGTCGGGTAGGGCTCGACCTCGAATTCGGCGGTCGCCAGCCCCGACGCCAGCTCCGGATCCTCGGCGGCGCCGTTGGCGTGGACCTCGGCCTGCTCGTCGGCGCCGTCGAACGCCAGCGGCGGAATCACCAGCGATATGTCGAACTCGCCGCTGCGCGACGCCTGGACCGAGCCCAGGGTCAGGTTCAGGGGCGGCTGGTCGGGCTTCTTGACGACCAGAAGCAGATCGATCGGTTCGCGCGGTTGCCAGCCCTCGCCGCTGACGGTGACCTGGGTGCCGGGCTGGCCGGTCGCCGGCAGGATGGTTATCGCCGCGCCGGTCGCGGTCTCCCCGCGCGCCTGACCGCCCTGGGCGGCGCCGTAGACGCCGAGGCCGACGATTGCCGCGACCGGGATCAGCAGCAACAGCGCCAGTCCACCGGCGATGATCAGCGAAACTCTCAGCCGCATGGCCAATATTGGCAAATAGATCGCACGCCGCAACGCGCGGGGAGCCTATTCTTTGGCAGTGTGACCAGCGCCAAGGGCGGTAGCCGCGACCGTATTCGCGGGCTGTCGGCTTGGCGGTAGATGCGACTCTGGGAGTTCCCGAACTAGGAGGAATCCGAACGTGATGAAGATGCATGTCGGCGCCGAATGGACCGAAGGATCGGACCAATTCGAGGTGCTTTCGCCCTGGGACGGCTCCGTATATCAGACGGTCCCCGCGGCGACCGTCGCGGACGTTGACCGCGCCATCCAGACCGCCGAGGCCGGCGCCCGCAAGATGGCGGCGATGACCGGTTTCGAACGCTACGAATTGCTCCACCGCGCGGCCGACCTGATGGTCGAGCGCGCCGAGGACCTGGCCCAGACCATCACCCACGAGATGGGCAAGATCATCAACGAGGCGCGCGTGGAGGCCGCCCGCGCCGCCGAGATCATCTACCTGTCGGCCGAAGAGGCCAAGCGGCTGGGTTCCGAGGTGATCCCGCTGGAAGGCGGACCGGGCGTTCGCGACAAGTTCGGATTCACGATCCGCGTCCCCTGCGGCGTCGTGGCCGCCATCACCCCGTTCAACTTCCCGCTGCACCTGGTCTGCCACAAGGTCGGACCGGCGCTGGCGGCGGGCAACGCGGTGATCAACAAGCCGGCCTCCGACACCCCGGTCGTTGCGCTGCGGCTCTGCGAGATCATGCTCGAGGCCGGCGTTCCGCCCGAGGCCGTCCAGACCATAACCGGCGGCGGGAGCGTGGTCGGCAACGCGCTGGCCTCCGACCCGCGGGTCCGCAAGATCTCGTTCACCGGTTCGCGCGACGTCGGCGAGGCGATCTCCAAGGCCGCCGGAATCAAGCGCGTGACCATGGAGCTGGGTTCGAACTCGCCGGTGATCATCATGCCCGACGCCGACCTGGAGAAGGTCAACGCGGCGCTGCTGACCACCGGTTACTCCAACGCCGGCCAGGTCTGCATTTCCACCCAGCGGATCTACGCCGACCGTTCGATCTACTCCGACTTCGTCGATTCCTTCGGCGACGCGGTGAGCAAGATCGAATACGGCGACCCGCGCTCGGAGAGCACCGCGATGGGCCCGCTGGTGCGCGAGAGCGACGCGGTCCGGGTCGAGCAGTGGATTCAGCAGGCGGTCACCGACGGCGGTCGCCTGGTGACCGGCGGCGGACGCGAAGGCGCGTTCGTCGAGCCCACCCTGCTGGCCGACATCGATCCCGCCCAGCAGTTCTCCTGCGACGAACTGTTCGGACCGGCGGCCGGCGTCACCCCGGTCGAAACCATCGACGAGGCCATCGACCTGTCCAACCGAACCCGTTATGGGCTTTCGGCGGCGATCTTTACCGAGAACATCGGTAACGCGATGCGCTTTGCGCGCGAGGTCGATTCCGGCAACCTGCACATCAACTTCGGCACGCAGTGGCGAACCGACCTGATGCCTTACGGCGGGGTCAAGGACTCCGGCCACGGCAAGGAAGGGCCGCGCTACGCGGTCGAGGAGATGACCGAGACCAAGATGGTCGTGCTCCACCTCTGAGCCGTTTTCGGATCAAGTTCGCCCGACCAACCCCTGCAAAGGAGCGCAAATGGCTGACGTGAAAGTTACCGTTTCGCGGCGCGGGCCGCTATTGGTGCAAGGCGCCAGCTCAATCGAGCTGGTGGACGCCGGGGGCAATGCGTTTCCGGTGGAAAAAGACGCGATAGCCCTCTGCCGCTGCGGAGCGTCTGAAAACAAGCCGTTCTGCGACGGGGCGCACCGGGCGTGCGGATTCGACGACGAAGCCAGCGCCGTGTAGTGCGCTAGCCAACCAGCCAACTTGCATGGGCGATGGCGGAAACGCCGTCGCCCATGTCCATTTGGGGCCCGGCGGCTCAGACCTTGGGCGCCCCGCCCACCCAGAAAATCTCCGACCCCGGGGCCAGGATGTCGACGAACTGCTGGTCGGCCTCGTAGAAGATGACCAGGTCGAGATCGGCGCCTTCCGGATCCAGGGCCGAGTCGCCGAGCGATTCGACGATCAACTGGCGGCGCTGAACGAGTGCCCCGGCCGATGCGCCGGGCCGATCCGCGAATTCGGCGGCCAGTTCCGAGTCGCCCGGGACGTACAGGTAAATGACGGGATTGTGCTCGACTCCCTGCCCGTCCTCGCCCTGGGGGCGGATGGTTATGCGCAGCGACCCGGCGCCGTAGAGGTGGTATCCGGGCGGAAGGTCCGACTGCATGTTCCGGAACTCGATCTGACCGGCGAAGGGGGCCAGGATCTGCGAACCGGGGCCCAGCCGGGCGGTGTGTACCGGAACGTACTCTCCGCCGGCGCCGAGCAGGACTTCGCGCCGGTCGGGAAGGGCGATCGCGGTCAGGCACCCCTCGGTCCGAGAAAGGCAGGCTGGCCGCGTACGCCGGCGCTTCCTCCAGCTCTTCAGGGTCGGCGGGCACGCAGGCGATCCCTGGATCCAGGAGCGATCCCTCCTCGTCCGGAAGCGGCCGGTTGGGGCGCTCGTCGGCCGGCTCGGGCGAGGGCGTGGCCGGGGCTTCGGTCGGGGCGGAAGCGGGCTCGGGAGGGGCGGCCTCGACGGTTGGGGCCGCGGTCGCCGGCGCGGGTTCGGGCGCCGATTCGTCCGGGCCGCAGGCGACCAGCAGGACCAGCAGGAACGCAAAGATCAACCGGCGCATCATGGCAATTGGCTCCCGTCCGCGACTCCGCGTATATCACCGGGAAAGTCGCTGCAGACGGCTCCCGCCCCGGCGGCAATCATTTCACGATAAATGTCGGCGCGGTTGACGGTGAACGTCCAGAGCGCCAGCCCCTTTGCCGCGAGCGCTTCGGCAATTTCGGGTCCGCGGATGAGCCGGTGGTCGACGTTCAGGCCGCATGCCCCGGCTTCGGCCAGGGCCGCCGCGGTCTCGGCCAGCGCGGCGGGAGCGAGGAGCACCGAGGCTTGGCCCGAATGCGGGAACAGGATGGGCAGCGTGCGGACGCGCCGCGGCGCCAGGCGGCGGGCATCCTCGATCCCCATGCCGGTCAGCCAGCAGCGCTCGCGCAGTCCCGCGCGGTCGATAAGCGCCAGCAGCGGGTCGACCGCCGCGCGGTCCTTCAGGTCGAAATCCCAGCCCGCGCGGTCCCCGACCAGATTCGACGGCCGCATCCAGGTCCGGCACCCCCTGGCCGGCAAAGCCCGCTCCGAAATGCGATCCCGCGTCCAGTCCGGCGAGGTGCTCGGCCGCGTGCGCGCGGGCAAGGCCCGAACCGTTGGTGGTTCGCTCCAGCGCATCATCGTGCAGCAGGACCAGGCTGCCGTCTGAGCTGCAGCGCACGTCCACCTCGATGACGTCGACGCCGAGTTCGAGCGCGTGCTCGATCGCCGCCAGGGTGTTCTCGGGCCGGTGTCCGGCCCCGCCGCGGTGGGCCACCAGCAGCGGGCGCTGGGAGGGAAAGTCGACTTGGTTCAACCGTTTGGCCGTTCATGCGATCGCGGCGGGCGGCTGCGGCCCACCCGGGCCTGATCGAGACTGGATCCATTCCAAGTTTGTCGCCATGCCCGATCGCGGGCAAGCCGGGCGCGCAGGTCCCGGACCGGCGCCGGAGCGGCCGGGCGGGCAAAGCAATCGAGCCGCGGCCGGGTACGCCCGGAGGGATTCGAACCCCCGACACCTGGTTCCGAAGACCAGTGCTCTGATCCGCTGAGCTACGGGCGCGCGGCGAATTATCCGCCAGCACAATCCGGAGCGCCGTCCGGCCGACGACCCCGGCGTGCGGGTCGCGGGCAACTTTCGACGCGCGGTCGCGCTCTGATGTGAAAACTGCGCGACGGACCGCCCCGGACCGCCCGAAAACCCGGTCCCGCCGGTGGGAGCGGACCCTCAGCCCATCTATAATCCTTCTGCGCGCGCCGCCCCCTGATCAACGGCAGGCGGCACCGCCCGACTCCCTTTCTCACCCGCCCCTCTATGCCATCGCCCCGAAATCTGCGGATGCAGCGCCAGCGCGCCAAGGTCGTGCGCCGGCAGCAGGCGCGCCGCCTGCGCAACCGGTTCTTCCGCACCACCACCCGCACCCTGGTCGGCAAAGCCCGCCGGGCGATAGCCGGCGGTGACCGTGAAGCCGCCGCCGGGGCGGTCGCGGAGGCCGTAAAGCAGCTGGACAAGGCCGCCGGCAAGGGCGTTCTTCACCGCAACAACGCCGCCCGGCGCAAGTCGCGCCTCATGACCGCCTTCGCAAAAGCTTTCGGCGCCTAGCGGACTCGGTCTAGTTGCGGAAGGACCGGTAGCAGAACCGCACCGTCAGGGTCTGCAGTCCGACCGCCAGCCCGCCGAGGCTGAGGCGGCCGCTCTTGGAGCGCTCGTCCAGGTCCACGATCGCCGCCAGCATCGCCCGCAGATCGGCCTCGCCCAGGCCCATCGCCTGCGGCGCCGCCCGGCGCACCATGCCCGGCGAGGTCCGCGCGCGCCTGGCCACCGCGCCGTAATCGGCGCCTGAGGCGATCAGGCTGCGGATCGTGATCAGCTGCCGCACCCGCGCCGCCAGCATCGCGATCAGCGCCTCCGGCGCCTCGCCTTCCTCCAGCAGACCGGCCAGCAGCACCGCCGCGCGCGAGGGATCGGCGGCGACCACGGCGTCGATGTAATCCCAGACCACCACGTGCGCCGGCAGCGGGTCGACCGAGCGCACGTGGCTGGCCGAAACGCGCCCCTCGAACCCGACCAGGGCGGAGAGTTTTTCCACCTCGCGGGCCAGGACGTTCCCGTCCAGTTCGGCCTGCCGCAGCAGCAGTTCGACCGCTTCCGGGTCCAGGGTCACGCCGCCCTGGCGGGCCAGGTCGGCCACCCAGCGGTGGGCGTTCTGGCCCGAACGCATGTCGCCGGTGAGGGAGGGCAGGACGTGGACCTTGAGGCGGTCCGACTCCAGCGCCTGGGCGGCGCGGATGCGCCCGGAGCGCTCACGCCCGGCCATCCCGTCCAGGCTGACGGTCAGGACTACTTCGGTCGTATCCGGCAGCCGCTCCAGGTTCTCGGCCAGCCATCGCCAGAACGGACCGCTGCGGGTGGGCGGCGGGAGGTTCTCGACCAGCACCGACCGGCGGGCCGAGCCCATGAACGGCAGCGAGAAGAACGCGGTCGAGAAATCCTCCAGGCCGGCCTCCTGCCCGTCGAGACGGTCCAGGTCCGCGGCTTCGGCGGAATCACCGAGCAGGCCCTTGACGACCTGCTGCATGCGCTGGTCGCGGTCGCCGATGACCAGGTGAACGTTTTGCTTTCCGGTCCCCATGGCGCAGTCTATGGGCCCGCTTGCGCGCTGGCGCGAAACTGGCCGCGCTTTCTACAATCGAGCCAGGGGAGCGGATCCGAATATCGGGACAGGACGGTGATAGTTGGCGGTCGCAATCAGGAACTCAGAGCAGATCATTGCCGACTACGCGGCGGCCCGCCCGCATAGCGCGGCGCTGGCCGAACGCGCCGCGGGAGTGCTGGCCGGCGGTGTCGAGCACGACATGCGGATCTCGATCCCGTTTCCGGTGTACGTCGAGCGCGCCGAGGGAGCCCACAAGTGGGACGTCGACGGGCATCGCTACATCGACTACATAGTCGGGCACGGCGCGCTGCTGCTCGGCCACAATCACCCGGCGATCCTGGACCCGGTGCGCGAGCAGCTGGCCCGCGGCACTCACTTCGGGGCCTCGCACGAGCAGGTGATCGCCTGGGGCGAAAAAGTCCTGGAGTTGGTCCCGTCGGCCGAGTTCGTCCGCTTCCTCTCTTCCGGCACCGAGGCCACGATGATGGCCATGCGCATGTGCCGCGCGGTCACTGGCCGCGACAAGATCTTAAAGTTCCAGGGCCATTTCCACGGCTGGCACGAATACGCGATCGTCGCCTACGAGGAACCGTTTGCGATTCCGACCTCGGCCGGGGTCCCGCGGGCGGTGCGCGACCAGGTCATTGCGATTCCGGTCAACGATGAAGCGTTGCTGGCCGACACGCTGGGTTCGCGCGACGACATCGCCGGCGTGATCCTCGAGCCGTCGGGCGGCAGCTGGGGCTGGCGACCGACCGAACTGGCATGGGTCCGTCGCCTGCGCGAGCTGACCGCGGCCCACGACATTCCGCTGGTGTTCGACGAGGTGGTCACCGGATTCCGGTTCGGGCCCGGAGGCTACCAGGGAGAGTTCGGAATCACCCCCGACCTGACCACGATGGCCAAGATCATGGCCGGCGGATTCCCCGGCGCCGGGGTGGCCGGGCAGGCCCGGTTCCTGGAACGACTGGAATACCGCGGCGATTCGGTGTGGGACCGCGGGCAGCGCATCGCCCACCCGGGCACCTACAACGGCAACCCGCTCTCGGCCACCGCCGGCGCGGCGGTGCTCGAGTACATCGCCGACGGCAAGATCCACGCCAGGCTAAACCGGCTGGGCGACCGCCTGCGCAAGGGCATCGACGACGCCTTCGCCGAGGCCGGCGTGCCGGGCGGGTCCTACGGTTCGCACTCCTTCTTCCACATCACCTTCAACGGCGAGTACGGCTCGGCCGGAGCCGGCCCGAGCAAGCTGTTCGGCTGCCTGATGCTGGAGAACGGCGTGCACATTGGATCGCACGGCGGCATGCTCTCGGCCGCGATGGAGGATTCCGACATCGACGACACGGTTGACGCGGTCCGCGCCAGCCTGGAAGGGTTGAAGGGGGCCGGCCAGCTCGGCTAGGCCCCGGCCCGCCGGACTTCTAGGTCTGGAGGTCGATCGACTGTTCGTGGGCGGCCCTGATGGCGCGCCCGAAGAGTCCGCGGATCCCGCCTTCCTCGAACACCTGCAGCGCCCTCGCGGTGGTCCCGCCGGGCGAGGTCACCTGCGATTTGAGCACCGCCGGATGCGCCCCGGTCGCATTGGCCAGGGCCATCGAACCGGCCATCGTTTCCATCGCCATCTTCTGGGCCACGTCGCGCGGCAGCCCGAGGAAAACTCCGGCGTCGGTCCACGACTCCAGCAGGAGGAACGCGTAGGCCGGACCGCTGGCGCTAACCGCGGTGGCGATGTCGATGTGGTGCTCGTCGGCGGTGTAGAGCTCGGACCCAAGCCCGTTGAGGATTTCGCGGACCCTGGCAAGGCTTGCTTCGGATACCGCGCTCGACGCCGTCCAGACGGTGAAGCCGCGCCCCACCTGAACGGCGGTGTTGGGCATGGCCCTGACCACCCGCTCGTGGCCGAGGTGGGCGGTCAGCGAGTTCAGGCGCGCCCCGGTCACGAAGGAAATCACGAGCTGGCTCTCGTTTATGTGCTCGGCGACCTGGGCGGCGGCCTGCTCCAGGTGCTGCGGCTTGACCACCAGGATGACGGTATCGGCCTCGGCCATCCAGGGGCCGCATTCGGCGAACGCCTGTACGCCGGTGTCTTCGGTCAGCGCTTCCCGCGCCGCCGGCAGCGGATCGCACGCCTGGATCGAACCGGGGTCGCAAATCTCGGATTGGATCAGGCCCCGAATAGTGGCCGTAGCCATCGCACCGGCGCCGATGAAGGCGACTCTGCCTGCCATGAGCGGTCCTTAGGGCGAGCCAGTTAGCAAGAATCGGATCAACCGTCCCTAGAGATTAAGCGTAGGGGCGGTTCCGGCCCAGCATGAACCATCCTTCGGACCCGCCGCTTGCGCGCCATTTACGACACGCCCCGCATCGCCCTGGTCGGGGCCCCCGGCTCCGGCCGCAGCCAGCTGCTGCGGGCGCTGGCGCCCGATTCCCGCCACCGCACCAACCTCTCGGCCCGCCTTGCGGCCGACCACGGACGGGTCGCGCTGGCCGACCCGCTGCTGGACGAATTGGCGCAGCTGCTGGGGTCGGCCGCGTCCACCCCGGTCCGGTTCGAATTCGTCGACTGCCAGGCCGGCCTCGGCGCGGCCCACGGGCAGGCCGAATGGTTCGGGAACCTGGCCCCTTTCGACGCGCTGGCGCTGGTGCTGGGCCTCCATGCCGATCCGGAGCCGGGCGCGGCGCTGGACTCGGCCCTCGCCGCCCTGCGCGATGAGCTCAATCTCTGGGACCTGGGACTGGCCGAACGAAGACTGGAGCGCATCGCGGCCGAGCTGGCGAGGGCGCCGCGCATCGAGCGCGTCCGGCTGGAGCGCGAACGGGATTTATTCATACGGATCGAGGGACACCTCAACGGCGGCGGTTCGCTCGCCGGTTTCGACTTCCAGGCCGCCGAAGGGGACCTGCTGCGCGGATTCGGATTCCTCGGCGGCAAGCCGTTCCTGGTCGTGGCCAACACCGCCGATTCGGCGGCGGGCGACTGGTCCGGGCTGCGGGCGCGGTGCCGTTGGCCGCTGGTCGGAGTCAGCGCCGAGCTGGAGGCCGAGGCGGCCGAACTGGAGCCGGACCTGGGCTCGGAGCTGCTGTCCGAATTCGGGATCACCGGCGGTCCCGTTTCGCAGCGGGTCCTGGCCGCGGCCGCCCGCGCGCTGGCGATCCGGGCCTGCTACACCGCCAACCGGCGCGAGGCGCGCGCCTGGGCGATCGGGCCCCGGGCCAGCGCGTACGATCTGGCCGACGCCGTCCATTCCGACGTGGCGCGTGGATTCATCCGGGCCGAAGTCATCGCCGGGGCCGAACTGATCGAACTGGGTTCACCGGCGCGGGCGCGCGAGCTCGGTCGCCTGCGGCGCGAGGGGCGCGACTACCAGTTGGCCGACGGCGAGCTGGTGAACATCCTCTTTTCCGGTTGATTACCCGCCGCGGTGGGCCCGCCCGACGATCTCGGCCAGCGATTCGACGCCGACCTCCTCGCAGTACCGCCTGATCCCTTCGGCCAGTTGGGCGGCGCGGTCGGCGGCCACGAAATTAATCGTGCCCAGCTGGACGGCGGCGGCACCGGCCAGGATGTATTCCAAGGCGTCTTCGAGCCCCGCGATACCCCCGACGCCGACGATCGGGATGTCGACCTCGGGGTACACCTCGAAAACGAAGCGGACCCCCAGCGGCCGGATCGCCGGACCGGACAGTCCGCCGAACACCCCGCCCAGCAGCGGTCTGCCCCCGGCCAGGTCGATCTTCATGCCGAGCACGGTGTTCATGATCGTGAGGCCGTTGGCCCCGGCCGCCTGCGCGGCCACCGCCAGCGGCCGCATGTCGGCAACGTTCGGCGAGAGCTTGGCCAGCAGCGGCAGCGAGCAGTTCTCGCGGATCGTGGCGACGGCCCCGGCCAGCAGACCTGCGTCGGTTGCGAACTCGAGTCCGTTGGCCACGTTCGGGCAGGAGAAGTTGGCCTCGATGGCGTCCACTCCGGGCACGCCCTCCAGCATCCTGGCCAGGCTGGCGAATTCATCCAGTGAATACCCGGCCAGGCTGACCACGACCGCCGGGCGCATGGCCTGCCAGCGGCGCCGGTAGCTGCGCACGATCCCCGCCAGCCCGGGATTGGGCAGACCGATCGAATTGAGCATCCCGGAGGGGGTCTCGACCGTGCGCGGGGTGGCGTTGCCCTCGCGCGGCCGCAGCGTGGCGGTCTTGGTCACCACCGCCCCGATGGCGGCCAGGTCGCTCACCTTGGCCAGCTCGTCGGCGAACCCGGCCGTTCCCGAAGCGGTCAGCACCGGATTGGAAACCTGAAGCGGCCGATCGCCGCCGCAGATGCGGACCGGGAAGTCGGTAGCCGTGCCTGGCAAGCGGATCCTTCCCTTCGGGGCGTGTCGGACGATTGGCTCTCGCCGAGTCAACCGACAGGTTATATGGGGACCGTGCCGGCAGCTAATCGCGAATGCTAAGTATGTAATTACAAATCCTTAAATTGCCAGTGCGGTGATAACATCGATTTGTCAACTGCGGCGGCTGGCGCGAATCTGTGAATTGATGTGGCGTCGGGCATTTTGGGAGCGATTTTTCATTGGCAACAAAAATTGCGGTCGCCAATCAAAAAGGCGGGGTCGGCAAGACCACAACGACCGCTAATTTAGGCGTTGCCATGGCCCGCGACGAAATGCGGGTGCTGCTGGTCGACATGGACCCGCAGTCGAACCTGACGGCCGCCTTCGGGCTCGAGCGCGATCTTGAGGAGACCCTGACCCAGGCCCTCATCGACCGCGACCGCGAACTCCCGATCCTGCGGGTTTCGGACGCCTCCGGCATCGAGGTGGACATCGTCCCGGCCAGCCTGGACATGACGACCGTCGAGACCGCGCTGGCTTCGCGCATCGGGCGCGAGATGCGGTTGCGCGACAAGCTGCGCGCGGTCGACGAGGACTACGACTTCATCCTGATCGACACGCCGCCCTCGCTGGGGCTGCTGACGGTCAATTCGCTGGTCGCGGCCGAGTACG
>CAXXYJ010000022.1:0-21218 GCA_963664795.2 Chloroflexota bacterium | reverse complement strand
GTCTTCGCTGCGGTCGCAGACCTCGATTGCCGGCTTGTCGGCGTCAAGAATCGTGACCTCGGCCGAGTCGATGGCGAGGCTGACCGCTGCGGCATCTGCATCGCTCGGATCATCGTCATCGTCTTGCTTGATGCCGGAGTCCTCGCTGATCGTGAGCGTTATCGCCCAATCAGGGTCGTTTTCGTTGTCCTTCTTGACGGTGATGGGCCAGTAGTAAATGACGGAGCTACTGTCTGAATTCGCGTCCAGCGTTCTCGATTTATCGGTTCCGGTTCCGAAGAGGACGAGTTCGTCCCTGTCGATGCCGTCGGTACTGCCATTAGGCAACGCCTCATTCAAATCGTCGGTCACGTCTCCGCTCAAGGTGACGGTGGCTTGGAGGTGAGTGTTCGAACTGGTGAGCACGTCAGGGAAGGCGGCGGAGATGTAACTTGCCGCACCTTCTGTGACCGTGTAATCGGCCTGCTGGAATCCCTTGACGGTCGACGCCGCGGTCAGCTTAACAGCCACCGCGTTCGGGATGTTCTTGAAGCTCACGTCGTCCACCGACAGCGGGTTGTCGGTCAGGTCGATGTACTTGACCCCGGCTTCGGTGACATTTGCAGTACCAGTCATCGCTTTCAGGTATTTCGCGTCGTCATCGGTGATGGCGAACGAAGAGAGGCTCTTGCCTGAAAGGTCCCAGGTGTCTGCGTCCTCGCCGTCGGCAAGAACCGCCGCCGGCGACGCATCCGCGGAAAGGTCCAGGTTGTCGCAAAACGCCGAGTCCTTGCCATACCGCGCCAGCAGCATGTCAAGTATCACGGGCGAGACCTTGCACGTATCGGCGCTTGCTTGCGCCGAGGCGGGGCGCGAGGGCGCGAGCGCGATCGCCGCGACCAAAATGGCCAGAGCGGCCGCCACCAGCAATGAGACCGCGCCGGCTAAAGAAATCCGATTGGAAAGAGTCAAAACGACCTCCATCTTTTGCGACACGCCACATTGGCGGGTCCTATGGTGCGATAGATGTCAACGACCGTTCGCATGCGGCGAAGGGCCGTCCATTCGCGTTGCCTATCGTCGTATATGTTAACCCTGCCAGGCAACAGGTTGTTACTCGCCTGAAGAATCCGCCGGGATTCGATGCGGATGCATTTGGGGATTCTACCCCGCCCCGCGCGTTACTGCGCCGGGGCCGCCCGGAGTGCAAGTTTCAGAATGCGTACTCTGAATTTGCGACTCGGGCCGCCTTGATCGCCGCCCGGCGGGCCTTGCGCGCCCGGGCGGCCTGCTTTTTCTTGCGTCTCACGCTCGGTTTTTCAAAGTATTTGCGCCGACGCGACTCGGTCAGGATCCCGTGCTGCTGGACGCGCTTGTTGAATCGTCTCAAACCGGCTTCAAACGATTCCTTGCTCTCAAGAGTTACGTGCGACATCTTCTTCCTTACAGGCGATCGCCGGCGGTCCGCGGCCGGAACGACCGCGATGGATTTGATTTGGCCTGCAACCGGCGAACTGGCGCGTAGATCAAATATTGCAAAGTTTGCCCACCCATGGAAATGTGAGCGTGTGGGATTCTATTTGAAGAAATTCCTGCGCCTAAGTTAGCGGCAGTCCAGGTGCTCCAAGATCAATCGTTGACCGCTTTGGCGTTGACCGCTTTTCTGGTGGCGACGCTTATTGCTTTCGGCCTCTCGCACGCCGCCGTCCGAATCGGCTGGCGGGTCAATGCGCTGCACTTTCCCGGCCCCGGCCGGATCCATCGGTCGCCGGTGGTCAGGTTCGGCGGCATCGCGATCCTCCCCGCAGTACTGCTCGCGCTGCTCCTGACCGGACCGCACCCCCTGCCCCTGCTGGGGATTGCGCTGTGCGCGACGGCAATCGCTGGAATCGGGCTGGCCGACGACCTCTGGGACATCCCGCCGCTGGGCAAACTGGCCGGCCAGTGCCTGGTCGCGGTCGCGGCGGCGGCCTTCGGGATTCGGATTGCGGCGGTGAGCAATCCGCTCGGCGGCGTGCTCGAACTGGACGTGGCAATCGGGAGCGTACTGAGCATTCTGTGGTTGGTCGGGATGATGAACGCCGTGAACCTGCTGGACGGACTAGACGGACTGGCCCCCGGGGTGGTGCTGGTTTCGGCGCTGATCATGTCCGCGCTGTCGGCCCAGCTAGGCAACGCGGCGCTGGTGCTGTTTGGACTGGCCCTGGCCGGCGGAGTCGCTGGCTTCCTGCCGCTGAACGCCCACCGGGCGAAGCTGATCCTGGGCGATTCCGGCTCCAACCTGCTCGGTTTCCTCATAGGGACCCTTGCGATATTGGGTCAGGCCAAGATCGGCACCGCATTGCTGGTACTGGGCATTCCGATCCTTGACGTGGCCTGGACGATAGTGCGCCGACGTCTGAGTGGTCGCGGAATCATGAGCCGCGACACCGAGCACCTGCACCATCGTCTGCTTAATGCGGGACTCACGCGCGCGCAGGTATCCATTGTCTACGTTCTCCTCTGCGCTTCATTCGGGGCCTCCGCCCTCCTGCTTGAACGGGCCGAGAAGTTAATCGCCTTGGCCGCCTTGGCGGCATTGACCGGCCTCATGCTGTATGTGGGCGCCAGGAAGGCCTCGAAAGCCAAGGGTCGGGGGCAACGCCGCGATTAATCCTTCAATCAATGACCTGAATTGGATTGCCGAATCGCGGCGGGCGCGTTGCACCCCGATTGATTTGCGGACCAGTTCGAGCCCGGCCAGGCGGTGTACCTCCTTCCGGCAGCGGCCGTGCCATCGTGAATCGACGAATGAACCCTTCGGCAACTGCGGCGCCGCGCGCGATTGAAATAAAATCGCGCTCCCCATATATCTGTCAATGACCAAAACCGACTCGCAGAATTTCCCATGAAGACCGACATCCATCCCAAGCTGTACGACACCCACGTCACCTGCAACTGTGGAAACTCGTTCACGACCCGGGCCACGGTCGAGCGGCTGCAGATCGAAATCTGCTCCACCTGCCACCCGTTCTTCACCGGCACCCAGAGGCTGGTGGACACCCAAGGCCAGGTGGAGCGCTTTCAGCAGCGGCTGAAAAAAGCGGGCCGGCGAAACCCTGCCCCGCCCCCGGAAGTTGCGGAAGAGCCGGCGCTGGATTCAGACGGCGCCGAGGACTAAATCCAGTCGCGTCGGCGCGGCGTCGTTGCCGGTACGCAGCGACTGCTTGACTGCTGGCTGGTCGGCGCTGCCGACCTCGTCGACCCGAATGGGTGAATGACCATGCCCGCATACGGGGGACAGGCCGTCATCGAAGGCGTGATGATGCGCAGCCCGAACGCGGTGGCCACCGCGGTTCGGGCCGAGAGCGGATCGATCGTGGTCCGCGACGCGTCGATCTCCCCCGGCAGATTGGCCCGAACATTTCGCCGGGTTCCGATCGCGCGCGGCATAGCCGCGCTTTGGGACGTGTTCGCGATCGGCACCCGTGCGCTTGCGTTCTCGGCGCGGATGGCTACCGTCGATCCCGAGTCGGAAAACGACGAAGACGAAGGGGTCGATTTCTGGACCGGGGCGATGATGGCCTTCGGATTGCTGCTGGGAGTGGTGCTGTTTTTCATGGCGCCGCTTGGAATCACCGCGCTCCTGGACCGCTGGATTGAGTCCAGCACGGTCAGCAACCTGATCGAAGGTGGCATCCGGGTGGCGATCGTGATCGGGTACCTGGGCGTGATCGGGTTCCTGCCCGACATTTACCGCACCCTGCAGTACCACGGCGCCGAGCACAAAACGGTCAACGCCGTCGAGGCGGGAGTGCCGCTCACCCCGGCCAACGTCATCTCCCAGAGCCGGTTCCACCCGCGCTGCGGGACCAGCTTTCTGCTGACGGTGGTCTTGATCTCGATCGTCGTCTTCGCCCTGCTCGGGCGGCCCGACTTCTGGATCCGGATCGGTTCCCGGATCGTGATGATTCCGATCGCCGCCGGCCTCGCCTACGAAGTCATCAGGTTTCTGGCCGCCCACCGGCAAAGCGGCTGGGCGTCCGCACTGGCCGCGCCCGGAATCTGGCTGCAGCGGCTGACCACCCGGCACCCGGACCTTGGGCAGTGCGAAGTCGCGATCGCGGCGATCGCCCCGGTGCTCTCAGGTTCGGACCGCGAATTGCTAATCGAATTCCCGAAGGCTCCGAGATCGGGCGAACCGGATGAATGCGATCCCGCCGGGGCGTCGGCACGATGAGCGCCGACCGTTTTCCGCAGATCCGGCAGCGCCACCGGCAGGTCGAACTGGAGCTGTCAGACCCGGAGGCGGCCGGTCAGCCGGAAAGGCTGGCCAGTCTGGGCCGCGAATACGCCGATCTCTCGCGCAAGGTGGAGCTGATCGACCGCCTGGCCGCGGCCGAATCCGAACTGGCCTCCAACCGCGCGCTGGCCGAATCCGACGACGATCCCGACATCCGGGAACTGGCCCAGGCCGAATGCGCGGCGCTGGAGGCAGAACTGGAAACACTCAATCGCGAATTGAACCAGGCGTTGGCCCCCAGCGATCCGATGGACTCACGCGATGCAATCGTCGAAATCCGCGCCGGTACCGGCGGCGAGGAGGCCGCGCTATTTGCGGGCGACCTGCTGCGGATGTACGAGCGCTACTGCGAACGTCGCGGGCTCAAATTTGAGTTGCTGGAACTGAACCAGTCACAGACCGGCGGCGTCAAGGAAGCGATCGGCGCGGTGCGCGGGAAGAACCCTTTTCGGCAGCTCAAGTTCGAACGCGGCGTGCACCGGGTGCAGCGGGTACCGGTCACCGAGTCCTCGGGTCGCATCCACACGTCCGCCGCCTCGGTGGCGGTGCTGCCTGAAGCCGGCGAAGTCGAAATTTCGATTGACCAAGAAGACCTTCGAATCGACGTGTTCCGGTCCTCGGGGCACGGCGGGCAGTCGGTGAACACCACCGACTCGGCGGTGCGGATAACCCACCTGCCAACCGGCATCACGGTTTCCATGCAGGACGAAAAGTCCCAGCACAAGAACCGGGCCAAGGCGATGCGGATCCTGCGCTCGCGCCTGCTCGACCGCGAACGCGAGCGGCAGATGGCCGAACGGGGGGCCGACCGCCGCAGCCAGATCGGATCCGGCGATCGCAGCGCGAAGATGCGGACCTACAACTTTCCCCAGGACCGGTTGACCGATCACCGGATCGGTTACACGGTGCACGGCCTGGAATCGATCTTTGACGGGCGCCTTGAGAACTTGGTCGAAAAGCTTGCGGAAGCCGACCTGGCCGAACGGCTGGCGGGCCAGGATCAGGACGCGTGAACGTCGCCGGCGCCCTTGCTTGGGGGAGCGCCGTCCTGGAACGGGGCGGAAAGACCGGTCACGGTCGGGACTGCGAGCTGCTGCTGGCTCATGCGGCGGGCAGGGATCGCCACTGGACGCTGCTTAACCGCGAACTGCCGCTGCCGGAGCTCGCCTGGGCAAGATTCCGGTCGCTGGTGCTCGGGCGCGTCGCAGGGACGCCGGTCCGCTACCTGACCGGTTCGGTCGAATTCTTCGGATTGGAATTGAGCATCGGGCGCGGGCGTCTACATCCCCAAGTGGGAGACCGAGGCCCTGGTCGAAGCGGTGCTGGGGCATCTGGGCGCGCCGCAGCGACCTGACCTGACCTGGGGGAGCGCCCGGGCGAGGGCCATCGTGCACGAGGCGGGCACCGGTTCGGGGGCGATTGCGATCGCAATCGCCAGGCACGCGCCGGACGCGGTCATTTGGGCGAGCGACATTTCGGCGTACGCGCTGTCTAAGGCGCGGGCGAACGCCGAACTCCACGGGGTCGCCGGGCAAATCAAATTCCGCCGCGGGGATCTGCAGACCCCCGCTGGCAGGTGTTCCCGATCTCGTCGTTGCAAACCTCCCTTATATAAGTAGGGACGTTGACCCCGAGTTGCCCGGCGAGGTCCGCGCCCAGCCGCGATCGTCGCTGCTATCCGAGGAATCGGGACTGGATCATATCGCGCGACTGCTGAAAGCGCCAACGGTGAAACCGGGCGGACGGGTAATTCTGGAAATCGGATTCGACCAGGCCGATGGCGTACGAACCCTGTGCGACGCGGCTCCGAATCTGCGCTACGAGCGGACCCTGAAAGACGCTGCAGGGCTGGACCGGGTTGCGGTGATCGCCGCCTGCTGAACCCAGGCGCGTATACACTGATTAACAACCGCAGAATCTACTTCTAAACGGTGCGGATGGCGATCGACCCAGATACAAATATCCAGTCCGCTGGAGCCGCGACGCCGCCGCCGGATCGCGGCGGACCCGGGTCGACTTTTTTACGAAATTTTTCGCAGAGCGGGATCGATTGCTGATGCCTTCCGGTCGTTCGATTGAACCAGGGCTTACCTTTGACGACGTCTTGCTGGTGCCGGCGCGATCGGACGTGATGCCCGCCGACACCGACGTCGGTACCGAGCTCGCCGAGGGGCTGGAACTCAGCGTCCCGCTGATCTCCTCGCCGATGGACACGGTCACCGAGGCCGAACTGGCGATCGCCATGGCCCGCGAGGGCGGCCTGGGCGTCATCCACCGCAACCTTTCGATCGAAGACCAGGTGGCCGAGGTCGATCGGGTGAAACGCTCGCAATCGGGGATGATTTCCGACCCGGTGACGCTGGGCGAGGACGCGCTGCTGGAGGACGCACTTGAACTGATGCAGCGGTACCGGATCTCGGGAGTCCCGATTACCGATTCCCGCGGCAAGCTGTGTGGGATTCTGACCAACCGCGACATCCGGTTCTGCAACGACCGCAGCACCCCGGTACGCAACCTGATGACTTCCGACGACCTGGTCACGGTCCCGGTGGGCACCCAGCTGGAGGACGCCGAGGCGATCCTTCACCAGCATCGGGTCGAGAAACTTCTGGTGGTCGACGGCCACGACAACCTGCGCGGACTCATCACGGTCAAGGACCTCTCCAAGCGTCGCCAGTACCCGAACGCGGTTTTCGACGACCGGGGACGCCTGCTGGTCGCCGCCGCCGTCGGTGTGGGCGACGAAGCCAGGGAGAGGGCGACCGCCCTGGTCGAGCGGGGCGTGGACGTGATCGTGTGCGATACCGCCCACGGCCACAGTCGCCGGGTCCTGGACATGACCGCCTGGCTCAAGGCCAACGTCCCGACGACGGTGATTGCCGGCAACGTGGCCACGTCCGGCGGGGCCGCGGACCTGGTGGCCGCCGGTGCCGACTGCATCCGGGTCGGAGTAGGGCCTTCGGCGATCTGCACCACGCGGGTCGTGGCCGGCGTGGGCGTGCCGCAGATTACGGCGATCAGCGACGCCGCCCAGGTCTGCTCTGAACACGGCGTGGGCCTGATCGCCGATGGCGGCATCCGCTATTCGGGTGATGTGGCCAAGGCGATCGCCGCCGGCGCCGATGCGGTGATGATCGGCGGGCTGTTCGCGGGCACCGACGAGAGTCCGGGCGAAATCGTCCTCACCCACGGCGAACGCTACAAGGATTACCGCGGCATGGGTTCGATCGGCGCGATGCGGGCCCGGGGTTACAGCAAGGACCGCTATGCCCAGGACGACGGGCGCAGCGATCGGAAACTGGTCGCCGAAGGGATCGAAGCCCAGATTCCCTACCGCGGCGCGCTGGCGATAACGGTCGCCCAGCTCACCGGCGGGCTCCGGCAGGCGATGGGTTACTGCGGCGCAGCGTCGATCACCGAACTAAAGACGACCGCCAAGTTCCTCACCATGTCCTCAGCCGGCCTTGAGGAAAGCCATCCGCACGACGTGCTTATCACCAAGGAAGCGCCCAACTACCAGGTCCGTCGGCCCTCGATCCCTTAGGCGCGAATCCCGGATTGCGCTCTCGGGGCGGCCGCCGGGGCGCAATCGGCGAACCGGGGCGACTCGGGGCGGTGGAGGGCGAGTCCTGCCGCCGACTCGGATTTTTTAGAATCTTTCTCCGATTCGCCGGCCGGACAAGGCCCAGCCCTCGCCCGCCCGCATCCCCAATTCCCAGGAATACCCAATGCCGCCGTCGGTCATTCTCACGCCCACCGGAAAACAAACCCTCGAGGCCGAACTCGAAGAGCTGATTACGGTCCGCCGCCCCCTGATTTCCAAGCGGATCGAGGAGCACCAGAGTTCCGGCGAGCACGAAGGCGGCGGCGAGCACGACATCGCCAAGGACGAGCTGGCCTCCTGCGAGGGCCGGATCGAAGAAATCCGCGAAATCCTCAATTCCGCCACCATCATCGACAGCCACGACTCCACCAAGGTCTCCATCGGGGGATCGGTCCAGGTCCGCGACGACCGCGGCCGCGAGCGCACGTTCACGATCGTCGGTTCGGCTGAAATCGACCCGACCAGCGGCAGGATATCCAACGACTCGCCGGCCGCCCGCGCGCTGCTCGGCGCCAAGGCCGGAGAGTCGGTGAATTTCAAGGCTCCGGGCCGAACTGTCGAATACGAAGTGCTAAGGGTCTGGTAGACCGCGCCCGAACAGCGGCCCCGCCAGTCCCGAATGAACGGCACCGAAGATCGCCTGATCGCCCAGCGGCGGGCCAAGCTCGAAGCCGTTGAAGACCCGTATCCGGACGGGTTTGCGCCAACGCACCGCCTCGGCGAAGCGATTGACGAGTGGGACGAAAAGGGGGAACTGGCGGGATGTCGCGTCGCCGGCCGCCTGACCCGCATCTCTTCGTTCGGCGGCGGCGCGTTCGCTGACATCGATTCGGACGGTAAGCGTTTGCAGCTGCTGCTCTCGCGCAAGGTCCTCGGGGCCGACGCCCATGCGGCCGCGCTTTCCTGGGCCGACGTGGGCGACGTGGTCGGAGTTGAGGGCGAGATGTTCCTGACCCGGACCGGGCAGCCGACCCTGCGGGTATTGAAGATCGAGCTGCTTGCCAAGGCCTTGCGGCCGCTGCCGGAAAAATTCCACGGCCTGCGCGACGTTGAGACCCGCTACCGGCGCCGGCACCTGGACCTGATCGCCAACGCCGAATCGCGGCGGATATTCGAGGCCAGGACCCAGGTGATCTCCCGGGTCCGTGCGTTCCTGGACGGCCGCGGCTACCTGGAGGTTGAGACCCCGACCCTGCAGCCGGTCTACGGCGGCGCCGCCGCCCAGCCGTTCACCACCCACTACAAACGCGCTCGACCGCGAGTACTTTCTGCGGATCTCGGACGAGTTGTACCTCAAGCGCCTGATCGTCGGCGGGTTCGAGCGCGTCTACGAGATCTGCAAGGACTTCCGCAACGAGGGGATCGATCGCACCCACGGGCCGGAATTTACGATGCTCGAGTGCTACGAGGCGTACGCCGACTACAACGACGTGATGGCCCTGACCGAGCAGATGGTGGCCGAGGTCGCTCGCTCGGTGAACGGCTCGACGATCGTCGAGGTGGGCGAAGGCTCGGAGCCGGTCGACGTGGCGCCGCCGTGGCCGCGCATCAGATTCCGGGACATCGTGCTGGAATCCACCGGGCTGGACATCGAATCCTTCGATGACGCCCACGAACTCGCCGCCGCCGTCCGAAACAGCGGGGTCGACGCCGACCCGGAGCAGGGGATCGGCAAGGTCTACGACAAGATCCTCGACCAGGCCATCGTACCGGGAGTCAGCAACCCCAAGTTCATCTACGATTACCCGATCGAATTCGCGCCGCTGGCCCAGGCGCGTTCCCGGGTCGGACCGATACGTCGCCAAGGTCGAGGCGTTCGTGCGCGGCATGGAGATCGCCAACGGCTACAGCGAGCTGACCGATCCGGTCGAACAGCGGCGCCGGTTCGAGGACCAGTTCGGCGGCGACCCCGACGCCCAGCCGCTGGACGAGGAATTCATCGCGGCGCTCGAACAGGGAATGCCGCCCACCGGCGGCCTGGGCGTGGGCATCGACCGGCTGGTGATGCTGGTGACCGGCGCCAGGCACTTTCGCGAGGTCGTATTGTTCCCGCAACTTCGCACGGACCCCAGGTAGGACCTTGTACTCGCTTCGCTACCTGCGCGAGAACGCCGACGAAGTCAGGGCAGGTGTCGCCGCCAAAGGCTACCCACCGGAAAGCGTCGACCTAGTAGTTGAGCTGGACCGCCGGCGCCGCGCGATCCTGGTGGAACTGGAGCAGAAACGACACGAGGTCCGCTCGACCTCGCGCTCTATCGGGTCCGCCGCCGACAAGGCCGAACGGCGACGCACTGATCGCCAGAACGCGGGCCGCCTCGGACGCCATAAAGCCGCTGGACGATGAGATCGCAAAAGTCACCGGGGAGCTGGACGCGGCCCTGATGGAGCTGCCCAACACCCCGCATTCGACCGCCCCGATCGGGAACGACGCTTCCGCCAACGTCTCGGTTTCAAGCGGCGGGCGGACGCCGGAATTTCATTTCGAGCCCCGCAATCACGTGGACCTTGCCGAGAACCTGGGGCTGATCGATTTTTCGCGGTCGGCCAAGCTGTCCGGGTCCGGTTTCTGGCTCCACTTCGGTCTCTCGGCCCGGCTGCAGCGGGCGCTATCGAATTGGATGCTCGACCTTCAGACCAGGGAGCACGGCTACACCGAGGTCTATCCGCCGGCGCTGGTGCGGGGTTCGGCGCTGGTGGGTACCGGTCAGCTGCCCAAATTCGCCGACGACCAGTACCGGATCGAAGGCGAGGACCTCTGGCTCATACCGACCGCCGAGGTCCCGCTCACCAACGTCTACGCCGACGAGATCGTCGCCGAGGAGGCCCTGCCCCTAAAGTTCGCGGCCCTGACTCCCCTGTTTTCGGCGCGAGGCCGGCGCCGCCGGGACCGAAACGCGCGGCCTTTTGCGGGTGCACCAGTTCGACAAGGTCGAGCTGGTAAGGATTACGAGTCCCGAGACCGGTTACGCAGAGCTCGAGGAAACCGTTGAGCATGCGCTCGAACCGGTCAAGCGCCTGGGTCTTCCCTACCGGGTGCTGGAGCTCTGCTCCGGCGATTCTTTCGCTGGCGAGCGCCAAGACCTACGACATCGAACTCTGGGCGCCCGGCACCAAGCGCTGGCTGGAAGTGTCTTCGGTTTCCTGTTTCGGCGAATTCCAGGCCCGGCGCATGAACCTGCGCTTCCGCGCCGGCGGCAAGGGCCCCACGCGCCACCCCTATACGATCAACGGCTCGGGACTGGCGCTGCCCCGCCTGACGGTGGCGATCATGGAGAACTTCCAGCAGGCGGACGGGTCGATCCGGTTGCCCGGAGTCCTGGCCGAGGTGCTGGGCCAGACCGAGATCACCGCCGCCGGTTAACCGGGACCGCCGCCGTCCAGGCCGCGTTCAAGCTCGAGAACCCTGAAGGAGCCCATGTAGCGCGGGTCGAGCAGCCGGGTGATTGCCTCGCGCTCCGCCTCGTAGCGCGCCCTTGCCGGCCGCGGGTCCGGCGGCCAGGGCGGGAAGGTAGGAACCGATTCCGTATTCGATCAGGAACTCGGCCTGGGTAGTCAGGGCTTCGCGCCTTGAATCCGCAGCGTTCCGCGCTCGCTGAAACCGCGTCGAAATTTACGTGCGCGGTCAGGTCCCGGCGGCCGGGATTGGAAAGCAGGTCCTCGGACGGCTCCATGTCACGGTAGGAAAGCGCGGTACCGGACGCAAGGCGCTGCGAATGCACCCGCGCTGCGCTCCCGCCATAGTCGATGAAGATCGCCAGCGACCGCTGGAACTTGGCCGCAAGGATCGCGAACAACTCGTCCGACTCGGTCCGGGCCTCGATCCGGCCACCGACCGGGATCCCATTCCCCAGCGCGAGCAGTATTCGGCGAGCTCCGGTCCGGCCGGTTCCTCACGAACGCGAACGAGCTGGATTCGGAGACTCCGACCCGTTGTTCGACCCATCCGGATTCGACCCGCCGGGCCAACTTGAAGGGCAGCGCGTCCAGGTACTCGTTGGCGAACACCACCCCGCTCGACCGCGGCTCGACCCTGGCCAAGGTCGGCGGCGAAGCGCGCGCGCGGGCACCGCAGCTGGGCCGCGCGGCGGCGCGCGGGACCGATTTCAACTCCGGTCCAGCAGAGCCGGCCGCTCCAGGGCAGGCCGCGCGCGACCCGAAATACCGCGGCCGCCAGTGAGCCCCTTCCCGAACCGAGCTCCAGGACGTTGAACCGGTCCGGCGACCCCAATTCCCGCCAGGCCCCATCCAGGCGCCGTGCGAGCATCGCCGCAAATACCGGATGGGTATCGACCGCGGTCCGAAAGTCCCGTTCGGGATTTCCCGCACCCATGTAATAGCCGGACTCGGGGTCGTAGAGGGCGGCGCCCATGAACCGGTCGAAACCGATCGGGCCGCCTTGCCCGATTTCGGCGGCCAGCCTTGCGGCCAACGGATTGGGCACGCTCAGGTCCGGCGCGTCATCACCAGGGCGCCGGTCTCGTTCGTCAGGGCCTGCCAGCCGGGGGAGACCACCGTGGTGCAGTCGTCCTGGACCACGATCGCCGGCCCGCGGACCAGGTGGCCCGAACCGAACGATGCACGCTCGTACACCGGGGTGGGCAGCGCTCCGGAATCGAACCGGGACTCGACGGTGGCCGCCGGGATCGGATCGCCCCGCCCTTTGGGGGCTGCGACCGGCGCCGGGGCAGCGGTTGGGACTATCCCGTCGAGGCGAATGGCAACGATCTGCACCGGGTGCTCGGGCAGCGAATAGGAATAGCGCCGATCGTGCGCGCGATGAAAAAGATCGATCGAATGCGGGATCGATTCGGAGTCCCAGGGAACGGTCAGTTCGAACGACTGGCCTTGGTAGCGAAGGTCGAGTCCGAAGTGCAGCTCGGGATCGCCGTCGGCGGCAAGGTCTCCCCGCGCGAGCGCGGCCAGTTCCCCGGCGACCCTCGCGCAGCCGGCCCGCCGATTCGGCGTTCCCGGGCAGCATCACCGTGCGCGAATAGGAACGGACCCGGTCGGCGACCAGGGCGCCGAGCGCCGAGAGAACGCCGGGGTGGGGCGGTACCACCACCGATTCGATCCGCAGCCGCTCGGCCAGTTCGCAGGCGTGCAGCGGACCGGCCCCGCCGAACGCGACCAGGGCGAAATCGCGGGGATCGAACCCGCGCTCGATGGTGATCAGCCGCAGCGCGCTCTCCATGTTGGCGTCGGCCAGGTCGACGATCGCGGCCGCGATCGCGGCCGGCTCCGTAGCGGGACCGGGGAGCTGGCCGTTAAGCGATTCGATCGCCGCGACCGCCCGGGCGCGGTCCAGTTCCATGCGGCCGCCCAGCCGCACGCCGGCCGGCAGTCGGCCCAACACGAGGTTTGCGTCGGAAACAGTCGGCAGTATCCCGCCCCGCCCGTAGCAGGCCGGGCCGGGTTCGGAACCCGCCGACTGCGGCCCGACCCTTAAGGCCCCGCCGTCGTCGACCCAGGCGATGGATCCGCCGCCGGCGCCCACGGTATGGATGTCGATCATGTCGATGGAGATCGGCACCTGGCCGACAACACCCGCGTTGGTGTGCAGCGGTCCGCCGGGGCAGAGCGAGACGTCGGTTGAAGTGCCGCCCATGTCGAAGGTGACCACCTCCGAAAACCCGGCCGCGGCCGCGGCCCAGATCGCGCCCGTCACACCCCCGGCCGGACCCGAGAGCACCGTCCGCACCGGAAGCTGCCTGGTCTCCTCGGTGGTCAGCAGTCCGCCGTTGGACTGCACGATCCAGAGCGGGCCCGGCGCCTCGCGCTCGAGCGTCTGCAGGTAGCGCTCCACCGGCGGAGCAAGGTAGGCGTTGGCGGCCACGGTCGCGGTCCGCTCGTACTCGCGAAATTCCGGCAATACGTCGGCCGAGATCGAAACGCGCGGGAGGCCGGCTTCCCTTAACGCGGCGGCGGTTGAAAGCTCGTTCTCGGGGTTGGCGTAGGAGTGGAGAAAGCAGATTGCGACGGCTTCGACCCCGGCGCCGGCAAGGCTCCGGGCCAACCGGTCCAGTTCATCCGGATCTGGCCGCACCAGCACTGTCCCGTCGGCGGCGGTGCGCTCGGTCAATTCGAACCTCAGGTTCCTCGGGATCAGTGGGGCCGGTTTTTGCGGTTCGACCTCGTAGAGCCGCGGGCGGTTCTGGCGGCCGATTTCCAGCACGTCGCCGAATCCGCGGGTGGTGACCAGCCCTACTCTGGCCCCCTTGCGTTCAAGCAGCGCGTTAGTGGCGACGGTGGAGCCGTGCAGGATCGCCTCGGGCGATGGAACCCCCAAGGTCGGTTATGCCCCGGATCACCCCGACGCTCGGGTCCGGGGTGGCGGTAGGGACTTTTCCGATCCGTGGGCCGTCTTCACCGAATGCGATCAAGTCGGTGAAGGTGCCGCCCACGTCGACGCCTACGCGCAGCGCCGCGCCTCCTTGGCCTTGGATTGGGCCTTCTCTATCTATATGAGTAGATGGTCAACGCCAACCTCTAGGGGCTCCCCGAACCGGGCCTGCGAATCCCGCGAGGCGGAGAATCGCAATCGAGACTGGGAATAGAATTTCGGGCGCTTTCAACCGAATATTTTCCGCAACCGACTTATGCAGCGAAAGCCGGGAGCTGATTGCCAAATTACCTAGGGCCGGTCCTGATGGCCGTCGTGATCACCGTTTTTGCGGTGGCCAGCCTGGTTGGGACGGCTGTGCTAAAGCCCCACCGGGGACGTCGGCGCCAAGCTCGAAGCCTACGAATCGGGCATGCCCGCCACCGGCGACACGCGCGGCCAGCACCAAGTGAAGTTCTACATGGTCGCGATGCTGTTCGTCGCGTTCGATCTCGAGCTCGTATTCCTCTATCCGTGGGCGGTGCATTTTGCCTCGCTCACCGAGTTGGGCGAAAAACTCTACATGGCCGGGCTGATGACCCTGTTCGTGGTCTTTCTGGCGGTGGCCGATCTGGTGGCGTGGAAGATGGGAGTGTTTGACTGGGCGGTTCAAGAGGACTGATCCTTGTCGACCGCTGAGATCCTGCTCCCCACCGCGCGCACGCCGCGGCTCTCGGATGAAGAGCTCGAGGCGGCGGTCCGCGCCGCGCTGCCGAGCCTTTCCGAGGACGCGCTCTGGCGCGACCGAGGCGATCTGAGCGCAAGGGTCGGCCTTGAGGACCTGCACCGCTCGATTGCATCGCTGCGCGACGACGACGCGCTGGATTTCAAGCTGCTGGTCTCGATCACCGTGGTCCACTGGCCCGAGCGCGAAAAGGAATTCGAGCTCGTCTACCATCTGCGCTCGCTGAGCAAGAACGTGTTTATGGCGCCTCAAGACCGACGTTGCGATGGGCCAGAATGCCCCGACCGTCTCGGACCTCTACCTGACCGCCGATTGGCAGGAGCGCGAGTGCTACGACATGTTCGGGATCGAGTTCGAAGGGCACCCGGATCTGCGCCGGATCCTGATGCCGCAGCCGTACCCCTGGTTCCCGATGCGCAAGGACTTCCCGCTCGAGGGTCCGGACTTCCCGATCGACGCGTACCAGACCGACGCCCTGGGCAAGGTCGACCCCGACGATTTCTGGGGTGATGGCCAATGACCATGCAGATGAAGGGCACCCACCAGCCGCTGCCGGCGCGGATGGCCGACCCGCCGCCCGACCGGATGATGATCAACATCGGTCCCCAGCACCCCTCCACCCACGGGGTCCTGCGGGTCGCGGCCCAGATCGCCGGCGAGAAGATCGAGAAGGCCGACTGCGACATCGGCTACCTGCACCGCGGCGTCGAGAAACTGATCGAGTCGCGCCGCTACTACCAGGGGATGGTCTATACCGACCGGACCGACTACACCGCCGCCCCGGCCAACAACCCTGGGCTACCTGATGGCGGTCGAAAAGCTCCTCGGCATCGAGGACCAGGTCCCCGAACGCGCCCACTACCTGCGCATGATCGTGATGGAGCTGGCCCGGATCTACGGGCACATGATCTGGATCGGCACCCACAGCCTGGACATGGGCGCGATGTCGATGTTCCTCTACGCGTTCCGAGAGCGGCGAGAAGATCTCGGGCCTGTTCGAGGAGGGCTGCGGGGCGCGCCTGACCACCAATTACATGCGCGCCGGCGGGGTCGGCCGCCACGACGACCCGCCCGGCTGGCTCGATCACGTCGAGGAATTCGCCAACGGCTTCACGGTCGAGGAATTCGACACGATCCTGACCGGGAACGAGATCTACCAGATGCGCACCCAAGGCGTCGGCGTCATCGAGCCGGAGAAGGCCATCAGCTACGGCGTGACCGGCCCGTCGCTGCGCGGGTCCGGGGTCGACTGGGACCTGCGCCGCAACCAGCCGTACGCCCGCTACGACCAGATCGACTTCGAGGTGCCCGTGTTCAACGGCTGCGACGTCTGGTCGCGCTACCTGGTGCGCCTGAACGAGCTGTTCCAGTCGCGGGCCATCATCCTCCAGTCGGTCGAGCGCGCGCGCGGACTGGCGGGCGAGCCGGTAAACGCCAACAACGCCAACGTCGTCTGGCCCGAGATCGAACGCGTTTCGGGCTGGGAGCCGGCTGGCATGCGCGGCGACATGGAGGCGATGATCAACCACTTCAAGCTGGTGATCGAGGGTTATTCGCCGCCGCCGGGCGACACCTATTTCGGGGTCGAATCGCCCAAGGGCGAATTGGGCTTCTACTTCGTCTCCGACGGATCGGGCGTCCCTTACCGCTGCCACATCCGCTCGCCGTCGTTCGTGAACCTCTCCTCGCTTTCTGAAATGGTCGAGGGCGAACTGATCGCCGATCTGGTCGCCTGCATCGGCAGCATCGATATCGTTCTCGGCGAAGTGGACCGCTGAACATGGCCGTAAACGCCCCGCCGACACCGTCACCCTGACCATCGACGGCCGCGAAGTCACCGTGCCCAAGGGGCTCACGGTGCTCCAGGCCGCCGAATCGATCGGGATCGACGTCCCGACGCTGTGCAACCACGAGATCCTCGAACCGGTCGGGGCCTGCCGCATGTGCGTGGTCGAGATCGCGCCCGGGCCGCCGCGCCCGATGGCCTCCTGCACCACGCCCGCCGCCGACGGCATGACGGTCAAGACCAACACCGACGAGATGCAGCAGATCCGGCGCCAGACGATCGAGCTGCTGCTCCAGCAACCACCCGCTCGACTGCCCTACTGCGACCAGTCGGGAACCTGCGAGCTCCAGGACGAGACGTTCGGCCTAAACATCTGGAGCAGCCCCTTCGAGACCGTCTCCAAGGCGTTCCCGGAGGAAAACCTCAACGAAGTGATCATGATCAACCACAACCGGTGCATCCTCTGCTACCGGTGCGTGCGGGTCTGCGACGAACAGATGGGCGTGCACGCGCTCGACGTTTCCGACCGCGGGTCCAAGTCCTTCATCGTCACCGCCCAGCACAAGTTCATGGACTGCGAACGCTGCGGGATGTGCGTCGAGGTCTGTCCGGTGGGGGCGGTCCTGAGCCGCCGTTCAAGCACCAGGCGCGGCCTGGCAGACTGTCCAGACCCAGACGACCTGCCCGCACTGCTCGGTGGGCTGCCAGCTGCAGCTCGAATCGCGCAAGGGCACGGTGCTGCGCGCCAGGGCGCGGCCGGTCGCCGAGCCCAACCGCGGCATCCTGTGCGGGAAGGGGTTCTTCGGCTGGGGAGCACGTGAACGACCCCGACCGGGTGACTGCGCCGATGATCCGCCGCAGCGGGGAGCTGGTAGAAGTTGGCTGGCCGGAAGCGATCGAGCACGTAGGCGATTCGCTGCTTGAGATCGCCCGCCGCGAGGGCCCCGAATCGATCGCCGTGGTGGCCGGCAACGAGCTCTCGGTCGAGGACGGTTACGCGGTTCGCGCGCCTGGCCGCGGCGCCCTGGGCACCGCGAACGTCTACCAGGCCGAATCCGGCTTCGCCCGGACGGCCGACGTGATCGAGGCCCACCTCGGCAGTTCGGCGCTCTTCCCCGACCAGGACGCGGTGCTCGAGTCCGACTTCGCGCTCGTATTCGGAGCCGACGTTAACGGGACCCACAACGTCCTGGCCGCCCACATGAAGGCGGCCGCGCGCAAGGGCCAGATGACCTACGCAACCGCGACCCGGGTCGGGTCCGGACTGGACGTGTTCGCAAGCTCCTCGCTGCGCTTGAAGCCAGGCGACGAGATTTCGTTCCTTGGCGCGCTGGCGAACCCAACCGCCGAAGCCGCCTCGGAACTCGGGAACGAGGCCGGGGAACTCGCCGCCATTGCCGAGAAAATCGCGGGTGCCGAACGGGCGTTTCTGATCTGGGACACCGGCGCCTGGACGCGGGGCCGCGAGGCCGAGATCGCCGCCGCCGCCTGCCGCCTCGCGAGCGCGACCGGCGCGGCGCTCTGCCCGCTGCCGGAGACGGCGAACGCGGCCGGAATCTGGCAGGCCGGGGTCGGACCGGAGCTCCTGCCGGGGCGCGATCCCGCCGATGACCCGCATTCCCAGTCTTCGCTTGGGACGGCCTGGAACAGTCCGCCGACTGGCAGGGGACGCGACTTTGCCGAATTCTGCTCGTCCGGCGAACTGACCGCGCTGTACTGGCCGGAATCGAGGACGCCAGCCAGCTCCCGGGCGGGTCCGCGAACGCCGCCGTGCTCGACGACGTCCGGCTGCTGATCGTCCAGGCCACCCACGCGGGACCCCTGACCGAGGTGGCCGACGTGGTCCTGCCCGGCGCCGCCACGGCCGAGAAAGACGGTCACCTGATCTCGTTCGAGGGCCGCGCCAACCGGCTCGAGGTCTCGGTCCCGCCGCCCGGCCACGCCCGCGCCGACTGGGAGATCGCGGCCCGCCTGGCCGAATACGTCGGGTTCGGGTTCGGGCACCGCTCAAGTTCGGGGCTCTGGCAGGAGCTCGACTCGTTCGGCATCGCCCAGCGGCGGCCGGTCCAGATCCCGGAGCCGAAAGCCAACGGCCAGGTCCGCCAGCCCACCGCCGACCTCCCGCTGGTCCTGGCCAACGAGACCAACCTCTTCTCCGGAAACCGCGACCTGCGCCGCGGCGAGGTCCTTTCGGGATCTATTCCGAGTGCGTCGAGATCGGTTCCTCGGACGCCGACTGGCTCGGAATCTCGGGCGGCGAGCGGCGCCGTCCTGCGCTCGGCGTTTCGGTTCGGTCGACGTCGACGTGCTGATCGACGACCGCGTGCCGGCCGGAGTCGTCTACCTCGCCGACGGGCTGACCGGCGCCGCCGGCGAAAAGCTCTAACCCGGGCGGGGCGGACGGGCGCCCGGTGTCGCTGCGCAAGGCGGGTCCGGCCTAAATGGACGGCTGGGATGTCGTCATCCTCGCGGTCAAGATCCTGGTCTTCTTCGTCGTGTTCTTCACCTCGCCGATGATCTGGGTCCTGGCCGAGCGCAAGTACCTGGGCCGGGTCCAGGCCCGCTACGGCCCCAACCGGGTCGGCCCCTGGGGGGTGCTGCAGACCCTCGTCGACGGGCTAAAGCTCGGCATCAAGGAGGACATCATCCCGCCCTGGGGCGACAAGGTCGTTTTCTGGATGGCGCCGCTCTTCATGCTGGTGCCGGCCGCCACCGCCTGGGCGGTGATCCCGCTGGGACCGAGCGTCGAGCTGGGCCGCGAGATCGAACTCTGGATCGTGGATCTGAACGTGGCCCTGCTGTTCGTGCTGGCGCTGGGGTCGCTCAACGCCTACGGCCCGGTGATGTCGGGCTGGTCGTCGAATTCAAAGTACGCGCACTTCGGATCGCTCCGCTCCTCGGCCCAGGTGATCTCCTACGAGATCTCGCTCGGCCTGGCGATCCTGGGCGTGCTGATGTACGCCGGCTCCTTCTCGCTGATCGACATCGTCGAGTCCCAGCGGCACATGTGGCACATAGTGCCGCAGCTGCTCGGGTTTCTCATATTCCTGATTTCGGTGGTGGCCGAGACCAACCGGGTGCCGTTCGACCTGCCCGAAGCCGAGACCGAGATCGTGGCCGGCTATCACGTCGAGTACTCCGGCATGCGCTGGGCCTTCTTCTTCATGGCCGAGTACGCCAACATGCTGCTGTCCTCGTTCCTGGTCGCGATCCTCTTCCTGGGCGGCTGGCACGGCTGGACGATCCCCGGTGCCGAGGGCCTGTCCGGGATCCTCTGGATCGTCGGCAAGGCGCTGGTGGTGATGTTCCTCTACATCCTGCTGCGCGGGGACCCTGCCGCGGCTGCGCTACGACCAGCTGATGGGGTTCTGCTGGAAGATCCTGCTGCCGGCCGGGGTCGTTAACCTGGCGCTGGCAACCGTCATGCGAATCATCTGGAGCTAGGGCGAAGAAATGTTCGGCAAGGGACTGCTTACCGGCCTGGCCAAGGTCTTCTCGATCGGGTTCCGAAAGCCCATCACCTACCTCTATCCGGAGGAGCCGCGCCCGGTGGCCGAGCGCTTCCGCGGCATGGTCGGGATGCGGCGCGACGAGGTGACCGGACTCCTCTCCTGCGTGGGCTGCGGGCTGTGCGAGACCGCCTGCCCCAACGACGTGATCCGGATCGACACCTCCGAGGCCGAAGACGGGACCCGCTGGGTCGAGCGCTACGAGTTCGACCTGGGCCGCTGCATCTACTGCTACCTGTGCATCGAGGCCTGCCCGGTCGACGCCCTGCAGGTCACCCCGGCCTATCACACCGTCACCCCGGACCGCTCCGAGCTGGTGATCGACGCCGACACGATGATGCAGATGTGGGAAGACTCCGACCAGCAGCTCTTCAAGCACCACTGGAACAAGTAGCCAGGTGACCGAAGCCGCGTTCGTCTACCTGTCGGTCGTTGCCGTCGTCAGCGGGCTGGCGGTGGTGCTTTTGCGCAGCCCGATCCACTGCGCGCTGGCGCTGGTGCTTGTGGTTTTCCATGTCGCCGGCATGCTGGTGATCATGGGATCCGGGTTCCTGGCGGTGCTGAACGTCCTGGTCTACGCCGGCGCGATCATCGTTCTCTTCCTGTTCACGATGATGCTGCTCAACCTCCACCAGCACGAGGAGACCAGGTACCTGCACCGCTACCAGACCTGGCTCGGGATCCCGCTCGGGGCGCTGCTGCTGATCGAGGCCGTCCTGGGTGTCCGCCGCCCAGCCCGATCCGAGCGGATCGCAGCTGGGGAGCTACTCGCCCGCGGCCATCGACGCCGCCGGCGGATCGGCGATCGCCGCCGCCGACGTGATCTTCAATCAGTACGCGCTCCCGTTCGAGGTGGCCGGGGTGCTGCTGATGGCGGCCTCGATCGCCGGCCTGGTGCTGGCGCGGCGGGCCGAGCGACGAGGACGACATCGAGGACGAAGTCGACCCGATCGCCGACGCCGCCGGGGCCGAGTACGTGGCCGCGCTCGACAGG